>JBARJD010000168.1:0-4226 GCA_049800095.1 Thermoplasmata archaeon | reverse complement strand
ACCCGGGCGCCTCTGGATCCACCTAACACCCCGTCGATACCGGCGCCAAGCGCCTCCAAAACCCAACCCGGACCGACGCCCTCGCCAGAAGCTTCTTCGCGACCAATCGGACGGTCAGTCCATTCCGATACCCTCCGCAGCTTTCTCGCCCTCGACCCGTCCGAACAGTTCGACATCCAGGCGTTGAACCGGCTCCCGCTCGCACCTCTTCTCCATGAGGGCGCCGGAGACGCGGAGCTTCTCGCTTTGCTCGCCGAACGATCGGAGGCCCTGATGGAACGCGTCAAGCGGGAGGTCGACGACCCTCTGAGCGCCGGGGCGCTCCTGCGCGAGTTCGCGTTGAGCTGGTACCGTCTCAGCCCGGACGACCTTAGCTGGGTAGATTCCGTGCAAGGTCGCTGGGGCGGGATCTTTGCCGAATCCAAGGTCAGTGGAGGGAAGCTTCACCCATGGCTCAACATGCGACTCTGGTCCGTTCATCAGCGAGCGGTGCGCGATGGGGGCGTGGCACATCGGGTTCGGCGAGGCTTATCCCGCTCCCATGTAGCGGAGAGCTCGGTCAGTCGAACCCCGACTCAACAGATTCAAGCTGAGGTCGCCCAAGCGTTCGCGGATGACCTCGCGGCGCGCCCACGGAAGGCCGATACCGGCACGCCTCTCGTTCGGTTGAGTGAACTAGCGGTGCGTCGCCAGGTGGCGACCGTCAACGAAGCGCTGGCGATGCTGTTCAACTCCTCGGAGAGCGGACCATTCGTCGTACTGCACCCGAATCGGTATCCAGACTGCGAAGAGCTCCAGATCCGACCCCCCTCAGGGGGGGCGAGCGGTGCAGCTCTAGCCTTCACCCTCGTCAGCCCTAAGGGAACCCGGAAGGGCGGGAGTCGCTTCGGCGGTCAAGACAGCTCGGAAGGGACAGAGCATGGTGGTTCGTCCGCCGCCGGCTCCGGCGAGGACGATAATGTCGACGCCGCTTCGATTTGGGAGGCAAAAGCGATCTCGGCGGCAACCTGGCGCTCGGTCCTGGAGGAAAGTCGCCGGGAGAAACGCCGGCTCGACGCGCCTCCGCGAGACTACCGGAATCGGCCCCCGTACGACAGCCTTCGAGGGCTACTCCTGCGGGACGCTGAGGCACGAAAGGCGTTCTTGGCGGTCAAGTGGCGAGGACGTCCAGCGGGGTTACCACTTCTCACGGCGCTCATCCAGAAAGGAACTATCGCCCCGGAAGTCGCGACCGATCACGAGTACCTCGAGGCAGAACTCGGCGAACTCAGCCAAGGAGACCCCCAGTTTGTACCGGAGGGCGGAACCTGGAAGTTCCCCGGCTGGGCAGTGACTCGGGAAGGGTCTCATCGGGAGGGATTCCGGTACCGGGCCCTTCCCGACCCGACGGGGTCTACCTAGGGGTCCTCATCGACCGGCCTGACGGGCAGTCGCCCCGCTAGCTCTCCGATCCGAGCGAGCATCCCGCGGTACTCTTCGAACGGGTATTCGGGCTCCCAGCCGCTAACTGGAGAAATCCGTCGACGGAGGATGCGAATCTCGTCCCCGTGCTCTTCCGTACGTAGTCCACTGAAGTACCAACCGGGGGCCGCGAGTCTCACCCCGTCGCTCACTGGCCGTGCCAAGAACTCGGCAGTGGCCGGCAGGTATCCCTCGAGGATCCGCTTACCCACTTCTTGCCGCGCTTCGGAGGTCCAGCCTGCAGGGGGCCCCTCGGGGGCTGTGAGAGCCTTCAAGGTCTCCGGCCGGACTTGGTCGAACTTTGTCACTACAAACAACGGGAACATCTGGCGCGCGCGGCGGTCTCGGTCGGCGGCCAGGAATTTTCTAAGTAGATCGAAAGTCACGGCCAGGTGCTGATCATACCGTGCGAGCGGCAGTCCGGCGATACTGGAACGGTCCGGGGCCAGCCACGCGCCATCCACGATCGGGATCTGGATTGGACTCCTGAGGAGGGCCAAGGTAGAGCGGTCGAGGACCGCGTCGTTATCGCGTAACTCAGAGACAACATCGGCCGGCATGCCTCCCACTTTGAATCGCACGGTGGAAAATCCCTGGCCGCCCGACCCGCCGCCCCCGGCAAACCATGCGATGTGCCCTCTCCGAAAGCCGAATACAAAGGAGAGGGGGTGCTGCTCCCAGTCGGCATCAGCTTTCGGAAACCGCCCCGAGCCGAGTTCGCCGTAGACTGCCTCCATCTGCTGGATCGACTCCCGTTCCGCATGGAAACGGAATTCGTCCGCGTTCTCGGTTCCTAGCCGGACTTGGGCGGTGTATAGCAGTCCGACGAAGGTCGTGAGGCCGCAGCCACGCTCACCGAGTACGAGCGCCGAGGCCATTGCTGCCCTCGCTCACGATCGCGTCGGCAGCGCGGCCCCTGACGGACCCGTGCCGGTCGGCATTAGCGGATCATGTCCCAAAGGCCTCGGCCACCCGCGAGTAGACCGGAGTGCGGCCGCGGATCGGCTGAAGCGTGGGCCGGTCGATGCTGGCGTCGAGCAAGGTCCACGTTCCGTCGGCACGAACTCCGCGCGAGGAGATCGCAAGCCGGAAGTGGTTCATCGCGCTCAGCGTGGGGGCATCGCTGATTGCGGTGAACAATGGAATCTCTCCTCCGGAGTGCAGCAACTCCACGAGCTTGTACAGCAGATCGTTCCGGTACTGGTGGGTGCTCCCCCGGCAGAGCAGGAGAGTCCTTCCGTGGGCATCGGTCAGGAACCGGCTGACTAAGGTATCCACGGCGGCCTTCGTGATCAACCTCCGTATTCCCGTTCCAGGGGTCTCGGGGGGCATGCTCGCGACGGGGAGTCGAAGGGAAAGTGGCTCGATCCGGCCACTCGCCTTCGGAACCCGCCGGTCGAAGTCCAGAATGGCGCTCTCTGCCATCGCGAGCGATAGTCTTCCGGTGCGAAGGGGGGCACAGGGTAGCACAACTGTGTGGTTCTGGATGGTTGGGCGGTTGTACTCGTCGGCCATCCCGCGCCCGAGGAGGGAGAGCAACACCTCGTCGTTGGCCGGCGCCGGATGGATCATCCGGGCGTCGATCACGGTCGAGCCGCTAGCCGTCTTCTCCACCCGGACCGGCGTAAAGTGGCTGCCGAGGTAGCGCTGATACAGCGGGCCATTCAGACCGGTTGACTCGGCTTTTGTGCCGTATCCCTTCTCCGGGCTGGCGCCGTAGATCCAGTGCTCGAGCTGCAGGACCTCCTCGGTGCCCCCCGGGGCGGAACCCTCCATCCGTGCGTCGGTCATCGAGGGTCCGTCCCTATGCCGGCGTCGGAGCGGGAGCGGGCTGGAGCGTAGCCTGCTCGACGATCTCGTCCGGCACTTTGTTCGCTACGTCGCGGAAGTGCTCGATGAACGCGACGTAGTCCTCGTACGAGAAATCCGGCTCCGCGCCGCCGTCTGCGGAGAAGCCCTTGCGCACGATACGGGGCGCCCCCACGGGCTGCATGCCGGCCTCCGCCGTCTCGGTCCGTACCCAGCTGAAGAAATAGGCAGCCTGGTCAAAGTTGACCCCGGCCACTTTCCCTCCGCGAATCTGGGAGAGGCTTTGCGGCATGAAGACACGGAGCAGCGCTTCGGCGTACTCCTTGCGCTTCCGCTTCTGCTCACCCGCCGGCACCCCGCGGTGGAGCCCGAGCTTCACGAGCACCTCGTCGCGGACCGAGTCGAACTTTGACAGCACCATAGCGGGGTAGATCACCGGGTTGCCCACGTTCAGTCCCTGGGCTTTCATGCGGGAGAACTCCTGACGCTTGTAGGTCTGGAGTGAGACGAGGAGCGACGCCACTTCGCTGTCGTACTTCAGCATCTGACGGAACAGCGGAGAATCGATCTCGGTCGTCATCTTACTACAGTCCACTAGTACGACCACGATGTGGGCCTTCAGGAGCTGCTGAATGATCGGGCTCACCGCGATGCCGGTCTCGATGAACTCCTGAACATCCTCGCCCGAGACATCGTAGGCGGCGAACTGGAGCTTGGCGAACGGGTTCACCCAATTCTTCTCCTTCAGCGCCGCCGGCAGTCGACCCGAAAGCGGCTTCCTGTAACCAAAGACGAACCCGATCTCGGTCATTTCGTCCTTTAGTGTAGCGCCCGGGAAACGGGCGTCCTTCATTCCCTCGTAGACTTGGCTCATCAAGCGGAGTGACTGCAGCGGGGCGTGGAATCGGAACGAGTCCACCACCCGCGTACCGTACTTGACCTGGGCTGCGTAAAGC
>JBARJD010000167.1:0-1846 GCA_049800095.1 Thermoplasmata archaeon | reverse complement strand
CCACCCACCGCTCCCCCCAGGCGCGGAATTCCCGCGTAGCGGGAGAGAGGCCGAGCCCCATCTCGGTAAGGGAATAAACGACGCTGAACGGGCGGGTGCTCACCACCGTCCGCTGGACGACGCCGGCGTTCTCGAGAAACTTGAGCGTTGCGCTGAGGGTCTTGGCGTTCAGACGGGGGTTGGAGCGCAACAGCTCGCTGAACCGTTGGGGCCCGTCGAGCAGTCGGTGCGCGATCGCGAGGCGCCACTCGGTACCGATGATCGAGATCGCCGCCATGACCGGGCAGAGCGCCCGGCCCTCGGCGGTGTAGGCTTCCTTGCCGGTATGACCGTCCCCGGGGTGCGTGCGAGCGCTAGCGGACACCATGTGCCTCAGGGGCAACCAGCGGCCTGCCGAATATATACTTACTCATCTCTACCGAGTAACGCGCTTACACCTTACTTCCCTCGCACCGCATGAACGAAAGCGCGTTACCAAGGACACCTTCCACCCGTGCCGTACGACGGTCGGAGTACTTTTCTCCCCGATGTTCTCCCGCCGGGCCATGGCGCCACGCCGGAAGGAGTACGAGCTCTCCGTGGAACAGGAATTGCCGGCCGCCGCGGACGGCGCGCCACGACGGGCCCGGCTGACGGCCCGGTTCCCGGGAGAATCGGCCGAGGCCGACCTAGACGATGCGGAGCTCGCGCGTTCACTCCGCGAGCTGGCCGATCGGCTTGCGCATGCGTCGGAGGTCGCCGGCGTTGGCCGGGGGTCCGCCTCCATGCCGCACCCCGAGAGGGCCGTCGAGGAGTTGCTCGAGACGTATCGACCCCGGCAGATGGAGCTCGTCGAGCTCTTGCATGCCGACGGGGAGCTTACCGACGGGGAGTACGCCCGGCTGCGCGCCCGAGTGACGGAGGAGCCCGCGGGGGCCGGGACCCCGAAGACATCGTCGGGGCCGCCCGTAGCAGCCCCCCGGGCCGGGGGCCGTTCGGTGGAGGAACTGGTGCGGACCTATCAGATCGCGTCGTTGCGTCAAGCCGGGGCCGTTCGGGCCCGGCGACAAATCTCCTTCGACGAGTACATGTCGCTCAAGCGACACTTCGCGACCGTCGAGCCCGTGACGTCCGACTCCGGGTCGACGACCTAGCGAGCGACCCACGGTACGAAGCCGACGAGGATCGTGCCCACATCGGTGAAACCGGCGCGCATCGCGAAGGTTTCCACCGCGGGCTCCGTCGAGGGGTCCGCGCCGACCCGGCGGCCCAACCAGCTCCCGGCGCCGCTACCACGACTCGAAACCTCCCCCGCGGTGCGTAGCGCGCCGACGTAGGCCTCACGCCGCACGGACAGCCGGGCGACCGAACGAAGGAAGGCGCGAACGTCCCCGGCCCCTTCCCCTCCCTCGACGGTGTTGAACGTGGCGCCGGCGAAGACGGCGATGCCCCTCGATTCCGGCCGCGGCTCGGGGGTATCCGTCGTGGGCGTGGGAAGGGACGGAAGCGCCGTGGGGGACCCCCCCGCTTCGGGGTCCGTCCCGAGCCGACGGGGTTCCGCGACCTGGTCGCGTCGAATGGTCTCCATCCCCTGAACGAACTGAGCGGCGACTTCGTCAGGGGACCCCCCGAGGTGGAGGGAGACCATCCGGCTGATCCAGCCCCGACCCGCCAGTTCGTTGCCGGCGGCCTCGATCGCATCGGAAGGCCCGGTCACGACCACGGGGCGGTGGACATTCCTCCCTCCGAGCGGGTGCGTGCCCCGGGGGATCTCGGGGACGGTGGCCCCCGAGACCAGGCCCCGCACCGTCGCCGGCTCCTCGGGCCGGAGCGGGACGGTCGGTCCCCCCCCGACCCACTCGGGCCC
>JBARJD010000166.1:0-7626 GCA_049800095.1 Thermoplasmata archaeon | reverse complement strand
CTCCTGGGCGAGGGTCATTTCCGGACGAACGTGGTCGAACAGCACCGGTGGCACGTAGTACCCGTCGGCCCGGTCCGGGGCGGTGCCTTTGGCCACTAACTGCGCCCCCTCTCGCTCCCCGGTACGGATCCATTCGAGGACCCGTTCACGGTGCTCCGACCGGATCACAGGGCCCACCGCCGTTTCAGGCGCCCAGCCTTCCCCGACGTGGAGCTTCTTGATCTCGGCCGCGAGCGCGTGTACCAGTGGGTCTCCCACTGGTTCCACCGCCACGATGACGCTGCCCGCCAGGCACCGCTCGCCGGCCTGGCCGAACGCGCTGGACAAGATCGCCGGAACCGTCTTGGAGAGGTCTGCATCGGGCATCACGATCATGTGGTTCTTTGCGCCCGCGAGCGCTTGCACCCGCTTGCCGCTAGCCGCCGCGGTCGTGTAGACGTGACGCGCCGTGGGAGCCGAGCCAACGAAGGAGATCGCCGAGATGCCGGGGTGGACCAGCAGCGCATCGACCGCCTCCCGCCCACCGTGAACCAGGTTGAAGACCCCCGGCGGAAACCCAGCCTCACCAATTAGCCGCGCCAGTCGCACGGCGGAGAGCGGGACACGTTCCGACGGTTTGAGGATGAACGAATTCCCGCAGACCATGGCGAGGGGTGCCATCCACAGGGGAATCATCACCGGAAAATTGAACGGGGTGATCCCCGCCACTACTCCGACGGGCTGACGGACGAGCTCCGTGTCAATGCCCCGCGCCACGTCCTCCAGGACGAACCCCTGCATCGTCGTCGGGGCACTCGCGGCGAACTCGGTCGCCTCGATCCCGCGCCGGACCGACCCTTGCGCTTCCTCCAGGGTCTTGCCGTTCTCCTGCACGACCGTCCGGGCGAGCTCTTCGAGGTGATCTTCGAGCAGGGATCGTAATTTTAGAATTTTCCGCGCGCGCTCAGGCACCGGGGTCTCCCGCCAGGCCGGAAACGCCTTCCGTGCGGCCCGGACCGCGGCGTCCACGTCAGCCGAGGTAGACAACGGGACTCGGGCGAGGAGACCTCCGGTCGAAGGGTCCGGGACATCGAGCGCCTCCTTCGCGCTAGATCGCACCCAGCCGCCGGCGACGTAGTTCTCGAGCAGCTGCGCCTCAGCCATATCCGCGCCTCGGCCCGCACCAGCCGCCGTGGAATATAGAACGTGATGGGTCAGGGCCCGGGCCGATGCCGACCCCGCGCCAACACTCTTAGCGCGAGGCTATTTGTAACCGGCGAGGTTCGCTTTCGCAGACGGTCCGCGGCACCGGCACGGATCGGTTCGGGATCGACGCAGAAGGGAGAGGGTAGTCTGAATCCCCGATTGACGGAAGCGCTGGCCGAGTTCGAGCGACGGACGCCGCGGTCGGGGCAGATTTGGCAGCGGGCCAAAATCTGGACGCCCCTCGGCGTTCACAGCAACTACCGCTTCCTGGAGCCGTATCCCTTCTTTGCGAGCCGGGCCCGGGGCGTGAACCTCTGGGATGCGGACGGAAACGAGTACCTGGACTTCAACATGGGATTCGGCGCTCTCCAGAGCGGCCACGCTCATCCGAAGATCGTGGAGGCTCAGCGCGCCCAACTCGAGCACGGGACGATGTACGGCTACGAATGGGAGAGAGCCCCGGACGCGGCCGAGAAAATCTGTCGCCGGTACAACATGGCTCAAGTACGATTCAGTTCGACCGGTCTGGAAGCGACGCACCACGCCTCGCGTATCGCCCGGGCGGTCACCGGCCGGAAGTACCTCCTCAAGTTCGAAGGCACCTATCACGGCTCGCACGACACCTTCCTGGTCGGCGTGAAGCCGCGTATCGAGACCGCCGGCCCCGCGAAAACCCCCCACTCCGTTCCCGCTTCCTCCGGGATCCTTCCGGAGGTGGCCGCCCATACGCTCATCGCGCCGTTCAATGACCTGGACGCGACCCGGGCGATCGCAAAGTCGCACGGTAAGGAGTTGGCGGCGATCATCACCGAACCAATCCCGATGAACATGGGATTCGTGATGCCGGAGGCCGGCTTTCTTCCGGGGCTTCGCGAGCTCTGCGACGAATTGGGGGCGCTCCTGATCTTCGACGAGATCAAGACCGCGACGAAGTACTACCGCGGGGCCACGGGTCGCTTCGGCGTCCGGCCGGATCTAATGACCTTCGGTAAGTCGATCGCGTGCGGGGTCCCAATGTCCGCCGTCGCGGCGGTCCCGGGTGTGATGGACAACATCGGTCCCCGAAAGATCTCCCACGCCGGCACCTACAATTCGAACCCGCTCGCAATCGCCACCTGCATCGCCTCCTTCGAGCACGTCCTGACGGAGGAGGCCCTGGCCCGGTCGGCTCGCCTCTGCGAACGCCTTGCGAAGGGATACACCCAGATACTCCGGGACGCGGGAGTGACGGGGTCGGTCAGCTCCGACGGGGTATCTGGATCGGTGTACTTCTCGGATCACCCCGTGCGAGACTGGAGGAGTTTCCAGACCGTGGACGGCGAGCGCTCGATGGTCTACTTCTACGCCTGCCTCAATCGGGGCCTCATCCCCGGCGGAACGGGCCCGGACGAGCAGTGGACCCTCTCGGTTCAGCACACCGAGGCGCACGTCGACCACCACCTCGACGTGCTCTCCGGCATCGTCGACCGGCTTCGAGGCACGCCCCTAGTCGGGGAGATGGACGAGGCGGTCTAGCGCGCACCGCCGCCGCGGGCCGATGGGTCTGGCCAGATTTGAACTGGCGTCTCGGAGTCCCGAACCCCGAAGGATGGACCAAGCTACCCCACAGACCCGTGGTCCGACGCCCGCGCACCACCCGAACCGGTTATTAGACGCTGTGGCCAGAAGAAGGGGTGGCGCACGCCCACGGGCACTGCCCGGGTCCGACCGTTTCTCCACCTCTCGTAGGGCTCTAAGTAGCCAACCAGCCGATTCCCCGTCCGTGCTGACGGTAACCCCAACCCCCGCGTTGCCGGGAGTCACTCCTGTGGAGGGCCTCAGCTGGAGCGTCCCAGGTCTACGGGACGACCCCACGCTCTGCCTCCGTTGTCGGGCGGCACAAGGGCTCTGTGGCAAACCGGTCTGTCCAATCTTGCTCAAGTACGACGCATTTGCCCGAACCCTACCGATGATCGATGGTCGCGAGCTCGACGGCTCCTGTCCGCCGGGCGTCTTTGTCGGACGAGTGGGCTATCCTCGAGTCTCGATCGGCCCTCTGGTAAGTCCAATGCACGGTGACACGCTACTCTACGACACGCCCGAGCAGTGGGTCGGCCGTTCGGTACAGGAGGTAGTGGGCTTCCGGACCGGTCTCGTCCGGGGGACACACCCGGTCCGCGTCACCGACGCGGAGAAACCGAACCGGTTGGTCGAAGAGATCCAACTACTGTCCCGTGCCCGGGAAAGCGTCGAAGTGGACGTCGAGTTCTCTCGACCTCCTCGGGGCCACATCTCGCTCTCCGACTCACTTCCGCCGTACGGCCCCTCCGCGCCACTGCAGCACGTCGGTCTGGATATTCGCCGGGTGGACGAGAAGGTCGACCGCTTGGCAGGCGACACCGACGCGCTCGCATCGGTCGCGGTCGAAGAGTTGTATACCCGTCGAGTCCCGGTCAGCCGCATCCAGCGCGCCTTCAGCGCGGGCACCCTGGGTCGGAGGGGCCAGCGCAAGTTCGTCCCGACGAGGTGGAGCATTACCGCTGTGGATGACCTGCTCGGGAAGCAGAACCTCGACCGAGTCCGGCTCCTCCCCGAACTTTCCGAGATTCTCCTCTGGCGGTTAACGGCGCTCGACAACCGGTGGTTTATCGCCTTCCTTCCCGGGACATTCCGCTACGAATCCATCGAGGCGTGGTACCCCAACACGCTCTGGAATCCGAGCCCGGACCGGCTCGTGATCATGGGAGACCACGAGGGCTTCCGGGGCCGGAAAACCTACGCGTCGATCGGCGGGTGTTACTATGCCGCCCGGCTCGCCGTATCCGAGGCCCAACTCCGCCTCGGGCGTCAAGGCGGAGCCGTGATCCTTCGTGAAGTGCATCCCGGAGAAGTGCTGCCGTTGGGGGTTTGGAACGTTCGGGAGCACGTACGCGCGGCGCTGACGAACCCCCCCATCCGGATCGCCGACCTCAAGGAACTGGACCTGCGCATCTCGGAGACGTTCACCATCCCCGTGGACCGCTGGCAGGCAAGCAGCGCGCTCCTCCACGAAGCTCGAACTCAGCGCCGCCTTGAGCAGTTCGCCGGAAGCTAGGCGTCCGAATCGCCTCATACTTGCGTCGTGCCGCACTTACCACAGAACCGGTCGCCGGCCAAGAGCGGCGCCCCACAGCGGCTGCAGACGGCGGGCGCGATCGGTCCACCGCACGCCCGACAGAACTGATCGGTCGCGGCGGCCGTCCGTCCGCATTGCGGGCACTTCTGCCCGAAAGTGGGTGGGTCGGAAAGGAACCCCGACGCTCTCGCCGCGGCCGCCGCCTCCGGCGAGTCGCCCGCGGCGGGAGAGGAGGGCGAAACAGCGGAGACCGGCAGCGCTTCGATGCGGGTACCGAGCGTGCGCCGACTCTTGAGGGCCAACCGGAGCGCCTCCGTGTAATCCTGCTTGTCGTACGCGGTTTGTCCGTCCGACCGCAGGTGGTCCGCATCCTGGAACCCTTGGGTGGCCGACTTCTGTGCTCGTGCCTGGTCGAGCTCATCCTGAGCGAGGGAGAGTTGGAAGTGCGCCTCCAATTTGTTCTTGGGAGGGCGGTTGGATATCGATGCCGGCGCCGCCTCGGGCTCACGCCCGGAATCGCCAACGGAGACCACGAAGGGAACCGTGGGGGGAGCGGTATACGTCGGGGAGACCGTCGGATGCACGGAGGGAGATGCCGAGAGTGAAGGGGCGACGCTGGAGGAGACGGCGGGCCGCGCCCGCGACGCGCCGTCCAACGAGGTCCCTCCGGGCCGAGCCGCCGCGAGCGCGTCTTGCGCCTTCTTGGCGAGGTCGATGGACATGTCGTAGCTCCCGCCCGCCCGGGCGGCTTCGGCGCGTTTCAGCAGCTCCTTGGCCGTCGTGACATCGACCCCGGTCCGACCCAAGCGGTCCGCGGCGGCCTCGCCGATCTGGATCTGGTTGTAGGACCGGTCGTCGAGCACGCTCTTCCCCTCGCGCGCCGCGAGCTCTGGACCCCGACGCTTCAGGTACCGGTAGAGCGCGTACACACCCACCAGCACGACGAATATCGCGACGATGACGACGCCGATCTCGGCGTCAAGGGTCGAACTGCTGACTGCCATCCGCGACGCGTGCCTTTCTCCTCGCCCGACCGGGGGGAGAAGCTGGCGAAATCTAGCGATGGCCGAGTATTTAGACCGGTACGCCGAACGAGGGCTCGGGCCCGCGGCGGAGAAGGGGGCGCCTTCTGGACGCCCCCACTACGGTCTAGAAGACGTTCAGCTTGCCAGTGAGGAGCTTCTGCGGAATCGTGTCGATATTATCGAACCAGCGGTTCGCAATAGCCTCGGCATCCTTCCGTACCACCGCGAGCTTGACGCCGTCGGCGGGAAGGATCTGCAGGCTCGCCACTTGAGGTTGGTCGACGGGCTTCCCAATCTGCGAGAGGATGCGGACGTGGATCTCTTTGACATTCCCGCCGGTCTCCTTCACCACGTCCTGGGCGATCAGGTTCGAGAGCAGGTTGTAGATCTTCCCCACGTGGTTGACCGGGTTCTTCCCGGCCGCGGCCTCCAAGCTCATCGGCCGATTCGGGGTGATCAGGCCGTTGACGCGGTTCCCGCGCCCGACGGAACCATCGTCGCCGGCTTCCATGGAGCAGCCCGTGACCGTCAGATAGTACCGCCCGAGCTCGGGATCGTCGGCGGTATTGACATCGATGGCCACGTTCCGGGTCGTGAATTTCGTCGACAGGTCGGCGACCTGGTCACGAATCGTGTCGCAGACCGACTGATATTCGTCGCCGTCCGCGATCTCCGAACCCACCAACGCAGCGGCGATCGTCAGCCGGATATCCTGCCCGTTTCGGCAGGCCATGACCTTGACATCTTCCCCGACGGCGGGGAGCTTCTTCTTCAGCTTGGTCGTGATGAATCGCTCGGTTTCCAAGACGAGGCGCTCGGTGTCGGACAAGGGGGCGAACCCGACGCCGAAAGAGGTGTCGTTCGAGAGAACGGCCTTCTGCTCGAAGACTCCCCGGAGGTCCATCGACCCCGAGCCGATCTTACAGTCGAACTCGACGTGCTTGACCGGATCGACGTGCGCGCAGACCGACTTGACGTAGTTCCGAGCCGCATCGATCGCGATTTGGCGGAAGGGAAGCTTCTCGCCGTTAACCTCGGTCGTGGCGCGGCCGACCAGCAAGATGTAGATCGGAGCGGTGACCTTTCCTCCGCCGAACTTCGGTTCCGACGCACCGCCGACCACCATGGTTTCATCGGTGTTGTGATGCAAAATGCGCCCGAACTCGTCGAGATACATGCGGCTCAGCGCCCGACTGACGCTCTCCGAAACTCCGTCCGCGATCGAATCCGGGTGACCGATGCCCTTCCGCTCGACGAGCTCCACGGCCTGATTCTCGATATGGACGGTGGGGAGCGGTTCGACTACGAGGTTTCGGGCCATCCGTTTCACTCGGGGTCGGCCGTACCCCTAGCGGCCTTAACGGTTGCGACGGATGACGACCTCGTTAGTCGTCCAGAGTTCGTCTTTCGGCGTTGCGCGTCGCGAAATTGGGCCCTCGGTCGACGCCGAGGGTCATTCCTAAGGAACGGACCACGCGTCGCAGCGCCGGAACCAGCCGGCATGAAAAATTTGGCCTGGTCGTGGGAAAGGTAGATATTCGTAAGGCCCTTGCGCGGCGTACCCGAGGCCCGGGTAGAAGCGCACGGTGCAGCCTTCCACACGCGGGCGAGACGTCGACGAGCCGGACGACAGTCGTCCGCGCGTCGCAGGGAACCTTCCCGCGACGCCGGCGGCCGACCCCGGTCTCATCGGTGGCTCTCCCCCCGTTATTCCGACGATAACCAGCGCGAGCCCCCCATCGCTTCCCACCACCCCGTCCGGAATTTTTGATGCGGCCCTGTCCAACCCCTCGGAGCTGTTCCGTGGGAGCCGCGAGATCCTTCAGGACTCCTTCGTCCCGTCGCGCCTTCCCCATCGGGAGCATCAGATCCGCCAGGTCGCCGAGGTCCTGGCCCCCTCGCTGAGGGGCGAGGTGCCCTCGAACCTGCTGATCTACGGAAAGATCGGGACCGGCAAAACGGCGGTCGTCAGCCAGGTGCGCACCGAGCTTCTCCGCCGGCCGGAGGCACGCGGGCGAGTCACCTTCATTGCGTTCAACTGTGCCAACGTCGACACGCCGTACAGCTTGCTCCAAACGATTGGGAACCATTTCGCGACGAAGGAGTCGGACCGCATTCCCACCGGCTGGTCACTCGACCGGGTCCAGGCGTCCATGCGGGACCTGATCGACGCCCGGACCGGCACGTTGATCCTCGTGCTCGACGAGATCGACCGTCTGGTCAAGAAAAGCGGGGACGGCGTGCTGTACACGCTCAGCCAGATCAACTCCGAGCTCGAGAAGGGCCGCGTCGTGCTGGTGGGTATCTCGAACGACCTCAAGT
>JBARJD010000165.1:0-22479 GCA_049800095.1 Thermoplasmata archaeon | reverse complement strand
GGCCCCCGGGCAGCTGGGCCGCCACCTTCTGAGCCAGCGGACCATCGAGGTCCGCCAGGACGAGCTCTCGGATGGCCGAACTCGCGGCCAGATGCCGCGCGATGACCTGGCCGACCGCTCCGGAGCCGACCTGCACTACCTTGGCGCCCTTCGTGGGAATACTACCGAACCCCCCGCGCGCGGGGGGCCGAGAGGGCCCTTTAACCTATCGGCTCGCCGAGGGGCTCGTCCGCCCGGGCCTCGGTGCTGGGGTCGACCGGGTCAAGTGGCGTATTCGGTATTGCACTCGAGGTTCCACGCGGGGAGGCAGCTTCCGATGGGGTTCGGAACCAAGCCCTGCACGTTCACGTTGTAGACGGCGAAGAGGTTCGGGATGACCAGCCAGACGTCGGTGTAGTTCTGGACCATCGTGGTCTCCATGGTGGCGTAGTCCTGGGCCGCCTTGGTGGCGTTGTGCTCCCCGGCCGCGATCAGGGAGAGGGTGTTCATGGCGGAGTTGTTGTAGCCCCCCATGCACTCGTTCGCGGAACCGTACTGCCAGACATTGTTGAGGGTCCAGTCGTCGGGAGAGATCCAGTCCGAGGTGTAGAACTCCCAGCCGAAGGGGTAGGGACCGCCGTTCGCCGAGGTCTGCGCCACGCAGGAGTTTGTGGTCCCGTCGTAGCTCTCGAGCGTGTAGTAGGTGTTGAGGGGGAGCGGCTCGGGGTTGATGGTGATCCCGATCTTCGCGAGGTCCTGCTGGATCAGGTACGAGGCGAAGTCGAAATCGGGGCTCGGACCGACATAGACGAAGTTGATCGTCTTCGGATACGGATGCCCGATGGGCCACGGGGAGGCGTTCATCTCCTGCATGGCCAGATTCAGGTTGTACGAGGAGTTGGAGTCCGGAAGGTTCGCCGTGTTGTAGTCGGGGTATCCGGGTGGGACGGGGCCGACCCACGGGTAGGCGTAGCCGCCGAACGCCTCGGTGATGATCTGGCTGACGTTGATCGCATGGGTGATCGCCGCCCGGACGGAGAGGTTGTTGAACGGCTGGTAGGTCTGGTTCATGTAGAGCCACCAGCCGCCGTTCGTGGTGGAGTAGGGCAACGAGAGCGCCTCCACCTTGACGCACGGGGTCCCCGCGAGGTCGTGGACGGTGTCGGGACCGAGGTACGCGAACGACGCGCCGGCCACGGCCCCGGTCTTGAGGTTCTCGACGTTGATCGCCGGGTCCTCCTGGAAGCTGATCTCGATCGAGCTCCGCGCAGGCTGGATGTTGTTGTTCCAGGTCTCCGCGCTGGCCAGCGTCGTGGCCCAGTAGTTGGTGCTCGGGGCAAACGTAATGCTGCTCCCCGGAGCCCAGAGGCTCAGCATGAACGGCCCGGTACCCATCATGTGGTTCTCGAGGTAGGCGTTCGTGGACCCGTAGACCACCCCGCCGTTCTCCTGAACGATCTTCGGGTCGACGGCCGTGGCGCCGACGCTGGAGATCTCCGCCAGAAGGTAGGTGTAGGCCACGGTCACGCCGTAGTCGATGTAGCCGAAGCCCAGGTTGAGCTCGATCGTGGACGGGTTGATGACCTGGAACGACTGGTTCGTGGCCGACATCACGGCGGTCTCGTTCGCCGGCCCGGCGGAGGGGTCAAGGAAGTTGAAATTGTTGAGGTCCCAGAGGAGCGAGTTCTCGGCCGAGGACGTGGCGTTGGAGGGAGAGTAGTAGCTGACGTTCGGCAGCCAGAAGTTCTCGGCCAGCAGGTACTGGTCCGAGCCAAACATCGCCAACGTCCGGTAGAGGGAGAACCACATCACGTAGGCGTTCACGGGGTCGCCGTTCGAGAAGTAGATGTCCGGCTGCAGTGTGAAGTTCCAGTGGAGTCCGTCGGCGGACTCGGTCCAGTTCTTGGCCAGCTCGCCCGAGAAGTTGGTCGTGCTCGAGTGGTTGTACATTACGAGGGCTTGGTAAACCTGCTGTACCGCGCCCCAATCAGGCGTCGAGTAGGCCCAGTCCGGGTCGAGCGTGTGGACCTGTTCCGCCTGGTCGAAGATCAAGGGGTTGGTGGACTGAAGCCCGCAACCGGTCGACTGGGTGGAGTAGTAGTGATACACCCCCACCGCCGAGCCGACGGTGATCAGCGCGACGATGACAGCGGAAACTCGGATCCACTTCGGTTCCATGCGTTCGACCCCGTCCAAGCACGGGCCTGCGTGCTAGCGAGACCCCCTTGATATAGCCTCTCACGCCCCCCATGGGGGCCTCCGGAACCGTGGCTCAGGCCGGCGCCGAAACCGTCGCGGGAGTCCTCGGTCCGCCTCGGGCGGCCCTCCAATCGGCCAGGACCACCTGGGCGGCATTGTGGCCCGGGGCGCCCAAGACCCCACCCCCCGGGTGGGTGGCGCAGCCGCACAGGTAGAGCCCCGGCAGGGGGGTCCGATAGGAGGTCCACCCCGGGATCGGGCGGAAGGAGAACAGCTGGTCCGGCGTGATGTCCCCCTGGTCGATGTTCCCACCGGTCATTCCCAGCAGGTTCTCGATGTCCTGCGGGGTTACGACCTGCCACTGGAGGACGGTCTCTCGGATGTCCGGCGCGTATCCCTCGATGGTGTCCAGCACGGTCTCGGCGACCTGGGACCGGGCGTCGTTCCAATCCATTCCCCGGAGCTGCGTGGGGGCATACTCCACGAAGCAGGTCATCGTGTGCTTGCCCGGAGGCGCCACCGAAGGGTCGAGGATGCTCTGGTGATAGATGTCGATGTAGGGCCGGCTCGAGAACCGGCCGTACTTCGCCTCATCGAAGGCCCTTTCAAGATACTCCATCGAGGGGGCGATGTCGAGGGCCCCGGAGAGACGCGAGGGGTCGGGGGCGGCGGTATAGTGAGGCAATCGGTCGAGCGCCGCATTGAACTTGAGACAGGCGCCCTCGTTCCGGATCTTCTTCACCCGAAGGCGGAAGCCCAGGTCGACGGCCTCCTCCGGGAGGAGTCGCAGGAACGTCTGCTTGAGGTCGAGCGATGAGACGACGATCGGCGCCCGATGGACTGCCCCGGCCTCGGTCACGACCCCAACGGCCCGGCCCCCTTCCACGAGGATCTGCCGGACACCGGCATCGGTCACGATCTGTGCCCCGTACTTCGTTGCCGAACTGGCGATCGCCTGGGTGATTCCGCCCATGCCCCCCTGGGCGATCCCCCAGACCCGCCGGTGGCCATCCAAGATCCCGACGTTGTTGTGGGCGAGGATGTACGCCGTGCCCGGTGTTTCCGGCCCGGCGAAAGTGCCGATGATCGACGAGGAGGCTAGGACGCCCTTGAGCTCGTCCGATTCGAACCATCCGTCCAGCAGGTCCGCGGCGCTCTGGAGGAAAAGCTCCTTGAGGAGCACCTGCGGGTCGCCTCCCTTCCAGGAGCTCAGCATCTCGCCCAAGGGAACCGGCGGCGCGAGAAGGATCGGCTCGATCTGGTCCAGGACGGTGTCCCACCACGCCAGGTACTTCGGATAGGCGGCGGCGTCCCGCTGCGAGAAGCCGGCGATCTCCTGCTGGGTCTTTTCCTCGTCCAGCCAGAAGGTCAGTGAGCGGCCGTCCGGGAACGGCGAGAATCCCTGCGGGTCGCACAGGATCGGCTGGTATCCGAAGCGCTTCAGTTCGAGGTCCTCGACGATCTTCGGCCGGAGGAGTCCGGCGGCGTAGCCAAACGTGCTGAGCTTGTAGCCCGGCCACGGCTCCTCCGTGACGCAGGCGCCCCCGACGATCGCGCGCTTCTCCAGCACCAGCACTCGCGCACCGGCCCGGGAGAGGTAGCCCGCCGTGACGAGGCCATTGTGCCCCGCGCCGACGATGATCGCATCGAATTCCGCCATCCCTCGCCTCCGTTCTCTCCGGGGACTCCCTCGACGCGGGCCCCCGGTCTACTCGCTCGGCTCCCCGACGAGACCCATCTGGCGGAGGTAGTACTGATCGATGGCGTGGACGGTGTCCTCTTCTGTGCTGTACCGGCCCTGGTGGTAGGCGACCGTCTTGGACCCGAGGTGAGCCATCTCACAGATGTGCCAATCCTGACGGTTCGTGGTCTCCCAGAAATCCATGGCGTCCACCGCGGGGTCCGGTTCGTCCCGGTCGACGTACAGGTCGAACATCAGACGGGTCCGGTCCGGGCCCAAGGGCTGGAACCAGTCCATCGTGAGATAGTCGGTCGAAAACGCCAGGAAGTTGGCGGGAAAGAGGACGTAGTAGTAGACCCGCTTCAGGTCCTCCGCGGAGAGGGCCGGGAATCGCTTCCGGTCGCTCTTTCCGTTGGCCGTCAGGGTTTCGGCGCCGTCCACCATGTCCATCCAGCCGCCGAAGATCGGGCCCCGGTGGATGTCCTCCTCGCCGGAGGTGTAGGGGGTGATCTTGACGAGCTGCGGGTGGACCCCGGGGCAATGGTAGCATTCGTTGGCGTTCTGGAGGACGAGCTTCCAGTTCGCCGCGATGTCGTAGACCACGCGGTGGGCCCGGCGGAGCCGCTCGAGGGGGAAAGGACGCGCCCGCTCGACGAGGGCGCCGAGATGGTCGGAGAGCGGCGCCGGGCTCGGGTCGAGGTTCACCCAGAGGAAGCCGCGCCAGGTCTCGAGCGCGACGGGATGGAGGCCATAGTCGCGCTTGTCGAAGTTCTCCACGCCGGCCATGTGCGGCGTGCCCCGGAGTTGTCCGGTGAGGTCGTAGGTCCACGCGTGGTACGGACACTGAATGTGGGAGAGGCCCGTACCGAGATTCTTCTCGACCAGGCGAGTCCCCCGGTGCCGGCAGACGTTGTGGAATGCGTGAAGGACGTCTTCCTTGTCGCGCACGACCAACACGCCCGATCCGCCGACCTCGACGGTCAGGAAGCCCCCGGCGCCGGCGACCTCGTCCTCCCGGCCAATACAGGTCCACGTGCGATGGAACATCTGGCGGAGCTCCTCCGCGTAGAGCGTCGGGTCAGAGAACATCCAGCCCGGCAACGTGGCCGCCTCCTTGAACGGCCGGTCGACGGCCTCCAACTCGGTCGACCGGGAGCGATCCTGCCCCGGCGGGTTGGGGACCGAGGGAGGGGCCGCGGTGCTCATTCGGCCTCCTTAGGGGGTGTTCCGCCCCATTTGGTCCTGGTAGTAGGCGTCGAAGTCCCACACGAGGGTCTCCTGCTCGCTGTACCGTCCACCGTGCCAGTTCCGGGTCTGGGTGCCCTTCTGAGCGAGCTCGCAGACGTGCCAATCCTGCTTGTTGATGATGTCCCAGACCCCGACCGCGTCACTGGGGTCAAAGTCCGGCTTCGCCATCACCTCGGGGTCGAAGTAGAACTCGTTCTCGACCCGAGAGCGTCCGGGCGAAATGGGCCAGGCCTTGTGGACCATCAGGTAGTCCGGGTGCAGGCTGAAGAATGTGTTCGGCCACAGCACATAGTAGTAAATTCGCCGCTGGTCGGCGGCGGTCATCCCCGGAAGCGGGGGCCGCCGGGTGTAGCCGGTCATGGTCATAGACGTGTAGTCGCCCGCGAAGGTTTGGTACCCGCCCGAGAACTTTCCCCTCCCCTCCGTGAAAAAGGCGTCGTTGTCCCCGGTCATGTATGGCGTGATCCGGTTCAGCTCGGGGTGGATCGGTGCACAATGGTAGCACTCGGAATAGTTCTCTACGAGGAGCTTCCAGTTCGCTTCAATCGTGTACGTATGGGTCGGACCGGCCCGGAGCTGCGCGAGCGGGAACCGGGCCATACGGTCGAGGAACGGGCCGAGTTGGGTCGCGAGTGGGGGCGCCTTCGGGTCGAGATTGGCCCACAGGAACCCGGCGGCGCTCTCGACGCGGACCGGGAATAGACCGTTGTCCTCCTTCCGGAACCCTTGAACGGACTGCATGTGCCCGGCCCCCGCCAGCCGGCCGTCGAGGCCGTAGGTCCAGGCATGGTACGGACAGACGATCGACCGGAGCCCCGAGCCACACGGCTCCTCGAGGAGCTGGGTCCCCCGGTGCCGGCACACGTTCTGGAATCCCCGGACCTGGCCCTCCTTGTCCCGGAGGAGCATGATGCCCTCTGTTCCGACCGTTCGGGTGAGATAGTCGCCGGGCTTGGAGATCTGCTCCTCACGGCCGACGAGGAGCCAGCTTCGGTAGTAGAACCGGTCGAGTTCCGTTCGGAGCACGTCGGCGTCCCAATAGAGGTGGCCGTCGGGGGTGGTGCCGGATAGGTGGCCCGCCGGCTCGCCAGGGTGTACCCCGCCACGACCGTTTGCGAGCGCCGGCATCACCGATACGGGACCGTCCCGCACATAAAAACTTGGCGCCGTAGCGGGTATTGACCATGTATTTCGATGCAGTTTGGCCCTCTATCCTTTGTATTGAACTCGCAAGCCTCAGTGCAGGGCCGGGCTGCTGTTAACCTATCTCGGGGGTTCTATTGCGTATGGCCTGTATGAGCATCGAATAGTTCATTTTAGATGCTAGAAACAGCGATTATGTACGGAAATATTCCGTTTCGGACTGAATCCGGGACCGGAACTGTTCCGAAAATGACCGATTCGGAACGGATTCTGAATCGGGAGGTCCTCGGGTGACACGTCCCTGGAAGGAAGGCCGACCGGTTCAGCCACGGCGAAGCGCCGACTCGACCACGTCGAGCCCGGCGTTGAGGGTGTCGGATTCGATGGTGAGCGGAGGCTCGATACGGAGGACGTGGTCGCCGTAGTTCCAGAGAGGAATCGTTCCGTTCTTAACGCATTCGAAGAAGACCCGTCGCCCGAGTTCCGCGTGAGCCTTCTTGGAGCGCTTGTCCTGGACCAGCTCGACGGCGAGGCAGAGCCCCAGACCGCGCACCTCGCCCACGGTCGGGAGGCTTTCCCACTCCTTCATCCGTCGGAGCGCGACCGCGCCGAGACGGGCCGACCGCTCGGGAATCTTGTCCCGCCGCAGAATTTCGAGCGTCGTGCTGGCGGCCGCGCAGGCCGCCGGGTGGCCGGCAAACGTCGTGCCGGCGGCGACCACCGACTCGCCCATGACCTCCTCGGTACCCATCACCGCGGCGATCGGCATCAGTCCCCCCGAGATCCCCTTCCCGATGGCCATGAGGTCGGGGGCGACGCCAAAATGCTCGATGGCCCACATCTTCCCCGTGCGACCGAGACCGGTCTCGACCTCGTCGTCGATGAAGTACCAATCGTGCGTCGCACACAGTTTGGCCAAGCCCCGGACGAACTTCGCGGGCGGAATCCAGATCCCAGCCTCGCAGGCGATCGGCTCGAGGATCACGCCCGCGATACGGTCTGGCTCCGCCTGCCGCCCCAAGACCTGCTCCTCGATATACTCCAGGACCCAGTCCCCGTACTCTTCCTCGTTCATCCCCCGGGGACGGCGGTACGGGAATGGGTACGGGGCATGGAGGGCGCCCCCGCCCCACGGCTCCCAGTACTTTCGCTCGTGCGAGCTCAGGCTCCCGATGAGGCTCGTCGCGATCGAAAGTCCGTGGTACTGTCCCAGGAAGCTCAGGATCAATGGGCGGTGACTGGCTTCGACCGCATGTTTGACGGCCCCCTCGGCCGCGCCGGTTCCGGACAACTCGAGAAAGACGCGGGAAAGGTTGGGCGACGGCCGGTTCTCGATGAGACGCTCGGCGAGCTCGATCATCGGCAGGTGCGGGGTCATGAAGTAGGTCAGGAATCCGTACCGGGCGAGCGCGGTCGTCGTGGCGTCGAGGACCTCGGGAGGCACATTGCCGAGGTTGTTCGTCGCCCACTGGCTCGTGAGGTCGATGTACGTCTTCCCGGAGGTGTCCCGGACGGTCGAGCCGTTCGCGTCGGCGACGATGATGCTGGCCAGGCGGGTCTCTTCCGACCAGAAGTAGCGGGGAAACAATTCCTGGTACCGCGCCCAGTAATCGATGTTCGCCGGCTTCCCTCGCCCGGCAGGGGCCTTGCGGACCGGCATCGGGTAGCCGAGCCGGAGAGGGTCTTAGAAGGTTCCGCCGGGTTCGGGCACGAGGGCGAGGGTTACGGCTTCTTGAGGCCGGGTAGATCCTCGAGGACCGCTTGGGCGCCGTTGTACCCCGGCGCGCCGGTGACTCCACCGCCGGGGTGCGCCGTGGAGCCACAGAAGTAGAGCCCCGGAATCGGCGTCCGGTAGTTCGCCCAGCCTAGGATCGGACGATACGAGAAGATCTGGTCCGGGGTGATGTCCCCCTGGAAGATGTTGCCGCCGGACATCCCGAGGGTGTTCTCAATGTCTTCCGGAGAGACGACCTGCCAGTGCGTGACCTGCTTCCGGATATCCGGCGCGAATTCGGCGATCGTGTCGAGACACCGCTCCCCGGCCGTCGGCTTGAACTTCGACCACGTGGTTCCAGAGAGTTCCCGGGGGGCGTACATCACGAAGCACGTCATGACATGCTTCCCCGGCGGGGCCATCGACGGGTCCGACGCACTCTGGAACTCGACGTCGAGGAACGGGTGCGTGGAGAAGTGGCCGTACTTCGCATCATCGAACGCCTTCTCAAGGTATTCCATGGACGGCGCGATCTCGATGGCGCCGCGGTGGTGCGGCCCGGGGCGGCCCGGGGCGGCGGTGAACTCGGGCAGGTCGTCGAGCGCGCCGTTGAACTTGAGCGCCGCGCCACGGGTCTTGAAACGCTCGACCTGCCGGCGGATGTCCGCCGGCACCGCGTCGGCCGGCGTCAGCTCGAGCAGCGTGCGCTTCACGTCGAGGTTCGACGCGACGGCCGAGGCATAGATCTGCTCCCCGGTTCCCGTTTCGACACCGACGGCTTTCCCGTTCTGCAAGAGGACCTGCCGCACTCCGACGCCCGTCCGTATCTCGACCCCGTGATGCCGCGCCGAAGCGGCGAGGGCTTCGGAGATCCGGCCCATCCCCCCCTTGGAGAATCCCCAGACCTTCCGCTGCCCGTCGAGCACGCCGATGTTGTGGTGCGCCAGCACGTACGCCGTCCCCGGGGTGCGCGGTCCGCACATCTCCCCGATCACCGCATTCGTGGCGAAGCTGATCTTGACCTCGTCGCTCTCGAACCACTCGTCCAAGAAGTCCCACGCGCTCAGAAGGAACAGCTCGCGGACCAGCTCTTCGGCTTGGGGCCCTTCGAACATCCCCACCAGTTCCTGCAACGGCACCGGCGGTGCGAGGAGGAGGGGCTCGATGAGGTCGAGGACGTTGTCCCAGTACTCTTCGTACTTCGGATAGATTGCGGCGTCCTTCGCCGAGAACTTGGCGATCTCCTTCTGCGTCTTCTCGGTGTCGTTCCAGAGGCTCAGCGACGTGCCATTCGGGAACGGAACGAACGACTGCGGGTCGTACAGGATCGTTTCATAACCGTACGATGCCAGTTGAAGGTCCTCGACGATCTGCGGGCGCAGCAGGCCGGCGACGTAGGAGAACGTGTTGATCCGGTACCCCGGCCAGGGCTCCTCGGTCACCGCGGCGCCGCCGACGATCGGTCGTCGCTCGAGGACCAGCACTTTGGCCCCGGCTTTTCCAAGATATCCCGCCGCAACGAGTCCGTTGTGGCCTCCTCCGATGATGATTACGTCGTATGAGGACACGGGCCGGGCAGCCCGGTCCCGATATTTAACTCGCGGCTCGGGAGGCCGTGAAATTGGGCGCTAGCCGGGGCGCGTGGGCTGCGGTTGATGCAGGTCGGCCAGGATCACCTGGGCAGCATTCCGACCCGGGACCCCTGTAACGCCCCCCCCCGGGTGGGCCGATGAACCACAGAGATAGAGCCCGGGGAGGGGAAGCCGGTATCCGCTGGCCCCAGGGAATGGGCGCATCGAGAACATTTGGTCCGGCGTCAGATCGCCGTGGAAGCAACTGCCGCCCGTCATCCCGAGAGTTGTTTCGATGTCCTCCGGCGTGATCACTTGCGCATGCTCCACGACCTCGCGAATATCCGGTGCGTACTCCTCCAGCGTGGACAACACGAGCTCTGCGGAGGCGGCCCGATGGTCGGACCAGGAAGTCCCGACGAGTTCGCGTGGAGCGTACTTCACCGAACAGGTCATCGTGTGATGACCCAGCGGCGCGACGGACGGGTCGGCGGCGCTCTGGAAGAGGACCTCCGCGAACGGCGGGTCGGACAGGTGCCCCGCGGCGGCCATCCAGTACGCCCGGTCGAGATAATCGAGCGAGGGCCCGATCGTGACCGAGGCCTGGTGGTGAGGACCGGGCACTTCGGGCCGAGCGGTGAACCGAGGCAGGCGCCGGAGCGCGGCGTTGAACTTGAGCGTCGTGGCGTACGTCTTGAAACTCCGGACCTGACGCAGGGCCTCCTCGGGCACGGAGTCCGCCGGCGCCAGACGTAGCAACGTCCGCTTGATGTCGACGCCCGAGGCGACGGCCCGCGCTTCAATTCGTTGGCCGTCCTCGGTCTCGACGCCGGTCACTCGGCCGCCGGCCCCGACCGTGAGCGCGCGGACGCCCACGCCGGTCCGGATCTCGGCCCCGAAGCCTTGCGCGGCTCGCGCGAGCGCTTCCGTCGTTCGTCCCATGCCGCCGACGGCGAAGCCCCATGCGCCGGCCCGGCCCCCGAGTTCGGTGACGCTGTTGTGGGCCAGCACGTAGGCCGTTCCCGGTCGACGGGGACTTGTGAAGGCGCCGACGCATGCGCTGAATCCGAGGGCGGCCTTGACCTCCTCCGACTCGAACCACTCCGATAGGAAATCTTCCGCGCTGCGGAGGACCAGGTCGCGCAGTAGCCGTTCATACTCAGGACCCCGAAACCGTTCGGCCAGTTCGCGCAAAGAGGGCGGCGGACCCCCGAGAACCGGTTCGAGGAGCGTCAGGATCTCCGCCCAGTGCTGGAGGTAGCGGGGGTACGCCTCGGCATCTCGGGGAGAGAAACGTGCAATCTCCTGCTGCGTCCGGGCGGTATCGCTCCAGAGTGTGATCGACCGTCCGTCGGGAAACGGAAGGAATCCCTCCGGGTCGTGCGGAATCGTCCGATACCCGAACCCGGCCAGCCCGAGCTCGTCGACCACCTTCGCGCTGAGCATCCCGGCGAGGTAGGCATAGGTGTTGATCCGGAAACCGGGCCAGGGCTCTTCGGTGATGCACGCTCCACCCACGAACGGGCGCTGCTCGAGCACCACGACCCGCGCCCCGCCCCGGGCCAAGTACGCGGCGGCCGTGAGGCCGTTGTGCCCTCCGCCGATCACCACGACGTCGTACGTCTGGGCGCCACCTCCTGAGCCCCGATTCGATCGGCTCAGCCGTAGTTCACGGAGATCAGCTTGACCTCGGTCATCTCTTCCATGGCGTACCGGAGCCCCTCCCGCCCGAGGCCGCTCTCCTTGACGCCGCCGAAGGGCAGCGCGTCCCACCGCAGCGACGTGGGGTCGTTGATGTGGACGCCACCGGCTCGGATCCGCTTGGCGATGGTGAACGCACGCTTGAGGTCGTTCGTGTACACCGCCGCCTGGAGACCGTACGGCGTGCCGTTGGCGATCCGGACCGCCTCGTCGAGGTCGTGGAATCGAAGGATGGGGACGACGGGGCCGAACGGCTCTTCCTGAGCGATCTTCGACTCGACGGTGACGGAATCGAGGACCGTAGGGCGGTAGAAGTATCCCGGGCCGAACTCGGTGGCGCGTTGGCCGCCGAGGAGCAGTTTGGCGGAGTGCGACACCGCGTCCCCCACCAGACGGTCCATGCGATCGAGCGCGGCGGCATCGATCACCGGACCGACCTGAGTGTCTTCCGATAGCGCAAGTCCCACCTTCAGCTTCCCCGCCCGCTCCGTGAACGCTTGGACGAATCGGTCGGCGACGGCCTCGGAGACGAGCAGTCGCTTGGACGCAGTACACACTTGCCCAGAGTATCCGAAGGCGCCGCGGATCGCTGCCGCAACGGTGACGTCGAGGGGAGCATCGTCGAGCACAATGAACGGGTCCATCCCGCCCATCTCCAGGATCACTCGCTTGGCATGTCGCCCGGCCTTCTCGGCAATGCTCTTTCCGACCGACGTCGAGCCGGTGAACGTCACCAGTCGGGTCCGAGGATGCTCGACCAGAGCGTCGCCGACCTCTCCCCCCGGTCCGACGACCACGTTGACGACGCCCTTCGGGAACCCGGCGGCCTCGGCATGCTTCGCCAACCGAAGGGCCGTCAACGGTGCGGAACTGGTCGGTTTGATGACGACCGGATTTCCAGCGGCGAGCGCAGGGGCCACCTTGTGGGAGAGCAGGTTGAGGGGGAAATTGAACGGGCTGATGGCGACGACCACCCCGATTGGGTCCCTCACGGAGAAGAGAAACCGTCGCTCGTTGCCCGCCGGATACGTGTACGCGTCGGCCGGGAACGATTCCCCGGTCAGGTGCCGAGCCTCGTCGGCGGCCAGCTGGTAGACGGTGACGGCTCGGCCCGCCTCGACACGGGCGTCCACGATCGGCTTCCCGACTTCCTCGGCGATGAGTCGGGCCATCCCGGCACTGTCGGCCGCGAGTCGTTCCGATAGAGCGCGCAGCAGACGGGCCCGCTCGTGGATCGGCGTGGTGCCCCAGGACTCTTCAGCCGTCGCGGCCGCGTCGACCGCCGCCGCCGCCTCGTCCTTGGAAGCGATCGATACCCGACCGAGACGCCGGCCGGTCGAAGGGTCACGGACCTCTTGCCACCGGCCGGACCGGGACGGAGCCCATTCCCCGCCGATGAAGAGGAGGCCCGTCTCCTCCGACTCCGCCGATGCCATTCCTCTCCGCGCCGGCGCGCCCTAGCTGGGGTCGCCGTAGACGGTGTAATGCCACCCTTTGCGGGCCTGGCCCGTCAGGTCGATGTAGAGGTTCTTCACGACGGTGTAGTCGTTGAGCGAGTCCGCCCCCAGATCCTTCCCGAAGCCAGATTGCTTGAATCCGCCGTGGGGCGTCTCCGAGCCCATGGGCAGGTGGTCGTTGACCCACACGTCGCCAAACCGGATCGCATTCGCGGCGCGGAGTGCCGTGCGGACGTTCTGGGTCCAGACGCTGCCGGCCAGTCCGTAATCCACTCCGTTCGCGATGTCGATCGCCTCGTCGAACTTCTCGAACTCGATGACGTCGAGCACGGGTCCAAAGATCTCCCGCTGGGCAATCTGCATATCCGGAGCCACCTGGTCGAAAACGGTGGCGTTGACGAAGGCGCCGGCCTTGAGCTTGCCACCGGCTTCCGTGCCTCCGGTGCGGAGCTTCGCGCCCTCGTCCTTTCCCGTTTCCACCCACTCCAGGACCTTCTTCTGTTGACTTGCATGAACGAGCGGCCCCATATCGGTGGACCGCGAGGAGGGGTCCCCAACGCGGATCTGCTTGACCCGGTCGAGGAGGCCCTTTTCGAATTTCTCGCGTACGGTCTTGTGGATGATAATCCGGGTGGCCGCAGTGCAATCCTGGCCTCCGTTGACGTAGCCGCCGACGATCGCACCCTCCACGGCGGCGGGGATGTCGGCGTCCTCGAACACGATGAACGGCGCTTTGCCCCCGAGTTCGAGCTGGATCCGCTTGACCGTACTGCTCGCCGCTTCCATGATCTTCTTTCCGGTTGCCGTGTCGCCCGTAAGCGAGACCATGTCGACCTTCGGGTTGACGCACAGTTCGTTCCCCACCTCCGGGCCGGGACCCGTGACAATGTTCAGGACGCCGGGCGGCAGCCCCGCCTCGGTGAACGCCTTGCCCAGTTCGAGCGTGCTAAGGGGTGTCCAACTCGCAGGTTTCAGAATGACCGTGTTGCCGGTCACGAGGGCCGGCCCAATCTTCCACACGGCCATCATGAACGGGTAGTTCCAGGGAGTAATCGACCCGATCACCCCGACCGGCTCCCGCCGGAATATCGTCGTGCCATCGCCAAGGAATTCTTGAGGGCTCTTCGCGTCGAGCGTACGGACGGCGCCGGCATAGAAGATCAGGTTGTCAATCGAGCCCGGAATGTCGACGTCCGCGGCCTGCTTGATCGTCTTGCCCTGGTTCCGGCTCTCGAGCTCCGCGATCGCTGCCGCACGGGATTGGAGGATTTGGGCGGTCTTGAGGTAGACCTCCCCTCGGGCCCGGGCGGGCAGACGTGGCCACGGACCCTTGTCAAAGGCCTCGCGCGCGGCGTCGATAGCCTTTCGGATGTCCTCGCGCGTTCCCTTCGGGACCTCCCCGATGGGCTTCCCCGTGAATGGACTCACGACGGGGATCGTTCCCTCCGACGAAGATTCAACCCACTCGCCGCCGACTAGCATCTTCGAGGTCGCCATCCGAATCGCCCGGGGGCGGCAGCCCGCCGCGGTAAAAGATGTTATCGAGGCGAAACGTTGTAACGCCCCTAACTGAGAGAAAACCGAGCGGGGCCCCCCATCCTAGGGTTTAAGAACGGGGTCCTCTTCTTCGCGCTGGCCGTTGGAGGGGTTCCATGGATCCCCGTTCTATCCGAATAGCAGCCGTCGTCGTCGCGGTGCTCACTGCCCTGTCGGCCAGTGGAGCGTACTACGGACTGAGCCGGGCGGCCACTCAAGCCGCCACATGTTCGCTCTCGACGACGAACTCCATTGTCATCGACCAGCCCGAGGTCCCCGACTCGCTCGACCCGGCCGTCACGTACACTACCCCCGGCTGGGGAATTGTCCAACAGGTCTACCAGACCCTCGCTTTCTACAATTCAACCGAGTACGGACCGTCCAGCGTCCCGGGCCTCACGCTCGGGCCGAACTACCAGGCCCCGCTCCTCGCGAAGAACTGGACCACCTCCGCCGACGGCACCCATTGGAACTTCACGCTGTTCCCCAACGAGCACTTCTCGAACGGCGACCCGCTCAACGCGTACACGATGTGGTACTCGCTCTACCGCGGCATGGTGATGAATCAGGCGCTTGTCTATCTTCAGGAAGAGAACTTCTTCCTGCCCGGACTCACCTACGATGCCGACGCGGGCACCGCGAATCAGACGAATTCCCAGTACTGGATGGCCGGGCTCCTGAACTCAATGGACACGCTCGCCAGCGTGACGACTCCCTCCTCCAGCTTGCTCGCCGTGATGACCGCCGGGAACCAGTCCTTTCAGGTCATCAACGCCTCGACGATCGAGTTCAACATCGGCGCCGGCTCGGTGGATTACAACGGCCCCGCCCCGTATCCATTCCTGCTCGACCAGGTCGCCACCCCCGGTTTTGCGGCTGTCGACCCGCTGTGGGTCTCGGCGCATGGCGGCATTACGGTCAACGAAGTGAACACCTACATCTCGAACAACATGATGGGCAGCGGGCCGTTCACCCTGACCTTCTGGTCCCCCTCCACGGGGTACACGCTGTCTCCCAGCAAGGACTACTGGGCCCAATCCATCGCCGCCCAATACCCCGGCCTAAACAACCTCCAACCGGCGAAGACCTCCATCGATGTCTCCTTCCAAGAGAACCCGACGATCGTGGTCGAGAACATGGAGACGGGGGCCGCCGCCCTCGGGTCGTTCGCCTACATCGGCCCGTCGCAGATCAATGAGCTCGAGGGACAAAAGTGCCTGAACGTGCACCCGCTCGCGCCCGTCTTTGGCGCGCTCAGCTTCTCCCCCTGGGTCTACATGGACCAGAACGCCTCGACCCTCCCCGGAGAACCGATGAATCCGTTCTCAAACCTCTCGGTTCGTGCGGCCGTTGTCCACGCGATCAACTACACCCAGATCGTCTCGTACGGCTTCGGCGGCTACGGGACAAACTGGGTGGGTCCCATTCCTACGGGGTACCCGGACTACAACCCCAACAATCTGCCGAACTACACCTACGACCTGACGCTCGCGATGCAGGAGATGAACAACTCTCCGTGGCCGATGTCGAGTCATGGACTCGACGGCCTGTTCCCCAACGGAATCAACTTCGAGTACATTCAGACCGGGGATTGGAACACCGTTGCGGAGTTGCTCAAGAGCACGTTGGCGAAGGTCGATATCCCGCTCAACCTGGTGCCGATGAGCATCGATCAATTGGCCCTGGAGCAGTACCAGGAGACGTACAATGGCGAGCCGGACGTCTGCGTTTCGCAGACGTCCGCGGACGGCGGACCCTTCTACATCGGTCTCGACTACTACACCGGCGACTACGTCGGACCCGACGACCCCACCGAACTCAACGCGTGGAGCGAGGGCGGGTACAACGTCTGCATGTCCGAGTTCTCGAACTCGACCGTCGACAACTGGTTCTACGAGGCCGCGGAGAGCACGAACCCGGCGTCCGCCGCCCAGTACTATGGCGACATCACGAACTTCCTGTACTACAACTACACGGACGCGTGGCTGCCCATCCCGACCTCGTTCCAGGTGTTCAACGTGGACGTCCAGGGCATCGTTGAGAACCCGATGGGCAGCGGGATCGGCTTCCAGCTGATCTACAACACGGACTATCTGAAGTGACCCCCGGCCCGGGGGGCTTCTACGTCGCCGTCGTCCCCACGAGTTGGCTGCCCGGCGCGATCGACGACGACCGGACGCCACTGCCTTCCATCGCGATCAGGGTTTCGGGGGGAATGTCCACGACCTCTTCGGCCCGGTGGCAGGCGGCGAGGTGGGTCGGGTCCTTTCCGATGCTCCGGAGGAGGGGTTCCTCCACCCGACATCGGTCGATCACGAACGGACAGCGGGTCGCGAACCGACAGCCCGGGGGGGGCCGGATGAGCGTGGGGATCTCCCCCGAGATCCGGAACCGGGCGCGCCGGCGTCGCACGTCCGGTACCGGGAGCGCCGCGAGCAGCGCCTTCGTGTAGGGGTGCGTGGGGTGCTCCAGGACCTCGCGGACGGTCCCGACCTCTGCGAGCTTGCCGAGGTAGAGGACCGCGACTCGGTCGGCCACGTACTTGACGGCCGACACGTTGTGCGTGATCAGTAGGTAGGCGAAGCCGAATTCGGACTGAAGCGCGACAAGCCGGTTCAGGATCTGCGCCTGCACGGCGACGTCGAGGGCGCTCGTCGGCTCGTCGAGGACGATGAGTTTCGGACGGAGACTCAACGCCCGCGCCAGGGAGAGCCGCTGCCGCCCTCCGCCCGAGAACTCGTGGGGGTACTGGTCGAGGATCTCCGGCATCAGCCCGACGGTCGGGAGGAGCTCGGCGACACGCCGGCGGAGCTCCGCCTTCCGGAGGCCCGGTTCCTGGGCGCGGATGGGCTCGCTCACGATCTCCCAGACCCGCATCCGGGGGTCGAGCGACCCGACCGGATCCTGGAACACGACCTGCACATTCCGGCGCCAGGCGCGCAGCTTGGAGCCTTGGAGGTGGGCCACGTCCTGCCCCTCGAAGAGGATCCGGCCGCCGGTCGGCTCGTGCAGCCGGGAGATGAGCCAGCCCAGCGTGGTCTTGCCGGAACCGGACTCGCCGATCAGGCCGACCGTCTCGCCGTGGCGCACTTCGAACGACACGCCGTCGACGGCCCGAATCGCGAGCTTCGCGTGGCCCCGGATCGTCTCGGTGAGCGACCGCGTGAGCGGGAAGTACTTCTGGATGTCGTCGACCTGCACGAGGGGCGTGGAGGCGCTCATGGCATCATCGGCACCTCTTCCGGGAAGAAGCACGCCGACTTGTGGACCAGGCCCAAGGGACCCGGAGGCACCGCCACGAGCGCGGGTTCCGGCTTCTTTCGGCAGACGTCGCGCGCCAGCGGGCACCGCGGATTGAAGGAGCAGCCGTCCGGCAGGTGCGAGAGGTTCGGCACCGACCCTGAAAGGGACGGGAGGACCCCCTCGTCCTTGTACTTGTTCGGGATCGAGCGGAGCAGCGCCTTCGTGTACGGGTGCTGCGGCGAGTCGAAGATCTCGGCGACCGGACCGAACTCGACCATGTGACCCGCGTACATCACGCCCACATCGTCCGCCATCTCGGCGATGACGCCCAGGTCGTGGCTGATGAACAGAATGGAAGTGCGCACCTCTTCCATCAGCTCCTTCATCAGCGTCAGGACCTGCGCCTGGATCGTCACATCGAGCGCGCTCGTGGGCTCGTCGGCGATGAGGAGGGCCGGTTTCCCGCTCAGCGCCATCGCGATCATGATCCGCTGGCGCATGCCGCCCGACAGCTCGTGAGGGAAGAGATTCACGATCCGTTCCGGGTCATTGATCCGGACGAGCCGCAGGAAATCGAGGACCTCCTTGTGGATCTCCTTCGTCATCGGCACGCCTCGGGCCTTCAAGGTCTGGGAGACGTTCGGCGGAAGGAACGGACCCGTGACCACGTCGGCGGCCTTGGGCAGCTCTCGCTTCGAGTAATCGAACCCCTTCACCTCGGGTTTCACGACCGGGGTCACGCCGTGCTCGCGCATCTTCCGGATCCGCACGGATTCGGCGATCTGGTCCCCGACCTTGAACGCGGGGTTGAGGGAGTTGATCGGCTCCTGGAAGATCATGCCAATGCCGGTGCCGCGGACCCCCGGCATCCGCCACTTCGGGATCTTGAGGAGGTCGGTGCCCTGGAAAATGATCTTGCCGGCCCTGACCTTCGCCGGCGGCTCGGGCAACAGCCGGGGGATCGAGTGACCGAGGGTGCTCTTCCCGCAGCCCGTCTCTCCGACGACGCCCACCACGCGGCCGGGCAGGAGCTCGAGCGACACGTCGTTCAAGGCCCGGAACGTCCCCGCGCCCACCGCGTAGTCGACGGTGAGGTGCTCGACGCGCAGCAACGCTTCGGGGATCGGATCACCTCCCTCCGGAACGGGCGGCAGAGGACTGGGGCGTCATGGGCCCTCCGTTGAACTCGAGGCGACCGAGGTGGTCGACATGATCCGGCGGCTCCGGGGGTCGAGAATGTCCCGAAGGCCGTCTCCCAACAGGCTGAACGCCAGCACGGTGATGAAAATCGCGGCCGTGACCGACAGGACGGTCCACGGCTGGGTGAGCAGGGAGTCCTGGTACGAGAACATCAGGTTCCCCCATTCGGGGATCGACGGAGGCACCCCGACGCCGACGTACGAGATCGTCGAGTAGGTGACGATGACCGTGCCCACATCCAGGCTGAAGTAGACCGCGAGCGGCTCGAGCAGGTTCCGGACGACGTGTCGGAATAGGATCTTGGGCTCCGAGACCCCCGCCGCCCGCGCCGCGATGACGTAGGGCTGGACCTTGATCGATAGCACCTCGCCCCGGGTGAGACGAACGTAGAACGGCCACCAGGTAACAATGACGGCGAGCTCCGACTGGATCTCCCCGCGGCCCCAGGCGGCGGTGATCGCCAGCGCCAGGACCAACGTCGGGAACGAGAGGAAGATGTCGGTCACCCGGAGAATCGCCACCGATGCGACGGCGGAAAGGGTCCCGGGCGTGTCCCAGAACCCGGCGACCAGTCCCAGAAGCGTGCCGATGATCAGGGAAATCCCGGCGACGCTAAAGCCGATGCCGAGGTCCGTCGGGAGGGCGGTGAGCACGTTCGACAAGACGTCGGCGCCCGACGCGTCGGTACCCAACAGATGCGTCAACGAGGGCGCCTGGCCGGGGGGGAACGCCCCCGCGTCGAGGGCCGGGTAGGGAAGGATCGATACCGAGTGTCCCAGGACGAGCAGCGAAACGGCCGGGACTGCCGCGATCAGCAGCGCGGTGACCGACACGATGACGACGAGGATGAACCCGATCAATGTCAGCGGATTCGCGGCGAGAATCCGTAGTACGAGGAGGACATTTCCCTTGAGCGCGCCGCGGCGGCGGGCCGGAACCGACGAGCCCGACGCGCCGGCAGCCTTTGACAAGGGGACCGTGGCGGTGACCATCTAGCGCCACTCCACTCGGGGATCGAGGACCCCGTAGAGCACGTCGGCGATGAGGTTCGCCACGACCACCACGACGGCAAAGAAGATCACGACGCCGATCGTGCCCGCAAAGTCGTACCCGGTAATGGCGTCGTACGCGTAAAGTCCGATGCCGGGCCACTTGAATATCGACTCGATCACGACGGTCCCGGAGACCATCGTGCCGGCCGTCACCCCCAGCACCGTGGTCGTTGTGATGAGGGCGTTCCGGAGCGCATGCTTGTAGAGGACCCAGAACTCACCGAGACCCTTCATCCGGGCCGTCCGGACGAAGTTGAGGGGAAGGATCTCGAGCATCGAGGTGCGCGTCATTCGCGTGGCGATGCCCATGTTGATGAACGCAAGGGCCACGGCGGGAAGGAACAGGTGCTCAATGGCGTCGGCGGTGGCCGAGGGATTGAGGGCGATGATCGCGTCGATCACCGACATATGGGTAACGACCGGTACGGGCGAGTTGGGGGTAGAGAAGGCCCCTCCGCTCACCCCGAGCAGGGGTCCCAGCCCTATCGCCAATACGACCCCGGCGATGTAGGTCGGGGTGGCCCAACCGCTGAGGTAGAAGATCCGGACCAGGTGGTCGGCAATGCGCCCGTTGCTCGCCGCCGCGACGACGCCCAGCGGAATGCCCACGAAGATCATCATCACCGTGGCGGTGAGCACCAGTTCGAGCGTTTCGGGGAAGGTGGTGAGCAGGTAGGGAAGAACGGGAGTATGGAAGAGAGGGTCCGTGCCCCAGTTCCCGCTGAGCAGGCCTTGCAGGTAGTAGTAGAACTGGACGGGAAGCGAGTCGTTGAAATGGTTATTCTGCACGCAGGCGGCGATGGTCGATGGAGACGCCTTCGGCCCCGACCAGATGGCGCACGGGTTGGAGACCGCGATGTGCGTGAAGAAGAACGTGATGACGATGACGCCCAAGAGGACGGGGATGAGCTGGAGCAGGCGCTTCACCACGAAGACGACCAAGTCGCTACGCGAACGGCCCATCTAGTGTCCGACCCCCCACGGGTTGGGGGGTAAGATACCTTTCTTGGCCCTCGGGGGGCGGGACCGGTCCTCCGGGGGGACGCGCCGTGCTAGGGCGGGTCCGGAGACTCCTCGGGGGCGAAGACCACCAGGAGCTCGAGGGGCTCCTCGACGGAGTGGAAACGATGGTCCACCCCCCTCCCCACGAAGATCGTGGTGCCCGGCTCGACGGGCCGGTCCCGGCCCGCGATGGTGATCGTCGCCCGGCCCCGGATGACGTAGTAGACTTCGTCTTCGCGGTGGGGCGTTTGCGGGTCGACCCCTCCGGCGGGGAGAGCGTAGAACCCCACGCTCATCGCCGGGTTCCGGAGGAACTCCACGTAGAGCTCCCCCGAACGTTCACGGCGTCCACGGATCTCAGCGAGCGGAAAGACCCCTCCTTCATCCAGGGGCGATGCCATATCGCTCCCCTACACCGGCGAAGGCGCCGTCGCGCCCGGTGCCCGGCGCCAATCCTCGAGGATGATCTGGGCGGCGTTGTGCCCGGCGGCTCCCGTGACGCCACCACCGGGGTGCGCGGCAGAACCGCAGAGGTAGAGTCCCGGCAGCGGGGTCCGGTATTGGGCCCAGCCCGGAACGGGCCGGAAGGAGAGGATCTGGTCCGGCGTGATATCGCCTTGGAAGATGTTCCCGCCCGTCATCCCGAGGGTCCTCTCGATATCCTTGGGCGAAATGACCTGCCAGTGCTCGACGACCCGCCGGATGTCCGGCGCATACTCCGCGATCGTGCCCAGCACCCGCTCCGCGGCGGTGGCTTTGTAGGCATCCCAGTCCGCACCCCGCAGTTCCGTGGGGGCGTATTGGACGAAACAGGTCATCGTGTGCTTTCCCGGGGGAGCGACCGACGGGTCGAGCGCGCTCTGGAACAGGATCTCGATGAACGGCTTCGAAGAGAACCGACCATCCATCGCCTCCCGGTATCCCTGTTCAAGATACGCGAGAGACGGTGCGATGTCCACCGTGGAACGATGGGCATCGCTGGGAGCGCCGGGGTCGGCCGTGAACTCCGGGAGCGCGGACAAGGCCGCATTGAACTTGAGGGCCGCGCCCCGCGATCGGATGCCCCGGACCTCCTTCTCGAACTCTGCGGATAACGAACCCGCCGGCGCGAGCTTGAGGAACGTGGTCTGTGCGTCGGCATTCGAGGCCACGATCGGGGCCGAGATCGTCTCTCCGGACACGGTTTCCACTCCGGTGACCGCCCCTTGCTGGACCACGAAGCCCTTCACGGCCACCCCGGTCTGGATCTGAACGCCGTTCGCTACGGCCGCGCGGGCGAGCGCCTGCGTGATCCCGCCCATGCCCCCCACGGAGAACCCCCAGACCTGCTTGTGTCCGTCGAGGTTGCCCACGTTGTGATGGGCGAGGACGTAGGCGGTTCCGGGGGTGCTGGGACCGCACATCGTTCCAATGATGGCGTTGGGCACGAGCACGGCCTTGAGTTCGTCGGACTCGAACCACTCATCGAGTAGGTCCTGGGCGCTCCGGAGGAACAGGTCCCGCACCAGGGTCTCGGTCTCGGGCGTCGAGAACATCTGGAACATCTCCGCGAGGGGCGCCGGCGGCGCGAGCATCACCGGCTCGAGCAATTCGAGCACGCGGTCCCAGTACTCGACGTACTTCGGATAGGCGCGGGCATCCCGGACCGAGAATTTGGCGATCTCTTTCGCCGATCGGTCGGTATCGACCCACAGCTTCAGGACCCGGCCGTTCGGGAAGGGCATGCAGTACTGTGGGTCGTAGAGGATCGTCC
>JBARJD010000164.1:0-6627 GCA_049800095.1 Thermoplasmata archaeon | reverse complement strand
ACGTACCCTCGCTCGTCGCCCAGCGCCTTCGGGAAGCGGGAACCCGATGACTCCTTCGGAACCCTCCGCCGACGACCCGGCGCCGTGCGCGGTGCCCGGTTGTGGCGGCTCGTCCGTCCGTTCGCTCGCGCGATCCGAGGTCCGCAAGGCGTTTCCCAAGCTCTCCGAGGAAGGCCGCCGGGCCCCTCTGTGCAGGGACCATTACAAGCAGTGGAAGAAGGTCACGAAGGAAGCGCGGACCCTCGACCGGCTGGCGTGGTAGCCCGTGAGACCGGCGTCGTAGGCCGGGGGTCGCCCCCCTCGCGGCTGGCCGTTAGGCCTTCCGCATCTTCTGGGCGCGCTTCCGGCGGCGCATACGCTTCTTCCGCCACTTCCAGCGCATGTGGCCGCGCTTTTTCCAGACTCGGGAACTCCGTTTCATCCAGTTCGCGCTCGAGGACGAGGCGGGGTATTCGCCTCCGTTTATAACCGCTCCGCCGGCGAAAAGGTCGTCCCGTTCCGCCGGAAGCGTCGCGCCCTTGGACCGCCGCCCGGATTAAGTACGGTCTGCCGGTGGGCCCCCCATGGTTGAGGACGAGGTACTCTCGCTCAACGTGCTCCAGTTCGCGGGCAAGAGCTTCGATTACGATTCGACCGTTTCGGTGGGGGGGACTGAGTACGCGATATTCGGTCGGACAGAGACCGAGACCGAGGCCAAGCTTCGGCCGGAACTGGTCCGCATGCGGGTCGTCGTGCCGCGGGAGTGGGTCCAGTACGAGGAGGCCTCCGACACGCTCCTGCTCCAGAGTCCCGGCGCGACCCCGGGCCCTTCTCGCCGGCGGGCGGCCGGCGCCACGATGCTCGAGCCGGAGGAGTTCCGCGACCAGGGGATCGACTGGCACCGGCTCGCCTTCGCAGGGAAGCACAGCCTCTACCTTCCGAAGGGAGAGGAGGCTCGGCTTCTGTCCACCGAGGGACGAACGGCGCTCGGCCTGCCCGGCGGAGGCACCGCCGGCCCGGACTAGAGCACGTTCATTTCGCCGAGCTTCTCGGGCAGGTACGTCTCGGTCACGTAGTTGAGACCGTACTTGGCGAGGGATTGCTGCTCGGCCTTCTTTCCGTTCTTGAGCATCAGGTCGATCTCGCTCCGCCAATCGGCGGTCCCGAACCGGGGGTCGGATTGCATCGCGTGGAGCGCTTTGGTGTCCTGGTCCGTCAGCGTGTCGGACGGCAGCTCGTAGTTCTCGATGTCGGAAGCGGTCACGCCGAGGAACTCCGCCCCCGGCGTGGCGAGGTAGTGGGAGATGTGGGCGGTCTTGATGGCGCCGTAGGCCACCGACGCAAAGATCCGGAACGACCAGGGATCGCCGTCGGTGAACACGACGACGGGAAGCTTGAGCTCCTCGTTCAGTCGCTTGAGGAACCGACGGGTGGAGCGGGCGGGCTGACCCTTGAGGTGGACCAGGAGCGCGTTCTGCTCCTCGTCGAACCCGTTCTCCGCCAGGCGGTCGACCATGCCGCCGCATTCGATCGCGAGGACGAACTTGGCGCCGGACGCCTTGAATTGGATCTTCTCCTTCTCGACGTTGAACGGGAGGGCATACCCACCGTCGCCGACGTCGTCCCGGCAATTGATCTTCTTGACGACTCCTTTGCGGTTCGTTTCCTCGATCGTCAGGTCTCCGATGACCGATGCGCCGTTCTCCTCCGGGTGCAGCCGGAAGTCCTCCCGAAGGCGGGTGCAGAGGACCTCGAGGTCCTCGATGAGCAGATTGGACTCGTCCTCGCTGTGGAACTTGGCGTCCTTCCACTGCTCCGAGATGTAGTACAGTTCCCGGAGTGTCGAGGTCTTGTGGTCGCGGGCCATCTCGTGGATGAAGTCGACGAGATAGAACGTCCGCAGGAGCATCAGCGCCCCGTCGAGCTTCCGGGCCGAGCGGGTGCCGGTGCTGCGACCCAGGCGCCAGACGCCTTCCTTGAGCGCGAACTGGATGTTCTGCTTCGTGCGGAGCGGGAGACGCATCCGCGGAACCTCGCCCTTCGTCAATTGGGCGTGGATCTGGGCGGCCAACTCGAAGGTCGGCGCGAGGGCATCGATGCGGATCTCCGGCTCGTCACTCGTCTTCTTCGAGCTCGGCGGCTTTTTCGGCGCCATCGTAATCCACCTCCTGTTCCTCGGTCGCGGTCTCGGCGGTTCCGCTGGTGACCTCCGCCGCTTCGGCAGCCTCGACGACCTGGCGCGGCAACCGAACGTCCCAGTCCCCGGGTAGCGCATCGGCCCCCAGCAGGTGAGATTCGTCCACACCTGCGATGTACCAGTCGAAGTCCGACGCGTCACAGTCGCTGCGGGTGGGCCAGCGAAGCTGAATGTCGGTCCGCGCGTTGGGGGCCAACTTGGGGAGGGTCCACCAGGCCCGGCCGAGGACCGCGTCGACGCCGTCGGGGGCGGGGACCGGGGCGAGCGGGCCGACCAGCTCCGGTGGCATCTCTGCGAACACCTCCAGGACCCGGGCCCGCGGCGTGTAGTTTGTAATCGTCACGTTGAGGCCGGTGCCGGACGCCTTTTCGGGAATCGCGGTCTCGAGGGTCACCACGTTCATGATCTCCGTGATCACGGGCGAGAGGTCGGGCACCGGCTTGCCGACGAGATGACTCGATTTCTCCGCGATCTGGGGAAGGATCCGACGGATGATGGTGAACTTCTCGGACGCGTACTCCCGGCGGATCTGTCGGGAGATGTGGGACTTGAGGTGTCGGGCGACCGCCTGGAGTGCCAGCTGGAGTTCTTTGAGTATCTCGGGATCCTCGGCGATCGCCTCCTTGGATTCGCTCGTGAATGGAATCCGGGGGGATGCGACATGGACGAGCAGGATGCACGGGCCGGCCGGAAGCCCTTGACCCCCCCGTTGGTCGAGGCCGTAGCGTCGCCAGTCGACCGACTCGACGGCCGTCGTAATGGCGCAGGCTCCCTGCTGGAAGAGCAGCGGCACCCGATTGGCGAATCGGAGGAGCTGGACCGGCTGGTCGGGGGGAAGCGAGCCTCCGTACACGAGGCCCACCTCGACGAGGAAGGGTGAGCCGCCCCGGATCTTGGGCGGGCGGCTCACCGGCGGGGCGTAGAAGTCCGGTCGAAGCTCGCCCAGGACGTTGCGAAGTCCCCGCTTGATGAGAACCGAGCCAATGGGGGAGAGCGAGTCCGACGAAGGAGGGAGCAGCGCGACCGAGTGGCAGGCCGACAGCAGGGCCTCGAGTTCGGTCCCATGAATGGCTGCGGGATCCTCCTTCCCCGAAAGAGCGGCTTGGGCTAGGATCTCCTTCAGCGCTCGGGGGGTCACACCGGCCAGCCGCCGAGGAAGCGCCTCGGAGAGGCGTTTCTCCTTAGCCTGCTTCAGGATCGCGGCGAGTTCCCCCAGCTCGAGGCCGTACGGATGCGGCAGCACCTCCTTGGAGATCGGGGGGACCTTCGTGGAGGCCCGTTCGAAGGTGATCCGGGTCCCGTCCGGCTCGATGAGGAGTAAGCGCGCGTGGGGATTGACGATCGCGGTGCCCCGGAGATATTCGAGCGGGGACTGTCGCCCCCGGACGTATTTCGCCTTGAGGACCAGCTCGACCTGGGTACCGTGTGGCCGATCCCACAACTGGAGCGCCTCGCTCACGACCTTCGGAAGGTTCCGCTGCGTGTCGACCAGGATCTCGAGGACATGGGCGGCTTCCTCTTCCTCCACCTTCGACGTCACCTTCACCGGTCGAGCGGTCGTGAGCCCGGCGTAGAGGACCGCGGCGGAGATGCCGATGCCCTGCTGCCCACGGGACTGGCGGTGCGCGTGGAACCGAGAGCCGTACAGGAGGCGGCCGAAGACGTTCGGGAGTTCACGTTTGAGGATCCCGGGGCCGTTATCCGCCACGACCAGGCGATATCGGTCGGGGCCGGAGTCGTCCTTCGAGATCTCCACCGAAACTTCGGGAAGGACCCCGGCCTCCTCGCTGGCATCGAGGGCGTTGTCCACGGACTCCTTGACGGCGGTGAGGAGCGCGCGTTGCGCGTTATCGAAGCCGAGGATCTGCCGGTTACGTTCGAAGAACTCCGCGACCGAGATCTCGCGCTGCTTCGAGGCAAGTTGTTCGGCGAGAGAGGCGGTGCGGCCCATCGGTCGGGGCTTCGGTGCTCGTGGGGCTATAAGGGCTGAGTTCGAGTCGCGAGGTTGAACGGTGAACGTCCTCGGACTAGGGGTGACCCCTATCGGCCCGGGCCACGTCGCGGAGGACGGGACGGAACGGCCGCCACCTGGGAACGTCCTCCAGGTCGATCTCGATGCGGTCGAGGCGTTCCTCCGGAGTGGCGCCCGGGAGCCGAAGCGAGACCGCCGACACCGGCTCTCCCCGCGAGTCCCACGCCCCGGAACCGCCTCCGAACACGAGTCCGTCCTCCACGCCCACCCGGTTCACATACACGAGCGGGCAGGCGTTTTCCACGGCCCGCGCCGGGAGAACCTTGTCGAACAAGCTCCGGGAGGTGACCGGAGCCGCGGAGAGTACGACGAGGAGTACGGCCGCCCGGAGCGCGAGGTCGCGTGAGACCTCCGGGAAGTCGGCGTCGTAACAGATCTCTACCCCCAGGCGGTGCTTCCCGAGCGCCAGCGGCGTGCTCGTGTCCGTTGGAGTATAGATCGTGGCCTCCTCGAACGGGCCGAAGTTGGGGAGATACCGCTTGATCTGTACCTGGAGCGAGCCGTCCGGTCCGGCCAGGAGAGCTGCATTGTGGATCTCGCCCGGCCGCTCGCCCGACCGCCACGGTCCGCCCACGAGGATCCCGGTGCGATGTTCCTGCGCCAGCGCCGTCATCGACCGGACCGGGTGGTCCCCCTCGACCAGCGCGAGCCGGTGGACCCGGTCGCCGGGAGCGTAGCCGAAAAGGAACAGTTCCGGGAAAACGTACAGGTCGGCCGGGTTCGCCCGCACCACTTCAGTGAGTCGGCCGAGGTTCGCCTCGAGGTCGCCCCGACGGGGCGCGAGCTGCGCGAGCAGTACGTGCATCAGTAGAAGTGGTGACGCACCGCGATCAGATAGATGAAGACGGCGAGGACGATTAGAAAGAGGAACGTGATGGAGTCCGTGAAGAACAGGTACGCCAGTCCCAGAAAGAGGAAGCCGACCATCAGATAGAACGCCCAGAGCTCCTGGTGCCAGAGCGCCGAGGAGAGGAGAGCGATCACGGCCCCGAGCACGACGATCACGGTCGCCCCGACGGGATCTCCGACGTGGATGATGACCAGGGAGGAGGGGACGACCACGCTTGCGTAGTAGCTGAGGACGAAGAGTACGCCCGAGACCATGAGCACCACGCCGACCGCCGCGGTGACGATCGAGAGGATGGCCACCCCGATGGGTAGGCTCGGAGGCGGGAGCTGTCGCTCCCAGACGGGTGGAAGGTGCTGGACCTGCCCGGGGGCGTCGTTGTCCGAATCGTCGGCCGCGGAGGGCCGAGCCATTTGACGAGCCATCGAACCCTCGCACCGAGGTGCGAAGGCAAAACGGCGAGGGACCTATCAAGTAGGTTTCGTTCGAGTGGTGTGCTCAGTACCGGCGCGTCGTCGCGGCGCGCGCGAGCCGCTCGAGGAGCGACCGGTAGGGCCCCTGGGGCAGGGGGGCCAACGCGCGAATCGCGGTCGCGGCCCACTGTTGGCCCTCCGCCTCGACGAGGTGCGGCGCGGGCGTCTGGTCCGTGAGGGTACGGAGCTTGAGCAGTTCCCGCGGGCGCTTCTCCCGCCGCGCGAACAGGCGTTCGTACTCCAGCTTCGCCCGTCCCTCGAGATGCTGGTACGCCTCGATCGAGAGGAGCGTCGGGTTGCCCTCCCGGAAGTCGGCGTAGAGCGGCTTGCCGAGCAGGTCCGGTTCGCCGTACGCGTCGAGCAGATCATCCCGCAGCTGGAACGCGATGCCCACGGCCCGGCCGTACGCCGCGAGGGCTTCCACGATCGGCGCTGTCGAGCCGGCGATGTCCCCCACGCTGGCCAACGCCGCCGAGACGATCGTGGCGGTCTTGCGGGTGACGATCCGGAGGTACTGGTCCCGACTGAGGGTCAGGTCGAAGCGGCCCGACTCCTGCAGGATCTCGCCCTCGGCGAGGTTGGCACAGGCCTCGCCGCATCGCAAGATGATCGCCTGGGGATACTCCGACGCCAACTCAAAGGCGCGGACGTACAGGTAGTCGCCGGCGACGATCGCCGAGGGGAGTCCGAAGGCGCGCAGGACCGACGGTCTCCCCCGCCGCTGGTCGGCGTGGTCGATCACGTCGTCATGGATCAATGAGGCGGTGTGGATCAGCTGGAACGCGGCGGCGAGCGAGTGGACCGGTTTGGTGGAAGTGGCACCGAGCGCCCGATGCGCCGCCGCCATGAGCAAGGGCCGAAGTCGCTTCCCCCCGGTAGTACACGCGTACAGCACCGCCTCGGTCAGGGGGGGATAGTCGGACTGGAGGACGCTCTTCAGGCGTTCCTCGATCCCACTCAGGTCTTCTGCGAGTTCGGGCAGCAGGCCGCCGAGCTCGAAGAACGCTTCGGCCCCGAAGGCCCGGCTGACAAGCACTTCGAGCGGCACCTCGTGGGCCGCCGCCGCATCGGCAGGACTCGTCACGAGCCCACCCACCGG
>JBARJD010000163.1:0-3545 GCA_049800095.1 Thermoplasmata archaeon | reverse complement strand
GCGTACCACGCCAAGGGTGCCTGCGTCTTCTGGGGCGCGAGTTCGGCCTGCAGCTGGGCGACCTCCGCCTGGAGGGAGGTGATCTGGACCCCGTCCGACGCCAACTCGGCCTGGAGCGGCGCGAGCTGCGCGGTGTCGGTGCTGACCGTACCCTCGAGCGTGGTGACCTGCGCCGCCAGCGTGGCCACTTGAGCCTGCGCGGCCGCGAGCTCGGCGGTGGCGGTGGCGACCTGCCCGTCCAGCGACTGGAGAGTTTCACTTCGCGAGGCCCACCCGTGCTGAAGGGAGGCGACGGCTGCGGCCATGTCCGTGACCTGCCCCTGGAGCTCGGCGACCTGGGTCGACAAGCTCGCCGCTTCATTGTCTGCGTAGAACGCGACGCTGCGCACCGTCGTCGCGAGCGAGGGGGCAGTCTCCACGTACTCCACCGTGTACGAACCGTCGACCAACGTACTTGTGTCCAGGGTGTAGCTCCCGGAGATGCCTGCAGCGAGCGAGGTTAGGCTACCATCGGGTGCGATGAGTTCGAGCGAGCCTGCGGCCCCGGCCAGGTCGGTCCCGGTGAATGTGAACGTGTCGTCGCCCACAACGGCGGACCCGGGCTCGGAGGCGGACAAGTTGGCGTTCATGAACACAACCGAATCACTCCAGCTGAATTGGAAGATGTTCGGAGGGTCGAAGCCGCAGAGCATGAAGTACTGGCCGTATCCCGCCATGCCGCCGCAGGCCGTGATCGTGGAGGTGGCGTTTCCAGCCCCGGCGATCGAAACCACCACGGGTCCGGCGGTGGGGGCCGCGAGGTTCACCGCGAGGGTCCCGGTGTAGGTCGTGGACGCGGCGAAGGTGACGTTCTCGTACATCCCGGGCGCCGGGCCGTCGCTGACGTTGAGATAGTTCAGGTAGTTCATGCTGTAGAACTCGACGTTACCGCTGACGGATCCGTTGGACAGGGCGAGCTGCTGGTCGAAGTAACCGGAGGCGGGCTCGGCCGCTACGGTGACGCAGTTGGAGACCAACCCGTCGTAGGATGCCTGCAAGGTGAACGAGACCGGAAGCACCGGCGGCGCGACAATGTCGTTGTAGTCGTACCCGCTGTTGACCCACCCGATCACCCAATCGACGTCCTCCTCTCCGGCGTCGGTCCAGAAGCCGCCGATGCCCGAAACCGCGCTCAGGTAGGTGCCGATCACCGAGCCGGGCGCATCCGAGGACGCCGGGATCGTAGAGTCTGGCACGGCGGCCGCGGGAACGTTTACGACGGTCTGAGTGATCAAGGCGCCACCGACCGGCACTCCGTTGAGGGTGACCAGCGCCTGGCCGCCCGTCTCGGATGGAATGAGGGCGCCGGCCCCGAACATCGGGACCTGCGCCTCACCCGTGGTGACCGTTCCCAGCGGCGTCTCGACCCCGAGGGTCAGTGTGCCCGAGCTGAGGACGGGCTGCACGACGGCGAAGAACTGGAACGTCCACGGCGCCGAAATGCCCCCTCCCGCCAGCTGGAGGTACACGTAACCGTACTCGCTCCCGTTGGTGAACGGATCCTGCGCGACCCAGTTCGGCGTGTACGTGAAGGTCTTGCTGGACAGGTCGCTGGTGGACCGAACGCCGCCACTGTAGGTGGTCAGTGTGAACGGCCCCGAGGAGGGCGTCCCGCTTGAGGTCACGACCTCGAGGGTGTACGTGGAGCCGGCGACGAGGCTTGTGACCGGCAAGCGCGAGCCCCCCTGCACTTCCATCACGTAGAAGGGGAGGTCGTCCAAACCGTGCTGGGTCGAGGGCACCTGTCCGATCAGGATGTTGTCCAGAGTCGTGGCGAGGGGCATCCCGAGACCCTGCAGGTAGTTCCATCCGGGGCCAGCCGAGTTGTTGAGCGTGGCGTACCAGTAGGGCAGGTTCTGGTCCTGGGGGAACTCGTCCTGAGCGGTTAGGCTGTAGACCCCGTAGAGGTTCGCCGGGGCCCAGAGCCCTTCAAAGTAGTAGGTCCCCGGGCCGAAGAGATTGTACTCATAGAACCCGCCGGTCCCGATGTTCGTCATGGTCACGAACGGGTCCACGCTGACGGCCCCTGCCTGCTGGGCGTTGTGCACCTCGAAGAGCAGTGCGTTGATGTCCCCGAACTTGGGCGTGCCGAAGGCTGCCAACGATTGCTCTTCCACCAGGGCCCACTCTCCGGCAGAAACCGGAGTGGCGAAGGAGGTGCCGCCGTAGGCGAGCTGCCAGGCCCCGCCGACGTAGACGGTCATGTTGAAGGCCGCGCTCCCCGAGATCACCGGGTCGATCAACGACCCGCTGCTGTAGGTGTCGAGCGCGTTCTGCCACCATGGCTGAGGCAGCGAGCTCGACTGTCCGAAGCCGCCCCCTACATAGCCGGGAGGCAGCGCGTTGATCGTCTCGGTCGGGCTGAAATCGTAGACCAACGATTCCGCCCAGTAGGTGTAGCTCGCGATCCCCGTCACGGGCGCCACGACCATAGATTCGCCGGAGATGTTCGTGGACACGCCGGTATTGGGGAATTCCACTCCCTCGTCCTCCGCCGTGACCATGCCGCCGCCGACAGAGGTGACTCCGTCGGCCGCCGCCGGAATGCCCGCCTCGATCGGGAAGGGGTATACCGTCGGGCCGCCGTCGCCGGAGGCGAAGAAGTTCGTCACGCCGATCCCGGCCAGCTCGTCGAGGGCCTCGTTCTCCAGTTGGAGGTAGACCGGCGTGCCGAAGATCGCCGTAAGCTCTTCACCGGTGCCGTAGGAATTGCTCGTGATCGTGACCGAGGACGCTACGTTCGAGGTGACGCCGCTCACGCTGCCGTCCAGCAGATTGATCACGTCGGAACCGGCGGGCAGCTCGGCGGAACTTCCGGTGGCCAGGTACTGGGCCGTAAACTGATAGGCGCTGTCAAAGGACGTTAGGCCGGAGTCGCCCACGCTGATGAGGTCGATGTGGGCTTGAGGAGCCATCGCCGCGGCGTACTCGATGTCGACCGACGTCTCGAGCGTCCAGCCGTAGACGATGCCGTTGTTGATGCAGCCGGTCAGGTTCGTGTTAGGATAGTACTCGGAAGGCGTATTGATAGCGACCACCGTCAATCGGTCGAGGACGTTCACGCCGGTGTAGTTCTGGAAGTCTTCGAGGTCGCTGGTCAGCGGGCACCCTACGTCGATGATGCCGATGGTAACGCCCTGACCCTGGTCCGCCTCGCTGCTGATAGTGTCCTGACCGTTCCAAAGGTTCAGGGCGCCCGTCAGCGCTGGCATGCTACAAGGGAAGAGGAACTGCCAGTTCAGGCCCTCGAGCGAACCCCAGGTGTAGTTTTGGGTGGCGCATCCGGCTGCGGATCCGCCTCCGAGGGCTTGGCTGGGGCTGATGGAAGCCGCTTGGTCTTGCGCGGGGATTCCGGTGTTCAATCCGAGGGAAGACAGGCTGGTGGCGGGGGAGAGTCCGGGGAACGCGCTCAGCACCTCGGGCTGCGCGAAGAGAGTACTCAGGCCGGCAACGCTCCCTACGTGCATTCCGCTGGGGAGGTAGGCGGCTACCGTGCTGAGGTATAC
>JBARJD010000162.1:0-42181 GCA_049800095.1 Thermoplasmata archaeon | reverse complement strand
GTATACGTCGGGGGCTGAGGTCGAACCGATTGCCGTACGGCCCGCGAATTCCGATGAAAGTCCCCGTGGGAAGCGAGAGGACCCCGCGGGATGTGGTCCCCATCGCCTTGATGGTCACCCCCTTGGGCTCTCCGGTGTAAGAGAGTGACATCGGGAGCTCGTCGTCGCCCGGAATCCAGATCATGACGAACTGGCCGGGTGCGGCTGGAGGAGTGTACTGGAAACGCAATGTCACCGTACTGGGGGTCTCGACAACACGCTCCGAGACCTGGGTGATCGTGCGCACAAAATTCGACCCGTCCCCGGGATAAAACGATGGCGCGCCGTTCGGAGAGAGTTACGGGGGAGGCTCGGACGTATGTGCGGCGCCAACGATGTCCTCGAGGCAATGCACCTTGAGCGAATCCAAGCGCTCGCCGAGCTCCTTTGCGAGTCCGGAGAAGATACCGATGCCTCGGAACGCGACGGCGGTGCCTAGCTCCACGGCCCGAGCACCGGCCATCACATACTCGACCACGTCCTCCGCCCGCTCGATACCGCCTACACCAATGATCGGGATCTCGACACGGTCGTAGATCTGCCACACGCAGGCGAGCCCCACCGGTTTGATCGCCGGTCCGCTCAGTCCACCGAGGCCATTGGCCAGGACCGGCCGGCGAAGGTGAATGTCGATGGCGAGAGCCCGGACGGTGTTGATGGCGCTGATCGCGTCGGCACCCGCGGACTCCGCGGCCTGGGCCAGGGATGCCACGTCGTAGTGGTTTGGAGTGATCTTCGCGATGACGGGAATCTTAACGGCACGTTTCACCGCACGGACGACCTCGCGAACCTGGTCTGGGTCTTGGCCGATCTCAGACCCGAGGCCCTTCGCGTGAGGGCAGCTCAGGTTGAGCTCTAAGGCAATGACTCCGGTCGCCGCCATACTGGTTGCTAGCGCCGCGAACTCGTCCGCATCGGCACCGAAGATTGACCCGATGACCGCCGCGCCCGCGGCGCGCGCGACGGCGATCTCCTGGGGATACTCCTCGATGCCCGGGTTGGGGAGTCCCATCGCGTTGAGCATCCCCCATTTTTCGTAGGTCTCTATCGTAGGATTCGGGTAGCCCATCCGAGGGGCACTTCCGATCGATTTGGTGACCACGCCCCCCGCGCCGGCCTCCCACGCTCCCTTTAGAGAATTGCCGCTCTCGCCCCAGATCCCCGACGCCAGCCAGAGCGGATTTCGAAACGTGAGGCCCGCTAAGGTCGTCCGGAGATCGGCCACTGGCGGCCGAGAGACGCCGTTCGTTTATAGGCATGCGGCGTGCGAGGTGCCCCATGCGTCTCGAGAAACTCACCGACGCGGCCCGGTCCGCGCTCGAGCGGGCATTTTCGAGGGCAGCGGAGCTCCGCCATCCGGCCGTAGAACCCGAACATCTGCTCTGGGCATTGGCCTCCGAGGAAGGCGGGACCGCTCGCGAACTGCTGATGCAGCTCGGGGGAAAACCAGACGATTTGGTGAACGAGCTCGAACAACGTCTCGCCAAGATGCCGACGGCCGACCGGATTTCGCCCTCGGATCAGTACATCTCTCGTCCACTGTCCGCGGCCCTCGATAAGGCCGAAAAGGAGGCGGATGCCAGAAAGGATCGGTACACCAGTGTCGAAAATCTCCTGCTCGGACTGACGGAAGCGCCGTCGTCGGCCCGGGACTTGCTCGAGCAGCACGGAGTGCGCTCCGCGGCCCTCAAAGCGGCCATCGAGACCCTGCGTGGAGCGGGGCGCACCGTTGCTGATCGGCAAGAGGAATCAAAGTACCAAGCCCTTGAGAAATACGGCCGTGACCTAACGCAACTGGCGCGGCAGCACAAGCTTGACCCGGTCATCGGCCGGGACGAAGAGATCCGACGGGTCATTCAAATCCTTTCTCGACGAACGAAGAACAATCCGGTCCTCATCGGTGACCCCGGCGTGGGCAAGACCGCCATTGTGGAAGGTCTCGCGCTCCGCATCGCATCGGGAGATGTTCCCGAATCGCTCAAGGACAAGCGCGTGATTGCGCTCGACCTGGGGGCGCTCCTCGCCGGCGCGAAATTCCGCGGAGAATTCGAGGAGCGACTCAAGGCGGTGCTCCAGGAAGTGGAGCGATCCGAGGGGAAGGTCATCATGTTCATCGACGAGCTCCACACGCTCGTCCACGCCGGCGCCACCGAAGGCGGCGCGATGGACGCTTCGAACCTGCTCAAGCCCGCGCTCGCTCGGGGCGTGCTGCATGCCATTGGCGCGACAACGACGCAGGAGTACCGCAAGTACATCGAGAAAGACGCGGCGCTCGAGCGTCGGTTCCAGCCGGTCGTCGTTCGCGAACCGAACGTCGAGGACGCCATCTCGATCCTGCGCGGGCTCAAGGAACGCTACGAGCTGCACCACGGTGTCCGGATCCACGACGCGGCGCTCGTGGCGGCCGCGACGCTGACCGCGCGCTTTCTTCCGGACCGGCGACTGCCGGACAAAGCGATCGACGCGATCGACGAGGCCGCCTCGGCGGTACGACTCGGTCTGGATTCTCGTCCGCCAGAGCTGGACCAGCTGACACGCAGGCTCCGCCAACTTGAGATCGAACGCGCGGCCCTCAAGCGGGAAACCGACAGCGCGTCGAAGGACCGTCTGAAGGCCCTCGAGAAGGAACTGGCCGACCTCAAGGAACGCGAGTCTGCCCTCACGGCGCGCTGGACCCGCGAACGCGCCCAGGTGCAGGAACTTCGAACGCTCCGCGAGAAGCTCGATAAACTCAAGGTGGAGGCCGAAGAGGCCGAACGCACGGGAGATCTCGAAAAGGCCGCTCGGCTCCGGTACGGAGAGATTCCGGAACTCCAGCGTAAACTCGAGGCGAAGAACTTGGCGCTCAAACCGGTCCAGGGAGATACCCTGCTTCGGGAGGAAGTCGACGAGGAGGACGTCGCGCAGGTGGTCGCGAAGTGGAGTGGCGTGCCGGTCTCCCGGATGCTTGAGGGAGAAACCCAACGGCTCTTGCATCTCGAGGAAGAACTCAAGAAGCGCGTCCTCGGGCAGGACGAGGCCGTTGACCTGGTGGCACGCGCCGTGCGACGGTCTCGGTCGGGACTCGCCGACCCGAACCGGCCGATGGGTTCCTTCCTGTTCATCGGGCCCACGGGAGTCGGAAAAACCGAGCTCGCAAAGGCGCTCGCGGAGCTCCTGTTCCACTCCGACAAGGCCCTGGTCCGGATCGACATGAGCGAGTACATGGAGAAGCACACCGTGGCTCGCCTGATCGGGGCGCCGCCCGGGTATGTCGGGTACGAGGAGGGCGGGCAACTCACCGAAGCCGTGAGGAACCGGCCCTACACGGTGATCCTCTTCGATGAGATCGAGAAAGCCCACGCCGACGTGGTGAACGTGCTCCTGCAGCTTCTCGATGATGGACGGTTGACCGACGGACAGGGCCGGACGGTCGATTTCCGAAACACGCTCGTCATTATGACGAGCAACCTCGGCACTGACCTCCTCGCGGAGGCCAAGACCGACGAGGAACGCCGCCGGGCCATCGAGACCTCGCTGCGGGCCCACTTCCGCCCGGAGTTCCTCAACCGCCTCGACGACGTCGTGATCTTTCGGAATCTATCCGAGGAGGACATCCTCCGCATCGTGGACCTCCAGTTGGACCTGGTTGGCCAGCGGCTCCGTGATCGTCGAGCCCAACTCAAGGCTTCCGACGAGGCGAGGAAACTTCTTGCCGAAGCGGGGTACGACCCGCAGTTCGGGGCCCGGCCGCTGCGCCGTACCATCCAGCGCATGGTCGTGGACCCTCTCACATCGCGGCTCCTCGCCGGCGAAATCAAGGACGGGTCGACGATCACGGTCGGGGCCAAGAACGGCGAGATCCAACTGAGCGTTTCCGCCGCCAAGGGCGCGGCCAAGAGCGGATAGGTGAAACGTCGCTGACCGCTGTCGTCGCGCTGCTCGGTCCTCCGGAGCTCGGCAAGGAATTGGGCAAGAAGGGCACCTCAAGCGACGTGACGCTCTACAACCTGGTGCGGGATGGACAGGTGCTCACCATCGTCGAGCCGACACAATTTCCGGACAAGTTTCCCCCGCTACTCTATTCTATCGCGCTCGCCGACCGAGTGATCCTCGTCGTGGCCGCCCTGGACCGCGCCTTTGCGGAGAGCATCGCGACCCTCGACCTGTTCGACACTCCGGTATCGATCCACCTGAGCGGCGGCGTCGGGGAGGCGGAGGTGCGGCGCGTGCTCAAGGGAAGTCGTTTCGAATCCGTCCCGATGGCCCCGCTGGACATTCCCCATCTTCGGGAGGAACTGATCGCCTGGAGTCCGCCCCCGGCGCCGGACGGCCCGGTACTCGTCCGGCTGGACCACGCGTTCCCCGTCAAAGGGGTCGGCACGGTGGCGCTCGGATTCGTTCAGCGCGGCGTGCTGCACGCCCACGACAAGCTGCGGGCATGGCCGACCGATCGGGAGGTCGAGGTTCGGTCAATCCAGTCCCAGGACGTCGATGTCAAAGAAGCCGCTCGGGGCACCCGGGTCGGCGTGGCGCTCAAGGGGGTAGACGCCGACGAAATCTCTCGAGGGCAAGTTTTGGCGCCCGCGACCGGTCTCACCGTGGGAGACCGCTTCGTCCTGGGAGACCGGCGGGATTCGCGGTACTACCGCGGACGGGTCGAGAAGGGGGCCCAGTTGCAGCTCCTCGCGGGGCTCCAATTGATCCCGGCACGGCTCGAGTCGGTCGCACCGGACCGGCTTGAGCTCTCGAGCGACCGACCGGTGGTGGCCGCCCGGGGAGATCCGGTCTGGCTCGCCGACCTGTCGGCTGCGCCTGGACCCCGGATGGTGGCCCGGGCGTTGCTCCAAGACCTGAAGCTTGATACACCCAACCCGACGTCTTCCTCGGCGTGACCCTGCCCCCCGCCCCCCGGTTGATGGCCGAAAGCCCGCCTCCCGTTTCCCCGTCGACCGATAGGAATTGTTCGAGCTGCCGGACCCCGTTGGTGTTCCAGGGACGTCACCCGTTCCGCACCGGAGGACTGTCTGGCCATACCGAGAACGTGATCCTTCTCGAGATGCAGTGGTGCCCCCACTGCGGACGCGTCGAGTTCTTCAGCGGCACCTAAGGCTCCGCTAGGCGAACATCGTAACCGACTCCTTGCGGAGTTCTTCCTCGCCGACGACCTTCTCGACCGCGCGGTCAAAGTCGGCGGCCGTCACATAGTCGCGCTCCTCCCGGATCGCGAACATGCCGGCCTCGGTGCAGATCGACTTGATGTCGGCGCCGGTCGCGCCATCGGTCCGGTTCGCGAGCGCCTCGAAATCAACCGCGTCCTTGATCGCCATTCCGGAGGAGTGGATCTTGAAAATCTCGGCACGGCCCTGGTAGGAGGGGACCGGGATCTCGATGATCCGGTCGAAGCGGCCGGGCCGCAGGAGCGCTTCGTCCAAGATGTCGGGGCGGTTGGTCGCAGCGATGATTTTGGTGTTGGCCAGCGGCTCGAACCCGTCCATCTCGGCGAGCAGTTGCATGAGAGTGCGTTGGACCTCTCGGTCGCCGCTCGTCGCGACCTCGAGGCGCTTTGCGCCGATCGAGTCGATCTCATCGATGAAGATCACCGTGGGTGCTTTCTCCCGAGCCAGCTGGAACAGCTCCCGGACCAGTCGTGCGCCCTCGCCGATGTACTTCTGGACCAGCTCGCTGCCCACGAGGCGGATGAACGTCGCGTGGGTGTGGTGAGCCACGGCCTTCGCGATCATCGTTTTGCCGGTCCCGGGCGGGCCGATCAATAGCACGCCCTTCGGAGGCTCCACGCCGACCTTCTTGTAGAGGTCCGTCCGGAGCAAGGGATACTCCACCGCCTCTCGGATGTCACGGATCTGGTCATTGAGCCCGCCGATGTCCCCGTACGTGACCGCGGGCTTCTCCACGATCTCGCTCGCGGTGACCAGAGGGTCGACGGAAGCCGGCAACACCCCCATGACGGCGAGGGTCTGCTTGTTGAGCGCCACCCGGCAGCCAACGGACAACTTGTCGTGCTCCACGTTCTCGGCCGAGTTGACGACAAAGTCCGGACCGGTCGAGGACTTGACGACGACACGGCCGTCGGTGAGGATGTCGCGAACGCTCCCGACGATGAGCGGGGGATATCGAAGACGGTCGAGCTCGGTCTTGAGACGCTTGACCTCACGCTGCAGCCGGAGGATCTCGGCCTCCATGTAATGGCGCTCGCTCTCGACACGCTTGATCGCTTCGGCGAGCTGACTGTTCCTCAGTTCGAGGAAGTTCACGCGGTCGAAGTCGGCGTTCTGCGTCGCAGGTTCGGTATCCGCCATCCGGTTACACGTCTCCGGGAAGAGACCAATGACTTCTAGCCGTCCGAGGATTATACCTCTTTGCGTTCCCGTGCACTACTCGTGAAGGGAGTCGATCCCGATGGCACGTTGGTGCCGCGAAGCCGCAGAAATGCTCGGCACCGGCCTTAAGGCCCCTCCAGAAACTCCGCTCGCAGTGTCCTCTGCGCACGGCCTGAACACGGCTTGGGCTTTCGCGCCAGCCCATCTGACCGGGATATTTTCTCCGGAGCTCCAGGCACGGCACCCACGCGCTCGGGGCTCGGTCGGCGCCGGGCTCGTGCTCGACGCGGGCGTGCTCGCGTTCGCAGAGTGGACCGCGTCACGACGTTCATCGCTCCGGCTGCAATCCGACGTGAGCCAACCATTGCCGATTTCCGAGGAAGTAGCTCGACGAATTCTTGCTCTCCAACCCGGACGTCTCCGGGTGACGCTGGTCCACGAGCTCCCGATCGGCCAAGGATTTGGCATGAGCGCCGCGGGGGCGCTTGCCACTGCCTTGGCGGTGGGCTCCGCGACCGGAGACTCGCGCTCGCATGCGATCGAAGTCGCTCATCTCGCCGACCTGTTTGGCGGGGGTGGACTCGGAGGAGTCTCGGCGATCCTCGGGGGAGGAATGGAAATCCGGCAGCGACCCGGTATTCCGCCTGAGGGCTTAGCGAGGCATTACTCCGCGTCAGGAACCGTGTTCGTCGTCGTGGCGGGCGCTGCGATGCCGAGCCCGTCGCTCCTAGGAAATGCCCGGTTCCTCCGACGCGTCGAGCGCGCTGGGAAGCCCGGGCTCGCCCGATTGCGCCGTCGTCCTTCGTTCGAAAGGTTCCTTCGCGAGGCCGAACGGTTTACGGATGCCCTCCGACTCGGACCACCGCCGGTGCTCCGCCGGGTGCACGAACTGCGCTCCGCGGAGACCCGAGTGGCGCAGGCCATGTTCGGCCGGAGCCTGTTCGCCTTCGCGCGGACCCGGGACGCCCGGACGGCATTGATCCGGCGGGTGACTCGGCTCGGTCTAAGGGTAGAGGAGGTCCCGCTAGCTCGTGGAGGGGCGCGAGTCTTGCCCGGCCCCCCGCATCGTTTCGCGCGCCTCGGTTCCGGCTCTCGCAGTTGACGCGGCACAGGGACAAACGCTTTAGAACCCTCCCGGCTCGGCGCGCCTTCCATGACGCGAAAGCCGGCCCGGATGTATCGGAAAATCGAGGGTCAGGTGTACACCCGGCAGGAGTACATGGGCGGAATTCCGAATTGCCGCGTGACGCAGTTCGATACCGGTAACTTGCATGAAGAATTCCCGGTGCTCGTGACTCTTCAGATCGACGAGGCCGCCCAAGTTCGTGACATCGCCCTCGAGGCCGCTCGAATCAGTGCCGTCCGGGTGATGGAGAAGCAGGCGCCGAATGGCTACCATCTCAAGGTCCGGCGGTTCCCACATCAGATTCTCCGTGAGCACAAAATGGCCACCGGCGCCGGCGCCGACCGTATCTCGGATGGGATGCGTCGGGCGTTCGGCAAGCCGGTCGGTCATGCCGTCCGGGCCCAGATCGGCGCCGAACTCATGACCGTGTACACGTCCGAGGAGCACATCGAAGACGCGAAGGAAGCGCTTCGGAAGGCGTCCCACAAACTGCCATCGCCTTCGCGAGTATCGATTATCCGTCAGGCGGCGGCCTAGGGTCGGTCGGCGGCGGCACCCCCGGGGGAAGTCCCCGGACAATGAGTACCGGGCATCCTACGTGATGCGAGACCGCGTCCGAGATGCTTCCCAGCAGCAACCGCTTGGCGGCCGAGAGTCCCCGGGACCCCAGGACCAGCAGGTCGGCCGGGTGCGCCTCGAGGTACGCCACGATCTCGTCCACGACGTGGCCCTCGAGACACACGCCGGTTGGCGTTGGAATGCCTTCCGCCTGGGCCCGGGCAACCCCGGAATCGACCAGCCCCCGGTAGAACCGGACCTCGCCCTCGGGCATCTCGGTCGGCGCCCAAGGTTCCGTGGACGAGAGGTAGAGCGGCACCATGGGGGCGACGGCCAGTATCGTCAGCGTCGCGGAGTAGCGCTTCGCCAGATCGATGGCGAAGTTCAACGCGTGGTCGGCATACGGCGAACCATCCAGGGCGACCGTGATTCGTCCAATGACGATAGGAGGCATCGCGGCGTCGCGAGAAGCGGCTTCGAGTAGATGGTCGTTGCGCCGAGTGCGGTCGCAAACACTTAATCCCCCGACTGACCCTATGACCGTGTCCCCGGGAAGTTGAGAACGTGGCTCCGAAATGCACGAATTGTGGGTCGTCTGACCTGGTATGGGCACCGGAGGTCAAATCCGGAACGATCGGCTCGGGGAGCATCTCTCTCCGAAGCCGAGGGGAACTCCCCCTCGGTGCGCGCATCTGCCGACAATGCGGTCATGCGGAGTTATTCCTCCACGACCTCTCCGTGGTGCGGAATCCCACCGCGTGGCGACCCGGCGAATTCACCATCATCCAAGCCACGGGACATCATCACCACGAACCGGAGGCTCGTGTGGGCCCCGGGCCCGCCCCTCCCCCGGCCCCTACAAGTCCGGCGCCGGCGCCCGCCGTAACACACCCCCCCTCGCCTCCGGCCCCGCCGTCCCCTCCGATTGCTGCTCCCCCTCCTCCGCCCCCGCCACCGCCGGCACCGGCCAGCGCACCCGCGCCTCCTCCACCCCCTCCGTCACCCGATGCCTCGGGCGCCCACGCCCCGTCCACGGACTCTTTGGATGCGACCGCCGACCCCACGAAGCCTGCTGCCGCGCGCAAGAAGAGCCGGAAGAAGGGCCCCGAATCGTAGGCACCGGGCGCCGGTTCCGACCGACCGCGGTCCGGCCTATTGTGGCGTGGAGGCGTCGATCCCCAGAATCCGAAACCGAGTGCGCATCCATTCCGGCGGCAGGTACGCCACGAGCGCGAGGAGCGCGGGGACCAGTTGCAGAAAGGCCCGCTCGAACGTCTCGGCGGCGGTTGACGAGGGATAGAAGAACGTGAGGCCGAACCAGGCGATGATGCTCAGGCCTACGACGGCGATCCGGAACCGCTGGGTTCGGTCCCGGGTCCGGCGGAGGAGCGAAAGGTACAGCACGGCCACGATGAACTCCGGGAAGACCAGCCCCACGTCGACGACGGCCACGAGGGCGTGTACAGTGACAGGTTCAACGAGCAGGGTCGGGATGCCCGCCCGAATGACCACGCCGTACGGGCGTTCGAGGATCGTGTAGTACAGCGCGGCGACGTAGAACAAACCGTAGAGTACCGCGACGCCGGCGAAGTAGTACCGCCCGGTGTAGAGATAGATGAGAACGTCGACGATGGCCCACAGGAACACGCAATCGATCAGGACCCCGACGAGTCCCACGGTGACCGCGATGGAGAGCGAGAGCGCGCCCGCGGCCGCGAGGGCCGCTTCCAGAGCGCTGAGCGCCGCCGTGACCCCAAGCCCGTACCAAAATATTGTGAATTGGGCCCGCGCCATTTGCGTGTTCGATGACACCGGTCGCCGAGAGAACCGGTACGCCACGTAGCAGTACACTAACGCGATGACGATCCCCGCCAGGGCGGCCGCCACCAGGGCCCATGCCACCATCGCTCCCTCCTCCGCCCCAGCTCAAGCGACCGTTCGGGTGGTCAGTTCCGCGCGAGGTCTTGGGCCGGCAACGAGGGGAGCCACGCCCGCCATTCTCCGAAAACAAGAACGGCGGACCGGGGGTTAAGTCTCTATCGGCAAATCGGCACCCCGACGGAGTCGGCGACCGCCCCGGCCGAACGATCACCTAGAATCTTGCCCGGCGGGATGGGGATAGCGGGGCATGGATTTGAACCATGGATCTACGGGTTATGAGCCCGTCGGGATTTCAAGACGGCCGGCGCTCGTCGACCGTTTTCCTGACTACCCTACCCCGCTGCGGCGTGGCCGAGGAGGCCCGTCTATTTAGCCCCCGCGCCGGTCGAGAGGCGCCGGTCACGAGGCAAGCGACGGGCTCGAGTTCTCGGCCGCCCGGACAGGACCCTGCGCGCGGGTCGGCGCCGCCACGGGGCGGAGCATCGGGAGTGGCCGGTCGGGGTTCCGGTTCGGCCAGAACTTCTGCCGAACCCAGTGCCGGACATCGTGAATGTAGAGGTTGTCGTACGGGCAGGCCTCGATGCATTCACCGGCGCCAATGCACTTGGCGCTCCGGAACTCGCCCGTCGCCTGGAGCTGGAGTGGCATGTCAACCAGGGCCACCGGGCAGGCCTTCGCGCAATCGTACGTTGTGCAGGCCTGGCAGACCGTTGCGTCCTTCGCCTTGACCCGCATGAAACCTACCCGGGAGAACACCATACTCAGGGAGCCCCAATGGCAGAACCCGGTCGTGGAGCAGTTGTAGTTCCCGACGTAGGGGATCGACACGAACATCACAATCCAGAGCGTTCCGAAGTAGAACAGGAACGGCAGGATCAACGTCTGGTTCGAGGCGTTGAGCAGGTGCAGATACGGCAAGACCGAGATCCCCACGAGCGACACCAGCGCGAGGCTAGAAGTGACCGTGAACGCGGTCGAAAAGCGGCTCCCGAGGAACATCCGTCCGATGCGGGACGATCGGTTGAACGTCGTCATCGCGGAGATGGTCGTGCCCTGGAACATCATCGCCGCGCCGCACATCACCGAACAGATCGCTCGCCGGCCAAAGAGGACGGACAGCGAGCCCACTGCGGCGTACATCACCAAGATGCCCGCGAAGAAGCTCGTCGCGAACGGGCCGCCGGTTCGAAGTCCCATGCCCCAGCCCAGCACCGGCCAGCTGGCCAGCGTTGCATTGTGGAGCAGCGGCGTCGACGTCCACATGCTCGGGATGTAGACCCCGGCGACCGCATAGGCGCCCATCATCATCGCGAGTCGAATCTTCTGCTCCCGATGCTGCAAGGTGCGGAACTTCGGCAGGACGAGGGCTCCCATGCAGACGCCCAGGAGGATCAAGAACCAGGCGGAGATGGAGGTGGCCGCCAGGAACCAGAGCAGGTTGTACATCGCGTGACCGGCCATCACGAGGGGATTCCCAGCGAGCGGTAGGAACGGAACGACCCCAAGGAACGAGACGCCCCAAGTCGATGCATCCAGCGTGGCCCCGAGGAACAGCTCGGCGACTACGATCGAGAGCAGGAGCCGGAACGTCCAGAACGCGTTGAACTGCCAGAGAACGCCGGGTTCGCCCTCCGCCGCCCTGGGCGTGACTAGGGCGGAGACGAAGAGCCCCGCCTGGAGCATCGCCCCCAGCGCAAGGACGTACACCGAGCCGTAAATGCTCCAGAAGAAGAGCCCGGCCGAGAGGAGCGCGGAACCTCCGACGAGGGTCAGCAGATAGTTCGCCACGGGGACGTCGATCTGCCGGTTCCGGTACGCGAAAAGGAGCAGGTAGACGAACAATGCGACGATCGCGAACGCGAGCGGGTAGATCGACCACGTCGCCCATCCGGCCACGGGTAGGCTCGTGGGCAGCAGGAACAGGATCGCAGACTGAAACAGCAAGGGAACGCGAAGAGCCGACGGCAGGGTATCCCATCGAAGTACCGTCAAGAGCGCGATCTCGGTGGCGGCGAGGATCAGGAACCCCGGAGAGGTGACCGACCGGCCGAGCGTAGCCAACATCCCCGTGGCCCCCAGCCCGGTTGTGGGAAACCGGCCGAGCGCACACCCCGCAACAAGGTCCAAGAGAAACATCGCTAGCAGAGCGAGCGCGAGCGCAGAACGCGAACGGAGCGGCGGGGTCTGGCCGTCGGTCATCTAGCGGTACCCTTCAGAAGACGTTGCAGGCCATGGAACGTGGGCTGCCCCCTTCCCCACGTACAATGCGGTCGAGTGTGGATAAATACGTTGCCGCCCCCCGACGGCCGTCCGGGAAGGAGGAGCCTCGGGATGGCTACAATCCGCCGTCGGCGTCGCCCCCGGATAGAACACTCAATCCGTAGTAGAGAAGGGTCTCGATAACTTCGGAATTCCAGGTCAGTAGCGCCGGCGGCAACGGCGCGTATCCCAGCAGCGTTCCACGCGACTGGGCGGCGGTGGAGATCCAGAGGATGTAGGCTCCGAGCCACTGGGCGGCGTTCCTCGTCACGGCGCCATTGTAAGCGATGCCGATGTCGTGGTAAACGATGACGTAGGATTGGGTGGCCATCGGATACGTGGTGGAGCCTGGCTCGTCCACCAGGGACTGGTTTGATGGGGTCCCGGTCTCCGAGATCCCGAGTGGGTTTGCCGCCGCGGCTGCGGCCGTGGTGTTCACCGCCGACGGCGCAACGAAGCTCCCGCTCGGATTCTGGAGGCCGGCCCACGGAAGACCTGCCTGCTGGGCGAGCGGAAGCGCCGCGTAGCCGACTCCCCCCAAGGTCGTGTTCACCGCATCGACGACCGCGGAGCCATTGGGTACCCCAACCCCCGCCGGCCATGCCGGAGAGATGCTCGTTCCGACCGTTGCGTTCCACGTAGCGTTCGAGCGGGAGAGATAGCCGGTGAATACGAGCGACGTCCCGCACCCGGCCGAACAATAGATTGGGGTGATGGCCAGATTGGAGGGAAGTTGGATCGTGGGATTCACTGCCTGGATCGCCGAGTTATTCCAATTCGTGATATCCCCGAGAAAGATGGAGGCCAAGAGCGCGCCTGAAAGGTGGAGGGGGGCCAAAACCCCCGGTACGTGATAGACCACCACCGTCGCTTCCAAAGCAACTGGAAGGGCCAGGGACCCTGCCCCGAGCGCGGACGACTGAGTCGAATTGAGCGGGGCGTCGGTCACGGCGAAATCGACGTTCTTCGATGCGAGATCCGCAATCCCGGAGCCTGTGCCGGAGTACAAGACCTTCGCGCAGACAGAGGTGTTGTATTCTGCGGACCAGGCCCGCATTACCGGGCTCACATCGGTTGCCCCGGCGCCCGTGAGTTCCACCTGACCCGCGCAGGTCTGCGGGGTAACTATCGGGGTGGTCGGGGCAAACCAGCCGGCAAACCACCCCACCGTGACCACCGTGACCGCGATGATGACGACCACGGCCAGGGCTAGCCGTGGCTTGGTACGGGCGCCCTGGGCGATACGAATCGCTTCGTGTATATCGTCGGTACCGCTGCCCGTAGGGGCAGGCGGAACACCGCTCATGGCCTCCCCCGGTTCCTCGGAGCGACTCCGCGACTCGGCCCGGATGTCCCCTCGAGGGACAAGTCCACCCGAATCCTGAGCGCCAACCGCCTCACGTTCTGTCTTCGGGCTGGCGCGACGGGGCAACCGCCGGCGCCTCCCGGCCGCTTTCCCCGTTAGAGAGGGCTGCAACCCCTAATGAGCCTACGGTCGGAGGAGACGGACGGGACCCCTGCGCCGGCCACGTGCACGACGACCCGAGAGTCCAAATTCCCCTGTGGGCCCTCTAGTTGCCTGTATGGCCCCGGCCTCGTCCCGCTTGAAGGCACTCTGGACACGTCGAAAGGGTACCATACTCTGGACGAGCGTGGTCATCTTGGCGATTGTCATCGCCGCGGTGGTTGGGGACCGCACGCTGGCCGGCGCCACCACCCCGGCCCGCCACTTCACGTTCTCGTTCCCCGAATCGACCGCCACCCTCGCTTGCAATTGCACCCGAGTGACCCAGACGACCTACGCGTTCCCGACGCAGGCCACCATCAACTTTCGCTGGTGGATGACCTGGACCGGCGCCAACGCCACCGCGCAAATGGCCGTCTCGACCGCCGGAGGCACGGTCGTCTATCTCTCGATCGCCGAATACCAAGAAGGCAATCCGGGCAACCTCAACGAGACCTGGGCGCAGGGGGGCGGCGGAACCATCGCAGGCAGCGGGTCTCCGTTCACATTCCTCATCGACGTCATCGCCTCGCCCGACTTCCTACCGCCCGACACTACGATCTGGGTCAACGGCACCTACACGACGCCGCTGGTCTGATCGGACGCTCCGGCCTACTCCGAGAAACTGCCTCGAAGGAATTGGACGACCCGTTCCCAGGCGTCGGCGGCGCTGTCGGGATGGAAGTTGGGTCGTGTGTCGTTGAAGAAGGCGTGTTTCGCCCCGGGATACACGTGATACTCGAATTGCTTACCGGCCGTCGTCATCGCGTCCGAGAACCCTGGCACGGTCTGGGTGATACCGGGGTCCTCGCCCCCGTACAGCCCAAGCATCCGGGCCCGAATGTGCGAGATTTCCGCGAGAGGGGGGTTCTGCCCATAGAACACGACCGCAGCCCGAAGCTCGGGATCGACCGTCGCGAGACGCGCTGACATCGCCCCCCCGAAGCAGAAACCAACCGACGCCACCCGAAGGGGGTCGACCTCGGGGAGTCCACGGAGATACTGCGCCACTGCGCGGAGATCCCGCGCGAACCCTTCCTGCACGGGGGGTTGCTGAATCCTACCAAACGCTTCGAGAATCGGTCGACGCTCCGGAGGCTGGCTCGCGGCGAACGCCGCCATCTTTGACGGGTCGCGGCGAAGGTCGGGAGGAGCCTGGGCGAAGGCTTGCATGGCGAGCCCCACGTTGGCGGGAGTCATCAGCCGTTGCAGTTCCCCCGTGAAGAGGTTCGGCGCGGCGGACACGTATCCGAGCCCGGCGAACCGGCGAGCCACGGCCCGGATGTGGGCGTCGGGTCCAAAGATCTCGTGGATGACGATCACGGCGGGCCGGCGCGCGTCGCCCATCTTTCCCTCCGGAAGAGCGACATAGCATTCCAGTTCACGGCCGTCCGCCTGTATCGTGACGTCTCGTTCCGAGCCCATAACGGGCTGGAGTAGGTCATCCCGCTTCAGCTTGCCGACTCGAACGATGTTCCGTTGCGGCATTCGTGCCGCGACCGCGAATCGCCCCCCCACGGGCTCGGTGCCGAAACGGCCAGAGGTGCGAGTACGACAGACGGGCCGACGATCACTAAGGTGCGGCGACCGGCAGGGGGCTGGGGCGGTTCGCCCCCGGCAAGATCCGTACGGCGACCTGTCCGCCGGCGGCGTTGCAGGCGAGATATTCGAACCGGAATCCGGAGGCTCGGACGAACTCGTTGAACGCCCGGAATTCCCCGCCCGACGCCCATCCCGGGTAGCCGAAGTATTCGTCGAAGACGAGGATTGTGGAGGGAAGTATGCGATCTTGGAGCGCGGTCAGGACGGTGGACGTGGACGAGTAGAGGTCGGCGTCGAGGTGGAGGAATGCCACGGGCTGTTTCCCGAGGCCCTGGACGAACCCTGGGAGGATTTCGTCGAAGTACCCGGACACCACGGTGGCGTTGTGGGGTAACGGAGGGGGGGCGCCATGCGGGCGCGCGAAGGTGCCTTGCCAAGCTCCGAGCGACCAATCTTCGGGGAGGCCCCGAAACGAATCGAATCCGTAGACCGGGCCCGGCACACGTTGGCAGATGAACCTCAAACTCTGCCCGTCTCCGACGCCAAACTCCGCATAGAGACCTTCGACGGTCACCCGTTTCAAGGCGATCTCCAAGACCTCCCAGCGTGAGGACTCCCACGGAACGCCCGGCATCCGGTCCCGGATGAATGCGAACGTCTCGACCATCGCTTTGTCGCGTGCGGCCTCTACGTTATCCAGAAGGTCGTACGATCGTGCTCGAGCCGTTCGGTCCACGAGATTCGAGACGAAGAATTGAAGGAACGGTGGAGGCTCTCGTTGCGCAAAGTACGCTGTGCAAAGGCGCCGGAGGCCGTAGACCCCTCGACGGGTGCGGAGAACAAGTTCGGATTGTCGCGTACTCATTCGAAGACCAACCCTGCCGGGCTAGATCGAGCAGCGAGGACGCTTACTTGAGGGGTTAACCCTGTCCCGTAGGACGTCCCGAAGCGACCGGAAGGTGCCCGGGCCGAGAACTGCTCTCCCCCCTCTTGTCGAATGGGAGGTACTACCGTTTCTCGCCGAACTCGAACTGCGCCTCCGCCGGCCGAGGTGAAATCGCCCGAGGGGCACGTGCCCTGAACTCTACACGGTGGGATGGACCCGAGCCACTGGCTCACAGTCACTCGATGGACGGATCGAGTGATACCCCTTCCCGCGGACGTCCGCACTCTACGACGCCCAATCGACCGAGAATCCCAGGGCCGCGCGCTCGTCATTCGGTCGTTCGAACCCTCCCGGCCGGTGGTAGGCGGGCCACGCCGAGTGAGGGTTGGGCGTTTGCGGGCATCGAAAGAGCGTAGGCGGCGCCGAGGATGATCGAGAGGTTGAGCCAAGGCACCGTGAAGGTCGTGACCCCTACTGAGGTCGCGGTCGGACCGTGGGTCGGATTTCAGACGGTCAGGAGCCCGGGCGCGGTACCGATCGCACTCCTGACCAAGGTGACGAACGATCTCGAAGGAGAGCCCCTTCGGGGGCGATACTTCGGTATCCCCCTGCCCGTAGATTCTCCAAACATCGTGGCCCACAACGACGGGCTCCGGCACAGTCCTCAACCTCCGGTTGCCCCGAGGAGGAATAGGAGCTCGGCATAAGGTAGGTCCGGCGAGTTGAGCGACGGTGTCGCCAGGAACCTGCGGCGTCGCCTCTCGTCCGCTCCGTCAGGATCGGTGGTCCCGGTCCTTTCTATGGCTCGCACATCGGTGAGACGCCGCCGGTCGTGCCCGTCTTGATCCCTAAAGTTTCGGCCGTTCGAACGAGGCCATGCTGACGGAGCCGCGGGAGGACATCGTCAGAAAGTCCGGTACCCCATTCTCGAGCGGGACCCCGTCCGATACCGACGGACCGGAGACGGCCGGCGGGTCATTCGGTCTCCCTCACTGCCTGGGACGGGGGCAGCCGGGCGGCGTGGAGGGAAGGCTCGGCGACTGCAAGCATCGAAAGGCCGTAAGCCACGGCGAGGATGATCAGTAGGTTGAGCCACGGGACTACGAACGTCGTGACTCCCGAGGCGCTGGCCGACGGGCCGTGGGTCAGATTCCACACGACCAAGAGGCCCAACACGGTGCCAATCGCGATGCCAACGAGGGTGACGAATGAGTACTCGAGGAAGAAGGCCTCGAGCACCATCCGACGAGTGAATCCATTGGCCCGAATCATGCCGATCTCCCGCCGACGCTCGACCACGGCCCGCAGGGCGACGATGCCCATCGCCGCGATGCCCACTGTGAGGCCCAGCCCGACGAAGATCTGCAACAGCCCGATCACGCCTTCCGTCGGGGCGATCGAGGACGCCAGGAGGTCGGCGAGGTCGAGGATCACGAACCCGTACGGGAAGAATGCCAGTTTCATCAGCTGGAGCGCCCGGGTCGCCGAAGCGCCCGACGCGAGCGTCAAGAAGAAGCCCCGCGCATCGCCCGTGATCCCCAGCGCCACCGCGGTCGGCGGACTCACGAACACTCCCGTGACGAGGGATTGAGCCATGACCCCGATCAACGTGACGGTCGTGTGATTGCCGTTCGTCGGATTCGTGAGCCCGACCGGCTCTCCGGGGCTCACCTTCGGATGGGATGAACTCGAGACGCCGCTGATGCTGCTGCTCGTCGCCGAGTAAGTCTGGTCGACGATTGCCACCCCGGGCGTCGTGGCGAGTTCGGAGTAGACCTGGGCCGCCGTCATACCGTGCTCCGTCGCGGTGAAGGTGAAGCGATTGGTCGAATAGAAGCTCGATGCGGCCGGTTCGTTCGCCGGGCCGGAGTAGATGGAGTCGGGGTAGGGGTTTCCTGCGAACCCACTCACGTTGACGTAGACACCGGCGTAATCGATCGGAACGATCGTGGAAAAGTACGGGGCCAGCGTTGCGTTACTCGCGACGAGCGCCGGGAGGTCCGGGATCGGTGTCGACGAGAACGCCGCCATTGAGTACCCGCCGGACTGCTCCTGAATGGTCGTGCTGAGACTACCGTCGAGCGACGCCCCGACGCCGGCGATCACGACTACGACAAAGACCACGAGCGCGAAGATGGCGAGGCTGATTGTCGTGCGCGAGGAACGGCGACTGGGGTAGGAGAGAGCGATGCGGGCCACCGGGGCCCGGCGGTCCCGGCCCCCGGCCAATCGAATGAGCCCATCGGCCAGGACGGGGGCATTGAAAGCGAAGAGCAGGAGCGCGCCTCCCACCATCGAGATCCCCAATCCGAAGAGTCCGAAGATACCCCCCGAGTGGGCGGTGCCGAGGAGTGCGTCGTGGAGCGGCTCGTAGCCGGCCCAGACGAGGAGCGCGACCCCCGCGGCAGAAAAGGCGATCCGGTTGCGTACGAATCGCGAAGCGACAAGTGCCAGCCCCAGAATGAGGAGCGCCCCTCCCAGAATCGGATAGGAGATGTTCGACGACCCTCCGTGCGTCTCCGCATACAAGAGAGCCCCGACGGCGAATGCCGCGGCGCCAATGTAGGCGAGATACGTGTAGGTCCGGATGGTTGGTGGCGGCTCGGGCAGGTCGCGAATCGCCCGCACAATGTTGAGTCGGCTGGCCCGGCGGCTTGCAATAACCACGGTGATGAGGGTCAGCAGAAATCCGATCACATAGGCCGTGATCAGCGTCTCACCGGTCACGGTGAACGAGTCGAGAATGGCCGAGGCCGGTAGACCGGGGCTCTTGTAGAGGATCCCAAAGGCATAGGCAAGGCCGTACCCCACTCCGACGCCCAGCAGCGTGCCGGCGAGCGCGCTCCCGGCCGAATACGCGAGCCCTTCAAAAAAGTAGGAGTAGACCAGCTCGCGTCGCTGAAGCCCGATTGCGCGAAGGACCCCCATCTCCCCCTTGCGCTCTTCCGCGAGCAGCACGAAAATACCGATGATGAGGATCGCCCCGGCGACGATCGAGAAGAGACCCAATACGAGGAACAACGTAGCGACGCTGCTTCCGGACGCGTTCGCGCTGGCGAGACTGCTCACCAGCAGTTGATCGACCGTGAGACCGGCGGCCGCGGGGATCTTGGCGAGGGTCGCGTTGAGCGTCGCGCTGACACTCAGGGCCAGGGCGAGACGGTGGGCCTGGTTCCCAACGTTGGTGACCGAGAGGTAGTTGATGGCGCCCGACAAGTTCTCGAGGTGTTGGGCGCCGGTGAGGTCTACAAAGACACTCCCGTAACTGCCCAGCCCTCCCGTTGGGAAGGCTCCTCGGATGTTGTCCTGAACGACCGCTTGAACGGTCGCCGGGATCGGGGCCGCCCCGGCCCCATAAAGCACGACGGAATCGCCTGCCGTTGCGTTCAATTCGGAAGCGGCGAGACTGTCCAGGAGGATCTGTCCTGATGCAGGTCCAACGACCGTCGTCCCATCGGTGGAGACAAAATTCCCGAGCTGGGCGCTCTGGTTCGCGTTGACGCCAATGAGGTTGAGGTTCGTTTGTGGGATTCCGGACGAGTGGTCGAAGACGGAGACGGAACCGACGATCTCCGGCGCTATTCCCGCGATAGAGGTATCGGTGGAGGTGGCCGCCGCGACGTCCGAATAGACAGAATATGGGAAGGGAAGGAAGGCTCCCGACGGGGACTGGTTGCCGATCACCTCGTCGTTGAATCCGATGGCGAGGACCGTGTAGTGGACGTCCACCTGGGTGACCGTGTCCCCGACCACTAGGCTGCCCGAAATGATCGTCGTGGCTACGAGAAGGCCGAGAACCAGGAGAATCGTCCTCCCTCTGGCCCGGTAGACGTTCCGGATCCCGATCCGGAAGGCCAATCGGTGGCGGAGGGCGAGGATCAGCGCGATGACCGCGACGACCAGTAGGATGAGCAGTAGCCCGGCGACGACGGGGTTACCTAGGGCCATTGGACTCAGCTCACGAATTGCCCATCTCGCATGTGCAACGTCCGGTCACACGCGCTCGCCACCGAGGCGTCATGGGTCACGACGACGATGGTCTGGTGGTACGTCGTGTTGAGGGCTCTCAACAAGGTGGTGACTTTGCGAGAGTCCTCCCCATCCAGATTTCCGGTCGGCTCGTCGGCCCAGACGATCGCGGGATGACCGACGAGCGCACGGGCCAGTGAAACGCGCTGCTGCTGGCCCCCGGAGAGCTCCGCCGGCCGCCGGTCCAGTCGATCGCCGAGTCCGATTTCCGTCAACATCCTCTGTGCCCGCTCACGTGCCTCGCGCCCGTCCACGCCAGCGATCAGCAGTGGCATCTCCACGTTTTCCGTGGCGGACAGTACCGGAAGCAGGTTGTACGCTTGAAACACGAATCCCACCCGGCGCGCTCGATACTCACTTTTCGTCCGGTCGTTCATCGACTGAAGGTCGACCCCTTCGAGGGTGATCTGTCCTCGACTGATCTCGTCCAATCCGGAGAAACAGTTCAGGAAGGTGGTCTTGCCGCACCCCGAAGGGCCCATAATCGCCAGCATTTCGCCGCGAATGATCTCGAGCGAGATTCCTTGCAGGGCCGAGACCTCCGTTTCGCCTTGTCCGTAGACCTTCCACACATCCCGGCCTACCACCACCGGCTCGGGCGGGGACCCAACGGCACCCTGCATGCCGGCGAAGAAGTGAGGCTGAACATAAAGTTGGTCGGGGGAGTGCAATCGTTCGCCATCAACCGGTCCCCGACGCGACGGACCGGGGCGGTTCTGAGGGGTACGAGGGCATGGAGTGTCAGCCGCGGGAGGGAATCGAACCCTCGACCTGCTCCTTACCAAGGAGCCGCTCTACCGACTGAGCCACCGCGGCACGCGAGGGAGCGGAGGGGCCTCAGGGCTTAGTCTTTCGTCTCCGACCACGCCGCGGCCGGGGCCCCGGCGATGGCGTACGCCGGAGAATTCGCGGAGCCCATGGGAAGCCCTGAGAATCTCGGGACCAGTCATCGCGCCCCCAGAACACCGGGGGCCGCTTCTCGAGGAATGCGGTCATTCCCTCCCGTTGGTCGGGGGTGCCGAAGAGCTGGGACCACAACCGTCGCTCGAACCCAAGTCCCTGGGTCTCCGCGCGGTCGATCGCGTCGTTGATCGCGTATTTTGCGGCGGCCAAAGCCAATGGAGGTTTCTGGGCGAGCTCCGAGGCGAGGCGCATGGTCTCCGGCATCAGCTCGGCGCGGGGGACGAGCTTCCAGATGAGGCCGTGATCAAACGCAGAGGCCGCGTCGATTGACCGTCCCAGCATGATCCACGCTCGGGCTTGTTGAGGGCCGATGCGTCGAGGAAGGCGTTGAGTACCGCCCCACCCCGGCATTACGCCGAGGTTGATCTCGGGCTGTCCGAATTTGGCATCGTCGGCGGCGAGGACGAAATCGCACGAGGCGACGATCTCGGTGCCGCCGCCCACACAGATGCCGTGCACCGCTGCCACGACGGGGAGCGGACAGGCTTCGATCTGTCGCGTGACGGCCTGCCCCAAGCTGCCGTGATGCTCCGCCTCTCGGGAGCTCATCGTGGCCATCTCTCGGATGCTCGCTCCGGCGGCGAACCCCTTCTCTAAGCCACTTGCCAGGACGATCGCTCGAACTTTCGAGTCGGCGCTCGCAGCCGACAGCTGGCGGCTCAGGTCGTGAAGGAGGTCGGCCGTGAGGATGTTCAGCGGAGGGGAATTGAGCGAGATGACGGAGACGGGCCCCTTCCGTTCGAGCCGGACCCGGACCGAATCCTTCGGAGAGCCTGCCATACCAGACCGACCCGGACTACGGTATTTAATGGCCGCGTGGGGGCGCTCACCGGACCGGTTCGGCTGCTCGGCCAACCCTAATGCGGCCTGTCGAGTAACGCTGAGCTCGTGCGCGCGTTGGTGACCGGCGCTTCGCAAGGAATCGGCAAGGCGACCGCCCTCCGATTCGCACAAGACGGCATCGATGTGGCCGTCCACTTTCTCACCCATGAGGGGGAGGCGCAGGTCACCGTCGACGAACTCCGAGCCTCGGGGCGCGATGCCTTCCCGCTCCGCGCAGATCTCCGGGACCTCTCCTCAATCCCAAAGCTGGCGGACTCGCTGCGAGCCCGCTGGGACACTCTCGATATCCTGGTACACAACGGCGGGAGCTATCCCCGACAATCCTTCCCGGACACCACCGATACCGATTTCGAGGAGCAACTTCGAATCCACGCCGTCGGGCCGGCCGCGTTGACCCGCCAGCTGCTTCCCTTGCTCCGGCGTTCACAGTCCGGACGCGTCATCTTCGTTTCGAGCGTCTTGGCGTTTGAAGGCTCGCGACGCGGTAGTCCGTACGCCACCGCCAAAGCCGCTCAACTCGGCCTCGCGCGCTCCCTCGCCCGTGAACTCGCGCCGTGGATCACGGTGAACGTCGTGGCCCCCGGCTCGATCGACACCGCCGTCCTCGCCGGCGACTCGCCGGAGCAGCGGGACGAGCGGGGGCGTCAGATTCCGCTGGGACGTCTCGGCTCGGCCGACGAGGTGGCCGCGGCCATCGCGTTTCTGGCGTCGCCGGACGCGAGATACATCACGGGCGCGACGATTGCGGTGAACGGCGGCCTCCGAGTGGGGTGACGAGATCGTGCGGGACGCTGTGACGACCTGGTTTGGTGCGTTCGTCCTCGAGAATCAACAGATGGTCTCGTCCTACCCGTGTCCGGCGGATCGCGCGACGCTGCTCGACCGAATCCGGATCCGGCGAGATGGTCGGCTCACACCCGAAGAGGTTCGATTATTGGCCGAACATCTGGAACGCGGGCTCCGCAGCCGGGATCGACGGCTCGTGAGCGCCGGTGCGAAAGCCGGTCGATTCGACGCGCCTGAGCCGGATCCTTCCGCGTTCGGCATCGATCCTTCCTGGCTGCGGGAGGTGCTGCTCGACGACGCGCAGGAATCGCTTCGCGCCGCCTGGGACCCTTCCGTCCACATCGAAGAAGCCGTCCGGGCTCTCCGCGACCTCGATGCGACGCGAAACCTCCTCGGCGAACGGCTCACGAGCTGGGCCGGACGCGACGCCCCTCCTGCCGAGGGGGATCTTACGGGGTCGGCCGATGCCGTGGCCCACCGGCTGGCCTCTGCCGCTACCGAGGATCTCGTGGCCCTCGCCGGCCCCAGTCCCTCCCTTCAGCACGCTCGCCGGGAGCTTGCGGAGCTCTACCTCAACTTGGCACGGTCGTCGAAGGCGATCGAGAAGGCGCTGGAGGAACGGGTACCTGCCGAAGTACCGAATGTGTCGGCGCTACTGGGACCACTGCTCGCCGCCCGCATGATCGCGCAGGCCGGCGGGCTGGAGCGGCTGGCCCGGCTGCCAGCGAGCACGATCCAAGTGCTCGGCGCGGAGCGAGCCTTCTTCGAACACCTTCGCGGTCACGCGCCGCCTCCGAGACACGGCTTGCTCTTTCTCCACCCGGACATCCAAAGCGCCCCTCGGAACGCGCGAGGGAAGCTGGCACGCGCCCTGGCGGGCAAGGTCGCCATCGCAGCTCGGCTCGACCGGGAAGGCCGACCGGTGCGAGCCGACCTGTCAGCCTCCTTCAAGCACCGGACCGAGGAGATCCGGGCGCTCGGCCCCCGCCGGGGGCCCGGGCAAAGGCGTCGACGGAACTCAGGACCGCCACTTCACCGAGCAGCCCAGGACCGGTAGCTCGGCTTCCGGGACCGGGCGGCCGGCCGTGGCCGCTTCCAGCGCCTCGTAAAGGAATCGATGCTTCACATGGTGGGAGTCCGAGTGGTTGTCGTCGATCCGCCCCTGGAACAACAGGCGCCGATCCGGTCCGAACAGCATCGGATGGGGAGTGACCATCGCGCCGTAGGCATGTGCGACGTGCTGGGTTTCGTCGCGGAGGTACGGAAACGGGTAGCCCTTCTCCTTCGCGCGGGCAACCATTGCTTCGAAGCGATCATCCGGGAAGCTCGTGGCGTCGTTCGAGTTGATGAGCACGAAGCGGACGCCCTTCGACGTGAATTCCTTCTGGAGAGCGATGACCCGCCCCTCCCAGGCTTGGACGTACGGGCAGTGGTTGCACCAGAAGGTTACCACGAGAAAGGGATCCTCCGTGAAGTCCGTCAGGCTCCACGTCTTCCCGTCGACTCCCGGCAACGAGAAGGGCGGCGCCGCATCGCCGGGATGCATCTGAAATGTGGCGAGCTCGGCCATGATGGCCTACCCGCGTTCCCCCGCATAACGTCATGGTGAAGCCAACGCTCCTGCGCGACGGGAAGTCGCCAACATTCCCGGAGTCGAGACGGTAACCGACCTCGGCAAATCCGCCGTACCGACGGAGACGCCCGAGGAGTACACCCGCGCCGACGAGGAGTTTCTCCGGATCGGGGAGCCGGCGACCCGGGTGGCGGTACTCTCGAGTGCCGCCCTGTCCGTCGGCGTCAATCAGCGAGAGGATGCCCGATGCATCGGGAGGGCACGGCGACTCGGGTTACCGGTCGTCCGGCGCAGTACCGGAGGGCTCGGGCTCTGGCACGCCCCCGGAGACATCGTGTGGTCCTTGGTCCTCCCTCGATCCGACCCGCGCGTCGGCCACGATTTTTCGAAGGCATACGGTCGGCTCGGGGCCGGCCCGGTGCGCTTTCTGGGCGAGCTCGGAGTGCCGGCTGCGTGGGAGCCCCCGACCGGCCCCGCGACCGAGTACTGCTTGCTCTCCGGTCGAGGCGCGGTGTTGACCATCGCGGGCCGCGCCATCGGTGGCGCCGCGCAGCATCTTACCCGGGAGGCCCTCCTGCACCACGGGGTCCTCCCGTACCGGCTGGATACTCCGCGTCTCCGAGAGTTGTTCGACCTCTCTCCGGAGCTGGTGAACCGGTCACTGACCTGCCTCGAACACGTTACGGGGAAATATTCTCCTCCGGAATTGGGCCGACGCCTTCGGTCCGCCCTAGCGTCCGGGTCCGAGCTGCGTGGCGCCTAACTAGACCACAAGACATCCGCGGCCCGCTCGGCTGCCGCGTGCAGACCGGCCCACGGCTCACGGACCAAAGTACGGTGTTGGACGACACACGCCCCTCCCACATACACGGAATCGACCGCCTCCTCGGAAGCGGAGTAGGCGAGGTGGGAGACGATGGCCTCCGGCCGCGCGGGCGTGACGGTGGGATGGTCGAGCCGAAGAAGGAAGAGATCGGCCTGCTTCCCCACTTCGAGGGAGCCCAGGTCGGCGCTTCGGCCGACCAAATGAGCCCCTTCGATCGTCGCCATATCGAGCAATGTCTGGGCGGGCAGTGCCCCGGCGTCCCAGCGGTGATGCTTCTGCAGCAGGCCCGCGACGTGCATCTCGCGGAGCATCGAGAGCGAATTGTTGCTCGCGACGGAGTCGGTGCCGAGACCGACGCAGACTCCCGCCTCGCGGAGTTCGACCACGGGGGCGACTCCCCCCACGGCGAGCTTTAGATTGGAACTCGGACAGTGGGCGATGCCGACCTCCCGACGGGCGAGCGTTTCGATCTCCCGCCGCGTCAACCAAACTCCGTGCGCTGCGACCATGCCGGGCCCCAGGAATCCGATCCGCTCGAGCCAGGCCGCCGGTCGGTCGCCCACCTTCTCTTGGAGCTCGTGTACCTCTCGGCGGGTTTCCGACAGGTGGAAGTGGCATAGGGTGTCGGTCGCCCGGGCCAGGTCCCGGGTCCGGAGCCAGGTCTCCTCTGAGCAAACGTAGACTCCCTGGGGCGCGGCGAGGGGTATGACGCGCTCATGCCCTTTCCATCGGCCGATGAACGCCCGAGCGTTCTCTACGGGAACGCCCTTCTGCGTCGTCATCGCGGGGTCCAGCACGGCCCATCCGAGGAAGCCACGGATCCCGAGGCGCTCGACGGCCCGGGCGACGGCGTCCTCCATGTAGTACAGGTCCAGGAATGACGTGGTGCCGCTGAGGAGCATCTCGGCGATACCCTGCGCCGCCCCCGCCTCGACATCCGATTCCGTGCGCCGCGCATCGACGGCGAACAGTCGCTCTAGGAACCCGCCCAGGTCCCGGTCGTCGGCGATGGCACGAAGTGGGCTCATCGCGACGTGGGTGTGGGTGTTCACGAAACCGGGGACGATGGCGTAGGCCGACGCGTCGATCTCCTCATCGACCTGAACCTGCCCGACCTCGCCGACCGCTGCGATCCGGCCCTGCTCAACTAACAGGTCTCCTCGGAAGATTCTTCGGGCCGGGTCCTGTGTGAGAAGGAGCCCCCCGCGGAAAACGGTCGACCGGTGGGGAGCGGAGGGAGGCACCTTCCGCGGGACCCGGGGCGGAGTATTAGCCGTTCCCGCCGGGGTGTCGCCGGTGGGGAGCGGTCGAACTCGCAAGGGGGGAGCCCCGACCACTGCGACACTACGTTTTTAGCAGAAACTCGGCAGAGGAGCGCACGTCGTGACGATCCGGAGGGAGCCGCGCCTCACCCTGGCCGCCAAACGGCGGCTCCTGTACGCGCTGACCGGGATTGGAGTCGTGCTCATCGCCGGTTCGATCGGCTTCCACCTCATCGCGGGGCTGGACGCTGTGAACTCGGTGTACTTCGAGAGCATGCTCGCCACCGGCCAGGGACCCCCACTTACCCTCACTTCCAACAAGGCAAAGATCTTCGCGTCAGTCATGGCGTTCGTATCGGTCGGTTCCGTGGTCAGCACCCTTCTGTTCGCCGTGGGGCCCGTGGTACGCTTGGTCTGGCACAACAGCCTGGTGTACGTGGAGAAAGAAGTCCGGGGTCTCGAGGACGACGTCGAGCACCAGTAACGGGCGCGGCCCTAGATGTCGAGGTTCGTGACTTCGACCGCGTGCTCTTGGATGTACAGCCGCCGCGGCTCCACTTCCTCGCCCATCAAAATCGTGAACAGGAGGTCCGCCTTCGCCGCGTCCTCGACCGTGACGCGGAGGAGGTTCCGTGCGCCGGGGCGCATGGTCGTCTCGGCCAACTGCTCGGCGGTCATTTCGCCGAGACCCTTGTACCGCGAGATGGTGACCCCCTTCATCCCACCGAGCTCGCGGAGCTCCTGCTCCCGCTCCTCGTCCGAGTACGCGTAGATCGCCTTTCCGCCCTTCTGGAGCCGGTAGAGCGGAGCTTGGGCGATGAAAACGTGGCCGTCCCGGATAAGCTCGGGCACCTTCCGGTAAAAGAGGGTCAGGAGGAGCGTCCGAATGTGAGAGCCATCCACGTCGGCATCGGTCATCAGGATGATCTTGTGGTATCGAAGCTTGGCGAGGTCGAAGTCGTCACCGATCCCCGTCCCGATCGCGATGAGCAGGGTCCGGATCTCCTCGCTCTGCAGCATCCGGTCTAGCCGGGCCTTTTCGACGTTCAGGATCTTGCCCCGGAGCGGGAGAATCGCCTGAAATTCGCGGTCTCGTCCTTGCTTAGCCGTACCGCCGGCCGAAGGGCCCTCGACAATGAACAACTCGCATGCGGCGGGATCCCGGGAATGACAGTCCGCCAGCTTGCCCGGTAGGCCTCCGCCCTCAAGAAGCCCCTTTCGCCGGGTCAGTTCGCGGGCCTTGCGGGCCGCCTCCCGGGCCTGCGAGGCTTGGACAGCCTTGAGAATGAGACCTTGGCCGACCGCGGGATGCTCCTCGAGAAAGTCGGCCAGCTTCTCATTGACCACGCTCTCGACGTGGCCTTTGACCTCGGAGTTGCCGAGCCGGGCCTTTGTTTGGCCCTCGAACTGCGGCTCGAGCACCTTGATCGAAAGCACGCACGTGAGCCCTTCGCGGACATCCTCGCCGGTGAGGGATTCCTTGTCGCCCTTGATGATACCCCGTTGCCGTGCGTAGTCGTTCAGGGTCCGTGTCAACCCGGCCCGCAGTCCCATCACATGGGTCCCGCCGTCGACGGTATTGATGTTGTTCACGAACGCCAGCATCGTCTCGTTGTAGCCGTCGTTGTACTGGAGCGCGATCTCGATGTCCGTCGAATTCCGTTTCGCGTGGAGATAGATGGGGTCCGGGAACAGGACCGTGTGGGTCGCGTTGAGGTCGCTGACGTACTCGGAGATGCCCCCCGCGTGGTGGAAGGTCTCGTGGACCCCCTCCCGCTCGTCCGAGAAGTGGATCGTGACCTCGGGGTTGAGGAAGGAGAGCTCCTTGAGCCGCCGCTGGACCGTCTCGCGGTCCAAGACAACGGTCTCGAATATCGTGGCGTCCGGTTTGAATCGAATGTCGGTACCGGTGCCTTCGGCGTCGCCGAGACTTTTCAGGGGGGTCGCCGGCGCGCCCTGTTCGTAGCGTTGCAGGTAGAGTTGGCCGTCGCGTTTTACCCGCACCTCGAACCACTCGGAGAGGGCGTTGACGACGTGAACTCCCACCCCGTGCAATCCGCCGGATACCTTGTAGGTATTCTTGTCGAACTTCGAACCCGCGTGGAGGACCGTCATCACGATCTCGAGGGCCGGCTTGTTGTACCGCGGGTGGATCTCGACCGGGATCCCCCGACCGTTGTCCACGACCGTGCAGCTGCCGTCGGCCAGCAGGGTCACCCACATCTCGGTGCAATACCCGGCGAGAACTTCATCGATCGAGTTCTCCACGACCTCCCAGACGAGGTGGTGAAGTCCGCGAGCATCGGTCGAGCCGATGTACATGCCGGGTCGTTTGCGAACCGCCGAAAGACCTTCCAGAACTTGGATCGAACTGGCGTCGTACGCGCCAGCGGAAATCGTCTCCTGTACCATCGAAAAACCGACCCCGGAATCGGTCAAAAAAACGAGTCGGCTCAGTCGTTATAAGGCTTCGGACTGAGTGGAATTTTGACCGTTCTCGGAGGTCTTCCCGGCAAGCTTATCTGGCTCGAAAGTGGCTGGAAAAACCGCCCCTCCGGCCGCCCGCGCGGCCCCCTCTCCTCCCCTGCCCAATCCTTCCTGCTCGGCGTTGCGAGGGTCGTTTCTCTCGACAAATCGGACCCGAGCCGGGCGCGGAAACCCCAAATAAGATTCGCCCGGTGCGGGCCATCTACGGATGACGAGCGACGGCGAACCTCGTGACAACCAAACCGCGGAGAGGCCCCCTGCGGGGACGGTTCCCCTCGCGGCCGGCGAGGACACCGAGGGGTCGTTAGAGTGGGAAGTTCGCTTCAAGTATCTGCTCGCGGACTTCGACAACTTCCGGCGCCGGACGGAAAGAGATCGTGCCGGGGTGCGTGCCGAGGTGGAGGCCAATCTCTTGCGCCGATTCATCCCCCTCGTCGAAGGGTTTCAAAACGCGGAGGCGGCCGGAAAGTCCCTCCCCACGTCCGACCCGCTCCGGCGGGGCCTGGAGCTTCTTGGGCATGAACTGGATGCGTTTCTGAGATCGGTCGCGTTTGCCCCCGTCGCCCGAATCGGGGAGCCGTTCCGGCCCGAAGAGCATGAGGCAGTGGGGGAGTCGGTAGGGCCGAGGAACATCTCCGACGGAGCGGTCGCAGAAATCGTCCAACAGGGGTACCGCTTTCAGGGTGGTCTGCTTCGGCCCGCGAAGGTGCTCGTCGCACGCACGGCCTCGGGGGCCGAAGCCCCGTCGGCCCCTCCCCCGGAGCCCGGAAGTAAGAACCCTCCCGCCTCGGTGGTCGAGGAAGGGGCAGCCTAACGTCTACACGAGGTCAAACGAATGGAGAAGTCATCCGAGATTTCGGGATTCTATCGACTGTCGATCGAGGCGCGCCGGAAGGTCCTACGAGAGTGGGCGAACTTGACCGAGGCCGAGCTGGCGGCCTATGATTTCCCGCCCGGCATCGACCCCGGTGTTTTCGACCGCATGATTGAGAACGTGGTGGGCAGCTACGCCTACCCGCTCGGCATCGCGACAAATTTCCGGATCAACCAGAAGGACTATCTCGTACCGATGGCGATCGAGGAGCCCAGCGTCGTCGCTGCCGCGTCCAATGCCGCGAAGGTAGCACGTGGCGAAGGCGGGTTCTCAGCCCAAACAACTGCGCCCATCATGATCGGCCAGGTACAGGTACTCGACGTACCCGACCCGGCCGCCGGGCGGCTCCGTATCTTGGCTGCCCGCGACGCCCTCCTTGAGAAGGCGAACGCGCAAGACCCGATGCTCGTGAAGTTCGGCGGCGGGGCCCGGGACCTCGAAGTCCGAGTCATCCCATCTCCGCGTGGCACGATGCTCGTCGTCCATTTGTTGGTGGACGCCCGCGACGCCGCGGGGATGAACGCGGTCAACACGATGTGCGAGGCGCTCGCGCCGGACCTCGGTCGCCTGGCGGGAGGACGCAGCCTGCTCCGGATCATCTCGAATCTCGCGATTTACCGACTCGCGCGAGCCACGGCGACGTTCCGGGCGGATCTGCTCGCCACCGACTCGATGAAGGGACCCGAGGTCGTGGAGGCGATCCTCGACGCGTACACGCTCGCCGCGGTCGACCCATTCCGCTGCGCGACGCACAACAAGGGCATCATGAACGGACTTTCGGCCGTTGTGGTGGCGACCGGCAACGACTTCCGGGCCATCGAGAGCGGCGCCCACACGTACGCCGCCTTCCAGGCCCGAGACGGCGCGGTGGTGAAGCCGCTCACGACCTACGAGAAAGATCGGGCGGGTAACCTCGTGGGCTCGATCGAGGTTCCCCTCGCAGTGGGCTTGATCGGAGGCGCGACGGCGGTGCATCCTACGGCCAAAGCGAATGTCAAGCTGCTCGGGGTCAAAGGAGCCGCCGAGTTGGCCCAGGTCCTCGCCTCGGTGGGGTTGGCCCAGAACTTCGCCGCGCTCCGGGCGCTCGCCACCGAGGGAATCCAGCGCGGTCACATGGAGCTCCATGCCCGGAACATCGCGGCCACCGCCGGAGCGCGGGCGGACGAAGTCGACTTGGTGGTGGCGCGGCTCGTCTCTGAGCACCGGATCCGGATCGACCGGGCGAAGGAGATCATCGAAGAGCTTCGGTCCTCTGGTTCCCGATGAGCCGGGTGGGAGTGCTCGCCCTTCAGGGCGATGTGCCGGAGCACCAACGCGCGCTCCAGAACGTGCTCCCAGAGCACGACGTGCGGCTGGTCCGGTCCGTCGCCGACCTTCAAACCGTGGTCGCGCTGTTTCTCCCCGGCGGAGAAAGCACGGCGATCGCGCGCCTGCTGGAGTCCACCGGGCTCTGGGCGGCGCTCGACCGGCGTCTCGCTCAGGGGTTTCCGGTCCTGGCGACCTGCGCCGGGCTCATCCTCCTCAGCCGCGCCCTCGAGCCGGGCCCATCGGGCAAGGACCCCCCGACACTCGGAGTCCTGGACATTCGGGTGCGCCGAAACGACTACGGCCGGCAACGGGAATCGTTCGAGGCCCCCGTGCGGGTCGATGGCTTGGGCGATCCCCCGTTCCCCGGTGTGTTCATTCGGTCCCCCCGGATTCTCGGCGTCGGGGCGGGGGTGGAATCGTTCGCCTTCCGAGGGTCCGAGGTCGTCGGGGTACGAAGCGGGGCCATCTGGGGCCTTACGTTCCATCCGGAGCTATCGGGCGATATCCGGCTCCACCGTGCCTTCTTGGATGCCGCGCAGGCTCACCGAACCGAGGGTCCCCACAGCCATAGTCCCGCAACGAAGGCCAAGGCAACCCCGAGGAAGACCGCCCACCGATAAGATATCGGTGGATTCCGGCGCCACGCGCCGAAAAATATTGGGATTGGTCCGAGCAGAATCACTCCCCCAGAGCCTCCTTCGGCAGACCCCGGAACCGGATCCGGGGGAGCCGTACCGGTCGTCGGGGCTTCGGGTAAATCTCCCCCGGCGAACAGGAGCGGGAGGAAAAAAAACCCCGCGACCAGGAATCCCACCGAGAGGCCGAAGAGCGGCGTTGTGCCGCTGATCACCGGGACGACCCCGAGGAGGGAGATGCGCGCGGCGCCGGTCGCCAGCGATTCCGCCAAGAGAGCACCTCCGACCCCGAGGCCGACCGGTCCGAGGGCGCGCACGAGCGCCCGCATGTCGGCCTCTCCGAACGCGCCGCGGCCCGGTCAGTGGTAGGTGTCGAATCGATACTCGGAGAGCGGGCGCTCGCCGATCGCCTGGAGGAATTCGGGCGGGGTGAGAACGGGGCGTGGATAGAGCGACGCGTCGTCCAGCGCGATCCGCGGGCAGGCCGTGTTGACGTATGCATCGAAATCTCGCCCGAGAAGGTCGGCAGGGTCCAACCGTCCGAACACAATGGCCTCGGCGTCGAGCCCTCGCGCCCGGGCTTTTCGGATGAGTGCCAGTGCGGTGGGGCTTCGGTTCTGGCCGGCGAAGGTCGATACGAGGACTCCCCACTTCTTGGCATCCCGACACTGGGCGGTCAATAGCAGCCGGTCGCGAACCAGCCCCGCCCGGTCGATGGGGTCTTCGAGTTCACCGGTGAGCGGGTCGAGAGCCCAGACTGGACGATCCACCGCGAAGGCGAGTCCCCTCGGATGAAATTGTCCGGTACCTAGGAACACGAACCCTTGGACGCGGCGCGCGACCTGCTCTGCGGAGGTGTAGTTACAGCCGAGCGCTTGGACAGGATAGGCCAAGCGGTGATCTCCCTCCCCGGTGAGGAATTCGATCCCTCGGGACCGGGCCGCGGTTTGAAACGGCGCGACAAGGTCGAGATGTTGCACCGAAGCGACGAGGCCGAGCGGCGAGGGGAGCTTGTGCGCCACCAACAATTCCGCGAGAGCGTTCGCATCTCCACCCGGGTGACGCATTTCCACGAAGTACGTCGGCAGGGCCAGGCGAACGTTGGGAATCGGAGAGTGTCCGAGCACGATCAGCGCGTCGGCTCCGGGCACTTCGTCGGGCGATGGAAAGTCGCAAGCGCCGAAGCACGCTCGCGCGACGAGGACGACGTCTACGCGGCCTGCGGTCCGGATCGAATCCGCCAATTCGCGGGCACCCCGGGTAAGCCCCGCCGGCACCTGAAGCGCCACCCGGCGAAAATTGGAGCCCTGCAACGCGGCGAACAGTTCGGGACCTACCGTCGCGAAGACCCGACTCGGGGCGCCGGGGCTCCGCTCCTCCGCGCGCTCGATGAGCGGCCCGAGGTCGGCGGACACGCTGGCCGCGAGCGGGTCGGTCGTCACGGGGGATTGATGGTCGATGAACGCCCTAACCCTTTCGGGTTGGACCGCGACGACGCGCCGTCCGCATCAGTCGACGCAGGGCCGCGCGGTTGTCGCGGTAATGCAGGCGCGTGACCGCCACAGACGGCTCGAGCCATTCGAACGCGTCGTGTTCGTCGCTCAATCGCGGCGTGCGGCGGGAGGGTAATTCGACGGCGAAGGCGTGGAGTCTCCACACCCCACCGTCCGACCCCCGCCACCGGAAGACCCACCGCATCGGAGCGACGTGGCGAAGTCGAGTCAGCCCGGTCTCCTCTTCGATCTCTCGACGCAAGGCAGTCGAAAGATTTCGGTCCGACGGATCGACCTTACCACTGATCGGAACCCAAATCCGACCCCGGGAGGGCGGGCGCCGGAACAGCAGGACCTGGAAGGGCCGCCGGACAAAGAGGTAGCCCTCGACGCACTCCTGGGCGATGCGGGGGTGCCTACCGGTCACCGCCGCCCCGGCGAGAGAGCAGCGATAGGATCGCCTCCGCGGGGGCGCCTCCCGCGGACTCGAGCGCTTGGATCGCCTCGGACCGGGAGACGCCCGATTGGTCGATCACGAGCTGGATGTCCTCCTCAGGCGGGCCGCCCGGGCCGGCGGCGGTCGCCGAGACCTCGCCGTCGGCGGGGACGGTCGCGGCGGACCGGGGACGAATCTTGGCCTCTCCTACCACCTGGTATGTACGCACGCCCTGGACGGTCAGGAGGGTGACCTCTGGGTCTTTGATGACGTGCTCCTGGTCGTGCGTCCGGATGACCACTTCCTCCACGTTCTCAATGGATTCGGTCGTCATGCCGAGTCGTTTCATCATCATCTTCATCTGGCGCTCATTGACGCGACCCCCGGGCATCATGCTCTGGTCCAACCTCCGAATCCCTTAGCGACGGCGTCGGCGACGCGTTCCACGAGTCGCCGATTGAATGCGGGCCTCAAGCTCCGGATCGGCGGACATATCCGCGAGCTCATCGGCCGCGCGTCGCGCGGAGGACCGATGGATTCCGTGCGGGCGTTCTTCTTTCTGCCGGCGGGCCTGAGTCTCGAACTCGTCGAGCAGGTCGTTGAGCGCGCCGTAGAAATTCCAGCCGGTGCACGAGGCGTACAGAATCTCGTGGTCGGTATTGAGTCGGCCCTGGACCGAGGCCTCTCCCGAACGATGGGACGCGTGCGGCTGGAAGTGCACGTTGAGCATCACCGGGTGGACGTACCGGGCGATCCGGCGCAGACCGCGTGCGATGACCTGGTCGATGTCGGCGAGGATCGCGGGGTCCCCGGACGCCCGGAGGCCCTGGATTTGAACGAACACGTCCTCGATCGCGCCTTCGCTTGGGGCGCTGCCTCCGACCGCGAGCCCGATCAGGTCGGCCTGAGAAACGATGCCCGCGGGTCGGCCCCCCTCGACCACGAATACGCTGGAGACCCGTTCCTGGCTCATCAGTCGGGCCGCCGCTCCGGTCGTGGTTCCTCTCGGCACCGTCACCGCCGGGCTGTGCATGATCGTCCGGACCTCGATCTCCGCCACGTTGCCCCGGTTCGCCACATCTCGGTGCCCTTGTGCGGTGGGGCGCCACAGGATCTCCCCGAGGTCGGCGATCCCGACCGCTCCCGTCAGGCCCCCCTTCCGGTCGATGACCGGAAGCGGGTGCGTTTCGAGGTGCCGAAGTGCTTCCTGCCCCAAGAGTATGCGGACCGGGTCCCGTTCCTGGAGTATCAAGTTGAGCGGCGCCATCACCTCGTCGACAAAGTGCTCGGCGAGCAAGGGGATCTTGGGTAGTACGCGAACGAGGTCGGTGCGGGAGACGACGCCGAGAAGCTCGTTCTTGGGCCCGGTGACCGGCGCGGCGCGCATGCCGGTCGCCAGAAGTTGCTCGCTCAGCTCGGGATACGCCGTGCCAGTGCCGACGATCGGCGGGAGCAGCATGAGGTGCTCGATCTTCGTGGTCAGCGGCAGATTGATCCGGCGCGCGATCGCGTCGAAGGTCACCATGCCCACGACCCGGCGGTTCTCTACGACCGGGATCTCATGGATCCGCCGCGCCCGCATGATCCCGAGCGCCTGAGACAACGGAGAGTCGCGGGTGAGCGTGATCGGGCGGGCCGTCATCATCTCGCCCGCGGTGGGCCATTCCGTTGCCATCGAGCTTCCCGGGAGCCGGGAGCCGGCCCTGCGTATATGATTTCGCCGGAGCGACGAGGAGTTAGGCCGTGTCCCGGGCCATCTGGTAGCCGTCTTCGCCATCGGAATAGTACGTCCGGAGCAGGTCGGTCACCGAGAACCGGAAGTCGGTGTAGAACCGAATCGCGGTGGCGTTACTGACCCGTACCTCGAGGGTCACGCGTCGAAGACCTTGCGTGCGACACCGTTCGAGAAAGGCCTGCATGAGCTGGGTCCCAATCCCCTGGGCGCGGTGCGCCTGGTCCACCGCGAACATCAGGATGCGCCCTTCCTTATCGACCTGCATGACGCCGAGGAGGAAACCGATCGGTCGGCCGAGCGCGTCGGCTGCCACAAGGAATCCGTCCGGCCACTGCTGACCCAGTGAGATGTACAGGGAATTGTCGTAATTCTCGTGCAATGAATCTCGTACGATGTCCGCGATCACGGGGATGTCGTGGGGATGAAACCGGCGGAGTTGGGAGGCCGGAGCTCCGGAGGGGGCGGCGCCGCTCACGGCGCGGGGAGCCGTTTCAGCGATACATCTCACCCGGACCTTCGGTCTCAATCTGCCGCATGCTGCTCATAGACTTTTTCTGCTCGTCCAGCGACTTCCGCATCTGCGCTTCGAGCACCCGGGCTTTCTCGCGGAGCGGCTTGGTGTCCAATGCGAGCATCGGCACGAGCGGGTTGATCGACTCGATCACCTTCGCAGCGGCCCGCGCATCCGGAAAGTCCTTGTGCGCCTGCGCAACCAGGCAGAGTACCGGGATGTGCCGGCCCAATGCGGAAAGCAACATTCCGCCGGCAAACCCCGTAATGACTCCGTTCGCGGGCTCGAAGCCGAGCTTCTCGATCACGGGCACCGCCGGCCTATTGGCCATGGCAACGACACGCGCATCCCCGCGGACGCCCTCATCGACCGGTTGCCCTTCGACGGCGACGACCATTTGGATCCCCTTGCGCTCGGCCCAGTCGAGCAGGGACCGTCCGAGGCCATTGAGCATCTCGACCGGCGGTTGGATGTCCGATATCGCCACGACAAGCTGGTCGCATTTTCGGTCGACGCCGCACACGAGCTTGCTCGCGTACATCCGCACGGGCGAGCTGACCGCGCCTCCCTCCATGATCACGGTCGGGGGGAAGCCCTCGCTCGCGACGTACGCGACCGGTGTCATGTCGAGTGCGTGGACCAGGTAGGAGGCGGCCACCGAGCCAACAAGGCCATGGGTGGGGAACCCCACAATCATCATCGACCCTGTGAGCGACTCGTCTCGGATGTCCACGACCCGGATCTCCTCAGTCATCCTGCCCTCGGGCGTGGAGAGTGGCGGGTCGTCATAAACGGTTGGCGTCGCGCGTCGTCCGCAATCCATCATCCTGAAATCACACGACGATAGAGTTCGATGTGCTGAGAAATCATCACGTCGGTCGACCAGTCCTTGGACGCCTCCCGCCCTCGGCGGCCCATCCCCTCCCGATACGTGTCATCCTCCAACCGGGCGAGGGCCTCGGCAAAGGCCCCCTCTGAGTCGACAGCGATTCCCCCGCCGGTGGCCGCCATCTCAGGAATGGCTCCGGTCCGCCAAGCCACGAAGGGCCGACCCGCGGCCAGCGCTTCGGTGATGGTGAGGCCGAACCCTTCGTACTCGCTCGCGCTAACAATCGCGTCGGCCGCCAAGAAGGAGGCCACGACCTCGGCGCGAGGGACCGCTCCTAGTATTCGGACCGACACCCCGAGCCGCTGGGCGAGCGCGGCGCAGTGCGCCGCGTTGTACGGCGACGTCGGTACATCTCGCCCGAGGAGGATCAGCCCCCAACGGTCCCGGACCCGACCGACCGCCTCGATTAGGCGGTCGACCCGCTTGTTCTCGAAGAACCCACCGGCGTACACCGCAATGCGAGGGGTGGAGAGCGCCCACCTCGCCCGGACTACGGCGAGGGGTTCGGGGCTAGAGGCAAACTCCTCGACGTCGACTCCGTCGGGAATTCGCTGAAGTCTCTCGGGGGGAACCCCCCAGTGGACGAGCTGGTCGCGTTCGTGGTCGGTCCGGCAGGCGTAGGCGTCGAACGCTCGAATCACGCGGGGGAGGTACCGCTCGAAGTACCAACGATCCCACGCACGGGGATGTACGGCGTACTGGTAAAATCCGTGGCCGGTAAGCACCTGCGGCCAGTCGAAGAGGCGGGCCACTGGGAAGTAGAAGTCCGCGCACCAGATCCGGTTGCCATGAAGATGGAAGAGGTCCGCGTCGATCGAACGAAGACGCCGGAGGTACGCCGACGGCACGCGAAACCCGGCCACCGAACGGGTGGGAATCCGGATCACCTCCACACCGTGGATCCATTCGTGGTCGGGAACCCCCGGTTCCTGCTGAGTCAGAACTGTGGCCTGGTGACCTCGGACCACGAGGTTCTCCGCCAGCACCTGGACCCCCCGCTCCGTCCCGCCGGGGACGGGGAAGTACCGGTGATTGGCGAGCAAGATGCGCATGCCGAGGGGTAGTGGGTTAGATGGAAAGGGTTTCTGCGCCCGACGGGCGAATCGAACCCGCCGAACCGAAATCTTTCCCAAAGGTCTTGAGGCTCCGGCGGTCCGTCTACCAACGGACCGCAGCGGGAGGACCGCCCGCGGCGCCGTTTCAAGGCCGGCGCTCGGGGCGGTGAAGCCCGGAAGGAGACTTCTTTGGAGACTCTTCCAGGTGGGCCCAGGCGGCCCGCCCCGCTCGGTAACGATGTCAGAGCAGGGCCGGGACCTGAACCGCCGCCTCCGGTCGGATCTCGCGGTACAGGGACCACAGTCGGCGGCCTATCGTGCGAGCCGAGAGCGAGTCCAAGAGCGCCGGATCCGGCACAAAAGTCCCGGAATCGAACATCCCGAGGAGTCCAGGGAGGAATGTCTGTTGAGGGTCATAGTACCGGACACCGTCGGCGGAGCCGTAGGTCTCGACATAGGGGTCGATCCTCGGAACGACCACGGCGGTTCCCCGCGACCACGCTTCCATCACGGGGTAGTGGTACCCCTCGAGAAGGCTCGTAGAGACCAAGACTCGAGACGACCGATATAGGCGATCCAATTCCTCCTCCGGCAGATCGCGCGTCAGCCACTCCACGTCGTGCGCCCGGCGGGCGGCCTCCACGGCGAGCGCCACCGCTTCTTCGCTGCCGTACCCCGACCGATGACACAAAAATGCGACGCGCAGCCGGGGAGAGGAGATGGTGGCCAATTGCTCCAGAAACCAGTCGGGCCGTTTCCGCCCTTCGAGGGACCCTACCCAGAGCACATCGTAGCGTACCGCCAAGCGTCCCGGAGGAGGCGTGGCGAACATGCCGGGTAGGACCACAGTTTTGGCCCAGGCCTCCGACCCGAGGAATCGGAGCACGTCCCGTCGAAGGGCCTCGGTCTGAACTACGACCCGACGGGCACGGCGTGCCGCCCTTTTGGTCACCCAGCGGAAGACTTGGAACATCGGGCCGGATACCGTGAATGCGTACAGGTCGTGCACAGTGACGACGTCTACCCCCCGCAACGCGGAGTTGGGTTCTGTGGCGTGCCAGATCGCTCCGTCCCGTGGAAAGGAGCGTATGAGTTGGTAAAGCGCCGGGCGAAGCACTCCTCCGTGCCGCGCCTCCCCCCCCATGTCGAGTGCGAGGATTTCGACAGGATCGGATCCAGCGGCCTCTAATGCGGCGCGGACGCGCTCGGGATAGATGCGGAGGCTGGACGACCCGCTGGCCCGCCGGAGCGTAGCCAAGTGGACCCTCATGTACTGGCCCGGAGGGTCTGGTACAATTCCCGGGGGAAGGTTCGGGCGAGATGGCTCGCGGTGAACTTGGACCCCACGCGCAGGTCCTGGGAGAGGAGCCAGGCGTACCGGATGGGGAGGGTCCAGAGGTCGTGTCCCGCTTTCCGACGTCTCGCCTGACGAAGCTCCCGCTCCGGGATTGCGAGGCCGGCCACTTCGCCGAGGGCTACGGGGGAAAGCGACAACCCCAGGAAGTCCGCCAAGCGTCGGGCGGCCGCACCGGGGTCCCGGACCACCTCCTCATACCGAACCGTCAAGGTCGGAATCTCGGGATGACGACGCACCAGTTCCTCCACGCGGGCCGCAATTTCGGTACTCACCCGGAGCGCTTCCTCGGGCGTGATTCCGTCCCGGCGATGAAGGGAGTCGACGACGTCGGACAGGTTGCGCCGGACCACGACGAAGCGCGGGTTCTGGACCTCGGGAAGCAGTGCCTCGAGAATCAACATCGTCCACGGTTGCTTCCATCCCCATCGCTCGGACTCTGTTCGGCGTATCAGCCGGACGAAGGCGGGAAGGAACTCCGTCGTTCGCGCGGTCAGATCGGCCCACCGCGGGTTCCAGCGAGTGTCCTGCCCGTCGGAGTCCAGGAATCGGTGAAGCAATTCGGTGAACTCCGGATTCTCGAATTGGCCCGTGGGGTTCGCCCAATTGGGGTAGATCCACCGCACGTCTCGTCCGGGCGGACCCATGTTTACCCCCATTTTGTGCAGCATGCCGGTCACGAGGGAGGTTCCGGAACGATGTGTTCCGAGAACCAGAACAGTCTCCATTCGAGCTTGATTCGGAAGGCCTCTACTTAACGCTGCTCGCCTCGGCGGGTGCAGCTGCCTCTCCGATGAGAATCGCCTGCGTCGCGCGGCGCGCCGTCGTGCTTTCGGGCTTCCTACCCGGGACGTCGCCGCCCTGAGGCAGACCGGACTCCGGCGCGGCGCGTTAGTTTGCCCGCTCGGATCGATCGATTGCGGCCCTCCGTGGTCCGGCCCAAGAAAAAATCACTCCTGCGTCCGGTCGGCTTGGGAGGAGCGGGCCGGTCCATTTCCCACCTTCCGCCGTCCTGAGGGGAAACCGGCCGACTTGGCGAACATATGGTTAAAATGCACTAGCGCGTAGGCTGTCCGCAGAGGTTCGGTCGCGTTGGCCGGCCGACAGGTTGCAGATTACTGATGAAACGACAGATGGTCGATATGCTCGCGGAGCTGATCAAGATCCCGAGCGACCCGAGTGCCAACAAGCAAGAGATCTTGGACTACGTCCAGACTTTTACGGATCAGATCCACATGCGCAACACGCTGCTGGGGGAAGCGGGTACGCCCGCCCTCCTCGCGGAGTATGGTCAAGCCGGCATCGTGCTCTCGGGGCATCTCGATACGCCGCCGGTTGGTGATTATTGGAGTTTCTCGCAGAGCCAGCTCGCGTCGGGGCGGATGTACGGGCGCGGGGCAGCCGACATGAAAGGAACGGTCATCGCCATGATGCAATCGGCGCAGGACCTCGTGTCCCGCAAGATCCCGGTCGCCCTCGCACTCACGACGGACGAGGAGACGACGATGCAGGGCGCTCAGGCGCTGTCCAAGACCCTCAGCCTTCGTCGGGCGAAGGCGGTGGTCGTCGGGGAACCGACCGGACTCCGCATCGCCGCGGCCGAGAAAGGAGTCCTCGACCTAGCGATCGAAACCCGGGGAAAGGCGGCTCACGGGGCCATGCCGCACCTCGGGGAGAACGCCGTGTCAAAGCTGATGCGGATTCTCCGTGCGCTGGAGGGGTTCAAGGGAAGGATCGCGCACCCGGAACTCGGCAGCGTCACGATCAACATTGGAACGATCCACGGAGGTGCCCGCCTCAACGTTGTACCGAACAAGGCGGTCGCCGAGGTGGACATCCGATTCCCCCCACCGTATACCCCCGACCAACTGTACCACGAGGTCGAGGAGCATCTGCGTCGTATCAAGACGCCGTTCACTCTCCGTCGGATCGTCTCCATGCCCTCGGTCCAACTCGACCCGAACTCAGAGCATATCCGGTTGCTCAAGGAGATCTCCGCCGCGGAGAGCACAGTGCTCGTCCACGCCTCCGAGGCCGTCCACTACTCCCTCGCCAATCCTCGCGTTGTGATCTTCGGAGCGGGGGAAGAGGAACTCTCCCACCAGGCCAACGAGTACGTGAAGATTGAGTCGGTGGCCCGTGCGACTGAGGTGTTCAAGAAATACGCCCAGCGCCTGGTCCAATCACGCGCCGGATAGGTCCGGCCGGTGGCGCTCGCCCAACTGTCGACGCGGTACCCACCGGCGCCGGGCGGCGTCGAGCGGCATGTCGAGGAGATCTCGCGTCGTCTTGTGGCGCGCGGTCGCCCGGTCACAGTGTACACGAGCCGGCTCTATCGGGAGTTCCCGTGGCAGCCCCTCCCGTCGGACTTCGTCGAGCCTCCGACTCCCCCGGGGCTCGCCGTACAGCGCGTGCCGGCGTGGAGCCTTCCGGGTGAGCTCCACTACCCTTTCTTTCGCGGCCTTTATCGGAGGCTGGAAACTAATCGGCCGGAGCTGATGCACGTTCACACCTACGGGACCAACCACGCGGCCGTAGCGCGACGGTATCACCGACGCGCGGGGGTTCCCTACGTCATCACCGCCCACTACCACCCGATCTGGTCGATTTACGGGGGCCGCTTGCGTCACCTCATTCGTGGATTCTACGATCGGCGGCTCGCCGCCCCGATTGTCGGCGACGCCGCGCGGCTCATCGTGCAAACCCATGAAGAGGAGCGGCTGATTCGTGCCAACGGGTTTCCGCTGCCTCCCGTCGAGGTGATTCCCCCCGGCTACTCCCCCGCGACTCCCCCCTCCGACCCGGGGGCCTTTCGCCGTGCGTTTCGGATCGAAGGCCCGTTCGTGCTGTTTGTCGGTCGCCTCGCGTCGAACAAGGGCCTCCTCGCCCTGGTCGAGGCCTTCGGCGACCTCCACCGGAGGGACCCCACGGCGTACCTGGTGCTGGTCGGCGCCGACGGCGGAGAGCAGGCCGCCGTCGAGCACCGGATCCAAGAACTCGGACTTAC
>JBARJD010000161.1:0-13286 GCA_049800095.1 Thermoplasmata archaeon | reverse complement strand
AATAAATTATACGGTCGATGACCTCGGGCTTCTGCGTGAACCGGACCGCGTTCGCCTGGCTCTTGGCGGCGGCCTGCGTTCTGGTGTTCCTCGCGCTCGAGCCCCTACTCACCTTTTCCCTGTTCGGCTCCGACACGGGGGAGTACTATCTGCTCACCGCGACGCTCGTCTCGACCGGGCACTTCGCCGCCCAGTACCCGGCCTACCAAGGATGGGGAACCGGATACCCCGACTTCCCGGGCATGTTCGCTCTCGCGGGCGCGGTGTCGGGCGCACTCGGAGTGGATACGCTCTCGTCGCTGATCTACACCGTCCCGATCCTGGGCGCGCTCTCGGTGCTCCCTCTGTTCCTGCTCTTCCGGAAGCTCTTCCAGCACGACCTCGTCGCGCTGCTCGGCGCGGCGTTCGCCGGCGTCGCCATGCCGCGGATGTACATCCTGGCCCACCCGGCGCCGCAAGCGCTCGGCGACCTGTTCGTCGTGGCGGCCCTCTGGATGTATGTCATGGGCCGCAAAGACCGGCGTTGGTACGTTCCCCTCGCGCTCACGTCGGGGGCGTTGATCGTTACGCACCACCTCTCGAGTTACTTCTTCCTCCTGGCCGCGCTCGGCGGCGTCGTTCTATTCGAACTGTGGCGACCGGGCGGATGGGCGCATCGATTCCCCACTCGGGAACTCGCGTTCTCGGCTGCGTTCGTCGTCGTCCTCCTGACGTACTGGTTCTACTACGCGCCGGGCTTCCTCTCGACGTCGCTCGGGCTTTCGGTCTTCAAATCGATCCCGCCGGCCGTGTTCATTGTGGCGGCCGTCGTCGGGGTCGCCGCCCTCGGCGTGCTGGTCCGGATCCGCCGAAAACGAACCCGCGCCCGCGGAGGCCGAGCCCGCTACCCCAGCGACCGCTCCACCGTCACGGAGATCGTCGTGATCGGGGCCGGCACGGTGGCCGGGTTGGCACTTCTGCTGGTCCTCCCGTTGCCTCCGGGGAACCAGCACGTCACGGCCGCCGAGCTGCTCTACTTCTCGCCGTACTACCTCCCCTTGGCGCTGACCGCTGGGACTCGACGATTGCTCTCGCTCTCTCGTCTCGGGTCGTTCGCGATCGCGTGGCTTGCGGTGCTGGCGGTGTCCGTCGTCGTCGCGTTCGCTATCCCTCAGATCGGAAACGTCCTCATTCCGAGTCGGCACGTAGAGTTCCTCGCCATCCCGCTCGGTTTGATGCTGGCGGTGGGCCTCGGTCGTTGGGTCGCTCGCGCTCAGGACCGCGCAGGCCGACCCGCCATGATCGCCGGCGCCTGCGTCGCGGTTCTCCTCTTAGCCGCGAATGCGGCGATCATCTACCCGCCTCAATCGGACTTCGGCGGGTTCCAGGAGGGGTTGACCTACCAGGACCAGGCGCTTTGGTTGTGGGGCGGCATCGGTCTACCTCTCCACACGGCCGTCGCCTCGGACCACCGACTCAGTTCCATGATGTTTGGGTTTGACGGCCTCGCGGCGACGTGGGACACAACGCCCGGACTCTTCATCGGGACGAGTTGGGCCAACGCGTCCGCGGAGCTCCACTTGAGCGACGCCCCCAACCACAACCAACCCCGCGTCATCGAAGCGGTGGCGGTCGATGCGGCGATGCACTCAGGGGTCGCTCTCAACCCGGCCAATCTGGCCCTCCCCCTGAGCTCGCAAGCCGTTGCGTGGCTCGAGGCTCCGCCGTTCGTCCCGGTCTACGAAAACGGGCAACAGGTCGTCTATTGGGTCGACTGGGGTACGTAGGGCGATAGGGTGCCGTCCGGGGCCCAGACCTCGATCTGGGCGCGTCCCTCTCGGGCCAGGAGGTCGAGGACCCGACGTGCGGCGGCCAGCTTCTTCCGCTTGACCTCAGGGGAAGGGTCGTGGGCGTCGACGTGGTCGAAATCGAAGCCGAAGAGCAGGATCCGAGGCGCGCCGACGTACTCGGCCAGGTAGGCGGCCCGGTCCCCATCGGTGAACCCGCCAAAATCCACCAGGCCGCGCTCCGGAGGTCCGGCCCACGAACCCGCCAATTCGCGGGGGAACTCCGGGACCCATCTTTCGAGCGCCGGAATATTGTCGCCGTGGGCGTGGATCAGCACGAGGGCTCCCCGCGCGTTCGCGGTCACCTCACTCGGTATCGGCCCGTCCAGGTCTGTCACGACGACGTCCGGCACCAGACCGCCGGCGAGACACCGTTCCGCCGCGCCGTCCGCCACGACCAGTGCGGGGGGTTCCTTGGTCCGGGGAAGCATCCAGACCGGTGGAGCACCGGAACGGGGTGCGAGACCCACCACAATGGTCTCGCGGCCCCGGATCCGGGCTCGGATTCGCTGTTCTGCACGTTCGAGTGCGGGCTTGGGGAGCAACTCGACCAACCGGTCGGAGGCGGCCCGTTCCTTATCGAATCGGAAGCCAAATTCGACCTGGATCCGCTCGTACTCGGGCGCCCATTGTCGATAGCGCACGGTTTCTCTCGGGGGAGGAGACGACCATTTATAACCGCGCGCATGCTCTCCTCGCCGAGGAACGCTCAATATGCGTCCATTGGCTCAAGAGATACTGTCGCACCTGCCCGCCGACAAGAAATCCGGCCCGTCGAGCCCTCCTCCCCCTTCGAGCGACGATGCCGAGCTCGAGGCTGTTCTCGCGTCCCTCAAGACCAACATCAAGGTCGTCGGGTGCGGCGGCGGCGGATGCAATACCATCAACCGGCTCTCGGAAGAGGGTCTCGCCGGTGCGGAAATGGTGGCTTGCAACACCGACGCGCAGCACCTCCTCGCGATTCACGCTCCGAAGAAGATCCTCCTCGGCCGGCGACTGACCCGCGGCCTCGGGGCGGGCGCCATCCCGATGGTCGGCGAACAGGCCGCCCGGGAAGCGGAGGACGAGATCAAGAAGGCGCTCAAGGACTCGGACATGGTGTTCATTACACTGGGACTCGGCGGGGGCACCGGGACGGGCTCGGCGGGTGTCGTGGCACAGCTCGCGAAGGAGACCAATGGCGGAGATGCGCTCACCATCGCCGTCTGCACTTTACCGTTCGCGAGCGAAGGACTCGTTCGCGCGGAGAACGCCGCCTGGGGCCTGGAGAAGCTGCGCCAATCGATCGACACCGTGATCACCATCCCGAACGACCGGCTCCTTGAACTCGTTCCGCGACTACCGATCCAGACCGCGTTCAAAGTCGCCGACTCGGTGCTTGCCCGGTCCATCCGCGGAATCACCGAGATCATCACCCGTCCGGGGCTCGTCAACCTGGACTTCAACGACCTTCGGACGATCATGAAGGGCGGTGGCGTCGCCCTCATCGGGATCGGCGAATCGGAAAGCGAGAACCGCGCCGAGGACGCCGTGCTGGAGGCGATCAACTCTCCCCTGCTCAAGGTCGACATCGGAGGTGCCACCGGGGCCCTCATCAACGTCACCGGGGGCCCCGACATGACGGTCAGCGAGGCGCAGAAGGCAGCCGAGGTTGTTCAGAAGTCGGTCTCCCCCACGGCACGGATCATCTGGGGCGCCGCCGTGGACCCCACGATGCAGAACACGATCCGGGTCATGCTGGTGGTCACCGGAGTTAAATCCCCCCAGATTCTCGGCGGCCAGCCGAGCAGCGCGCCGGGAGCCCGGAAGCAGGGCCCCGAGCTCGACTTGGTTCGGTAAGTAGGTACAATGGCGTTCCTCGACCGCGCGAAGCGCGTGCAGGATCAATTCGACGGCCGCCTACGGCAGGTCGGCCACGGCCGGTACGGCCGGATCCTCCGGATGGCGCGCAAGCCCGAGGCGGACGAGTACGTGCGCGTCCTCGAGATCACCGCGATCGGCGCGGTGATCATCGGCACCGTCGGCTTCATGCTGTACGTCTTTTTCACCGAGGTCGGCCCGTGGGTCTGGCACTCCCTCGCGGCGGCCGGGCTCTGAGGGAGACCATGGAAGGCACTCCCCCCGAGGAAGGCATCGGCCTACTGACCGGCGAGGAGGTCCCCGCGCCGGCGGCGCCGAAGCCCAAGGAAGCCACGACACCGCTGGTCCGGGCCCCCACCCCGGCCGTGCCGACACCTCCCCCGCCCCAGACCGGCGTCCTGACCCTCGATGTCGCCGACGAGAAGAGTCGCGAGGTGACGGCCGGCACCATCACCGACGTGTCGGTGGTCATCAAAAGCGCGCATCCCGAGGACGCGACGCTCCACCTCACGACCGAGGTGGCCTACACCTCGACGTACCCGGGCGAGGGCGCCGAGTGGCCCGTCTCCTGGATGCTCCCCGGCAAGAAGCAGTTCGTGGAACTGGTGGCTCGACGGACGGAGGCGAAGCTCTCCCTCAAGCCGAACGTTCCGGTCGCCCTCACCTACGAAGTGTCAGCGCCCGTCGGCGTACGGTACGGCGACCGGCTCGAAGTGCGCCTCAGCGCGCGCCTCGAGGACGTCAACGCGGCGCCGGCGAAACTGACCCTGACCTGGGCGGCCCGCCAATCCCTCCTCGCGATCAAGACCTCGCGCGGTTACGAGCGCGAGGTAGCCGACTCTCTCCTGACGCGCGCCGAGGAGAAGCCGGACGTCCTGTTCGCGATCTTGGTCCCCGCCGCGCTTCGCGGCTATGTGTTTGCGGAGGGCATGAGCTTCGAGAGCGTGCGCGAGATGCTCCGCGGCATCCGCAAGGCGCGGGGACTGGTGGCCGGCGAGACGACCCTCAAGGAGGTCGAGCCGCTGCTGGTGCCGAAGATCACGGTCGAAGGATTCGTGGAGGGCGCCATCGTGGAGCTCATCGCAGGACCGTTCAAGGGCGAGAAGGCCCGCGTCAAGAAGATCGACCAAGGGAAGGAGCAGATCACCGTGGAGCTCATCGAAGCCGTCGTGCCGATCCCTGTCACCGTCCGAGGCGACCACGTCCGCATGTTGGAGCGGGGGAGCGGCAAGAGTGGCGCCTGAAGTCAGCGTCCTGGTGGAAGGAGGGAAGGCCGCCGCCGGCGCCGCCCTCGGCGCCGCGCTGGGCCCGCTCGGCGTCAACGTGGGTCAGGTCGTCACCCAGATCAACGAGAAGACGAAGCATTTCGCCGGGATGAAGGTCCCCGTCCTCGTCAAGGTCGACGCGGGGACCCGGACCTTCACGCTCGAGGTCGGGCGCCCCCCGACCGCCGCCCTCCTGCTCAAGGAGACCGGGAAGGAGAAGGGTTCCGGCAAGTCCAAGACCGAAGTCATCGGCGACGTCAGCTTCGACGCCGTCCAGCAGATCGCCGAAGCCAAGGGCGCGGACCTTCGGGGCCGGTCGGGCGAAGAACGGATCAACCAGGTCCTCGGGACGGCGGTCTCGATGGGCATTACCGTCGACGGGCAGGACCCGCGGACGCTCCTCACAAGTCGTATCGCGGCGCGGGGCGCCAAATGATGGGTCCGCCGGGCCAACCCGCCGACCTGTCGAACGCCGAAATCGTCGATTACTCGGTCATCGAGGGCGACGGCCGGCTTCGGCTCAAGCTGAAGGATGGCTCCGTCGTCGAGATCCGGCTCGAGATCATGAACATCCTACGGGCCGGCAACGACCCGAACACCGGGCTGCCGACGTACGTGGTGCAGTCGGCGCCGCTGGTCCGGCTCGTCGAGACACCGAAGGAGCTTCGAAAGGCGCCGCTCCGACCCGGCGCCAAGGACGCGAAGGCGATCCAAGGCTTCGGCTGAGCCTTAGGTCCCGCGGTACTCCGCCGGGTCGGCGACGAAGCGCGGCGGCTGACCCGCGAAGAACCGGGCCAGGTTGTCGAGTGCCGAGTTCAGTATGAACGGTCGGCTGCCGGCGACGAAGCCGGCGTTGTGGGGCGTCCCGATAACGTTCGGCAGCGCGGCGATCGGGAAATGGGACCCCAGGGTCCCCTTCTCGTAGTCCTCGAGCCACCACGCTTCGAGGCCGACGCGGAAGTCGGCGTGCGACTGAAGGTGGGCGTAGAGCGCGGCCTCGTCGACCGTTCCGGCCCGGCCGACGTTCACGTAGAGGGCGGTGGGTTTCATCCCGGCGAGCTCAGCGGCTCCCACAGAGTTCCGGGTCGCCACGGTGAGGGGTCGGCAGTCGATGGCGACATCGGCGCGGGCGAGCGCGGCGCCGAGCTGGGACGCCGGGAACATTCGGTCGCATCCGGTGCGGGCCGTACCGTCCCGGTTCACTCCTTCGATGGCGGCGCCGACGGGGTGGAGACGAAGAGCGACCGCGCCGGCGATCTCGCCGAAGCCAAGCAACAGGACCGTCCGGCCGACGAGCGACCGGCTCTCGGGCGCCGGCCGGAGCTTTCCAGCCCTCACGTTTTCCATGCCCGCGGGCAAGTTCCTCAGCAACGCGAGGGTCAGCGTGATCGCTTGTTCCGCGACGTAGGGCGCGAACGCTCCCACGTTGCCGGCGACCTTGACGGTCGCGGGGAACCGCTCGAACGGAAAGCCGTCGAGTCCGGTGAAGAGCCGTTGGACGAACCGGAGCTGAGGCGCCTTCTCCGGGTCCCACTGGGGCAACTCTCGTTCCAACGACCCCGTCAGGATCGCTTCGACCGCGGGCCAAGGGCCCGAGGGGTTCGCATTCGCAAAGACGAATGGAACCGCGGGGAGTCTCGCGGCGAGCGCCCGCGCGGCATCATCGGACGCGGGCAGTGTGACGAGGAGCCGGGCCGCGGGGGCGGACATGCTCCCCCGAACGATGGGCGCAGAAAAGAGATGGGGAGGTCCCGGGGCATCGCCCGAGGACCTGGTGGGAACGAGTTTGCTCGACCTTGATCTTGGTCTCGGCGGAGGCGGGTATGGGCTTCTGCTTCGGCGGCTCGAGTTCGAGCACACCGTTCACGACCTGCGCCTTCGCTCGCTCGGCCACGATCGGCTCGGGTAGTTCGAATGCCCGGTGGAAGCCGGTGACACGCCGCTCGCGATGGAGGTAGCCGGCAGCGGTTTCCTTCTTTTCCGAGTTGTCCTGGCCCGAGATCTCGACCACGTTGCCGTTCACGCGGATGTCGACCAGGTCCTTGGCAATCCCCGGGACCTCGGCCTTGATCTGGTAGGCGGTGCCGGTATCGACGACATCCGTCGGCGCGGTCCGGAACAGGCTTCCGTACTCGGTCCACGGGGCGAAGCCAAGACCTTCCGAGGGGACGATACCGAAGATCGTATTGGCCCGGTTCCAGAGCGCTTCGAAGACCTGTTCGAAGTCGCGGGCCGTGGCAGGAGTTCGGCGAGCAAAGTCGCGCGGCGGCGGAGAGGCTTCTTCCGATATGGGAAACACATTACGGCAGAGGTAATTATGCACTTTTATCAAAAGACATCACTACGATGTCGGGTCAGACTCTGTCGTGCGGGAGTGGCGACTCTGGGCAGGAGCCACGAGAAGAATTGGCCCCTCAGAAAGATCCGCTCACCGAGCCTCCGGAGAGGAGAGCTACGAGTGAATAGTCCGTGGCGTTTGCCCCAATGTAAACGAGTAGATCGTCCTGGGTCGCGAACAGGCTCTTTCCCGGCGCGTGGGCGGCGGTCAGACTGCAGTAGGACGAGTTGCCCGTGGCAGCCCAACCCCCGGAGAACGTGCCCAGCGTCAATCCATTCAGGCTCGCGACGCAGAGGTTGTCGAAGGCGGCGGGTGCGCCTGTGGCGGTTCTAACCTCAAAGGATACGCTAGTGAGTGCGAGGTTGGATGCCGCAAATTCGATAGCGAAGTTGTAAGTCCAAACTCCGTCGAAGGTCGAACTCGTCGCGCCACCAATAGCCAAGGATGAACCTATTGGGCAACAGAGTTGCTGCATTTGAGTGGCATGACCTAATTGGAGGACTCCCCAAACGGTCAAGACTACGGCGATGAGGGCGACCACGATCATAACGAGCCGTGTTCGTGGCCCGCGAGCGGAAATCGGTCGCATGACTTCCCCCGCCCCCTACACTGATTTCAAAGGTCAAGCCTGTTCCGGTCGGCCGCTCCTGGCGGGGCCGGTGAGAGAGCGGCTGGCAGCGGAGTTCCGGGTCAGCGGATGTACCGATTCGTAGATTCCGAGTCGAAGCCGCGAACGATCTTGACCCGCTGGCCGTCCCCTGTCCCGGCAGTCCGTAGCTGGGGGAAGATCTCCCAGAGGTCGCCTCGGGCCAAGCGAGAGGCGGCATGGTCATCACCGAGTGCCTGGGCGGCGACCCGGGAGACGATCTGTCGGTCGGTGCGCTCGTCCAAGAAACCCAGGCTGTGAAGGTACTCGTGGAGAATGACCACGTAGAGGTAGGCCGTCCGTTGCGACTGCGGCTCCGTCGCGTCGAGGACCCGGATCAACCGCTCGTTGAGTATGATGATGTTCCCCGTGACTTGCCAGTAGGCGCCGATCTGAGCGGGCAGCTCGCTAAGGCCCAACCCAAGGCCGACGCGCTCCTTGCCCAAGACCCGCCGGACCGATTCCCGGACGACGGCGAATACGTCGTCGTAGTTTCGGGCCTGGTCCAACCGCTGACCTAGCGTCGGCCAGCCGGTCGGCGGGGTGGCTGCCATCGGTTACACTACCGCCCTTCAGGGGATGAACCCCGCGTTACCCCTGCAACACCCCTCGCGCCAAAGAATATGAAGGCTCGAACCTCGGGAAGTCGGGGCCCCACGTGACCGACCTGAGTGATATGCCAGCCGTCCCGCCCGAGGATCGGGGCGGTGATGAGCGGTTTGGATACCGGGCCGGGGGAATCTTCCTCGTCGTCATCGGCTGGGGACTCGGGGTCGTCGTCAACATTGCGCTCCACCGGATGGCGCCCGCGACCGGAGAGCTCGTCGGCCCGTGGCGAATCTTCCCCACCCTGGGCGTGTATGCCGTGGGTCTGGTGGGCCTCGGGGCCATCGCCGGTGTCGTGGGGATCTTCATGCTCTGGCTGGCCCAGCGCTCCCCGCGGGGCAAGTTCGTGCTCCCGGGTTACTCGTACTGAGTGACCCCGGTGCCGCCGCGGGGCGGACCTACGACATCGGAGGCCGCGGAGAGATCTTGCGCGACGGAGGGTGGCCGGGGGTAGGGATTCCCTTCTGCTGCTTCAGCATGGTGATGCAGTCGGAGCACCGGCGCTCGTCGGAATCGAGGCATTTGTGACAGTACGTCCGCCCGCAAATCGAGCAGCGGAGGGTCGCCGGCGCCCCGCACCGGCCACAACTGCCAACGAGCATACTAGTCGTCACCCGGAAACAGTATTGGGGACAACGCCTGCATGGATAACGGCTTCGACGAAACCACGGGCATACTCGGTGCGCGTGACGTAGTCGGCCGCCCGGCGGGCTCGGGCGCTCCCCGAAGGGAAGCTGGCCGCCCAGGCGGAGGCGCGGAGCATCCCGACGTCGTTGTCCCCGTCGCCTACCGCCATGCAGTCCGCCGGGGTCAAACCCATCGGGAGCAGCGCCCTCCGAAGCGCGGGAAGTTTTCCCGCTCCGCGTTGAATGATGTGCATCGCGTACCCGGTGTCCTCTACCGTCACCGGCTGGCCCCGGAGAGCCGCCCGGACCGTTCGTTCGGGAATTCCCTCCTCCATCGCCACCTCGGACTCGCGCCAACGGTCCGTGAACAGCCGGTGTACAGGTAGGCCCGCCTTCACGAGGTGCCGGTACGCCGCCTGGGCGACGCGTCGATCCGCGAGACGTTCCACGATCTCGCGTCGCCCTTCCCGATGGTAGAGCACCCCCCCGTTCTCGGCGATGATTGGGCTACTGAGGCCCAGGAACCGGTGGAGGGCCAGCGCCAGGGGCAGCACGTTCCCCGTCGCCAGCACGACCGGGATGCCCGCCTCGGTCATCCGTTGGACGACCTGCATCGCTTCCGGATTGAGCCGTCGGTCCCGGTCCGTGAGCGTGCCGTCGACGTCGGTCACTAGCGCCCGAATCGGCCGGCGGGGGTGCGCCTCCGGGGGCGTCACGCCTCGCTCCCGCGTCGACCTCCGAACGGATCCTGCGAGGTGGCCGGACGTTGGGCCGCTTGCAGCGCGAGGCGGACGGCCTCCTCCGGGCTCTGGACCCGGACGTACCGAGTGGGGTCGATCGCGGCGGAGACGAGGTCCCAACTCCCGAGGGCAAAGACCGGCTTCTTCAGTTCGAGCGAATGCGCGATCTCGGTGAGCGTGCCAAACGAACCGTCCACGGCGATCACCGCATGGCCGGCCAGCACGACCAGCACGTTGCGTGCGACGCCCAGGCCGGTGGGGATCACGATATCGACCTCAGAATTGGCATCGGAACGTCGGCCCGTCGGCAGGATCCCGATCGTGAGCCCTCCCGCGCGATGTGCACCCCGGCACACGGCCTCCATCACCCCTCCGAGTCCGCCGCAGACGACGACGGCGCCGGCTTGCGCGATGCGACGACCGACCTCCTCGGCGACCGGGAGCGCCTCGGGCGGCGGACTCTCCCCCCCAATGACCGCGATGAGAGTCCTCACGTCGAACCGCCCACTTTCTCCAACCGGTCGTTGAGCGCCCTCTCGAGAACGCGGGCGACCTCTTTGCCATCGATCCGTCCGCGGACCTCTCGCATGACATCCCCCATGAGTGGGGAGAGCGCGGCCTTCCCGCGGCTCCGCAGTAGGGGATCGTTCCGATCCAGTACGCCTTGCACCAGCGCTTCGAGTTCCGGACTGGACATCGGAGCGAGGCCCGCCGACTGAGCGGCCACGCCGATGGAGCGCCCATGGAAGAGCACCCCCTCAAGCACCGGCTGTACGCCTTCCTTAGCGAACTGCCCCTTGGCGAGTGCCGTCAGGATCGCGTCGAGCAGTTCTTCGGAGGGGTCGGGCACCGGCTCCGAACGCGGCACGGCCGCGAGCGCGGGCAGGTCATGCGTCAAGAGGCGGAGCACAAGCGACGGCGCATGGCCCCGGCGAACGAGCGTCTCGAAGCGATCGGCCTCTCCCTCCTGGAGAAGGAGTCCGGCCACCTCGTCCGTAAGGTCGAACTCCGTTCGAATCCGCGCGCGACTCTCCTCCGGACGTTCCGGAAGGTGACTCCCAAGTGCCGCCAGGTGCTCGCCGGCGACGGTCACTGGCGGCACGTCGGTCTCGGGGTACATGCGGTCCCGTCCCGGCAAGGGCCGAGAGAATCGGGAGTCTCCATCGGGTAACGGGTCCCTCGTTTCGGGAGGCACCCCAACGAAAGCGGTCGCGGCGCGATGGAGGACTTGGTGAAGCGCCTCGGTCGCCTTGAGCGCATCCGAATGCGCCACGAGGGCAAAGGCGTCCTCCCTCCCGAGCGAAAGCCGATGCCGAAGCTGCTCGACATGTACCGCCGTTACTCCCTGGGCGGGGAGTTCATCCGACTGCAGGATTCCCCGCACGCCCGCCGCCCGGGCGTAGTCGGCGAGTTCTCGGCCGAAGCGGGGACCCGACACGGTCGAGTGACCGAGGAGGCCCTGGAAGCCGGGTAGCGCGACCGCTTGGACGACCCCGCCCCTGCTCAGGACCGAGGCGACGGGGCCCGAGCCGGCGTCCCTCAGAAGTTCGGAGACGTCGACGGGCGCGCCGCTGGGAGGTTGCGCATGTCGACGATGCAGCTCCTCCTTCGTCCGCAGGAGGAGCTCCTGACGCGCGATCTCTTCCTGAGAATATTTGGGCAGTAGCCGGAGCTCTTGCACGCCTTTGATCTCAATCCGGGTTCCCCCTTCGATCGAGAGATTCAGGTCCTCTCGGATCGTCCCGATGCCCCGACGGACGCGATGGGTGGCGCGCAGGAGTTCTCCGATCGCCTGGGCGACGTCCCGGATCTGTTCCGGCGAGGTAAGGTCGGGCCCCGTCGCGACCTCGACCAGCGGGATCCCGAGGCGGTCGAGCCGATATCGAACCTCCCCGCCGCTCTCCGAGACCTTGCGGGCGGCGTCCTCCTCGAGGCAGATCGTCTCGATCGAAATGCGACGGCCCCCGACCTCAATCCAGCCACCGACCGCAACGAGGGCCGTCCGCTGGAACCCCGCGGTGTTCGACCCGTCGACGACGAGTTTCCGCATCACGAGGATCTCCTCGATGGGGGTGGCATGCAGCAGGAGGGCGACCGTGAGCGCGACATCGAGCGCTTCGGCGTTGATGGCGTGCGGAGGCTCCTCGTCGAGCTCGACGAGGCAGGTCGTCGGTACGACCTCGTAAACAAACGACTGGCCAAGAGAAGATTGGAAGGCCGCTGCGGGGTCGAGCGCCCGAAGCTCTCCCCCCGTTGCGCGGAGCCGACGGCGGACCGTCCGTTCCACGCGTTCCGAGAGTTCCGAGGGGCACGGACAGAACAACTTGCTCGTCGCCAGTTGCTGGTGGACCTCCAGGCCGGCCTTCATTCCGGCCCCTCGAGTCGTCGACGTTTCACGAACTCGCCGACCTGGTCCTCGAGCAAGAGTGCGCGCACGCGTGCCGGGTCCTCCGACTGTCCGAGCGCCCAGAGCATTTTCGCGTACGCGGTCTCGGGCAGGAGGTCGTCTAGATAGACCACTCCCGTCCGCACCAGCTCGCGCCCGGTGGAGTACACATACGGGTCCGTGCCCCCGCCGAGACACTGCGTCGTCATCGCGACGACCATCCCGGATTCGATCAACCGGCGAAGCCCGCGAAGATGGGTACGAGAGATGTGTCCCAACCCGGTACCGGCTATGATCAGGCCGCGCTCGTTCCGTACAAACCGGCGGAGCCGGATCGCGGAAAAGCCGGGATAGCAGGTCAAGAGAGCGACCCGTTCGTCCAGATGGGCATCGATCTTCAGTGGGGCCCCTGACGGCCGCCGGGCGTCCGCGCCGAGTTCGATCCGCTTCCCCTCGATGTACCCTAACGGGGGGGCGTTCCGACTCCTGAACGCGTCGCGTCGTGACGAGTGCATCTTCCGGACCCGGGTGCCCCGATGGATCGCCATTCGATCGTCCGCGATGCTGTCGTGCATCACGACGACGACTTCGCCCAGCTCGCCGGAGCGCGCCAGGTGGATAGCCGCGGGAAGATTCGTGAACCCGTCCGAGGAGGGCCGGTCGGGCGATCGCTGGGCCCCGACGAGCACGACGGGCCCTGGTGGGTTCCGAACCATGAAGCTCAGCGCGGCGGCGGTGAAGCCCATCGTATCGGTTCCATGTGCGACGACCACGCCGCGCGCTCCCTCACGAAAGCTCTCCCCAATCTTCTCGGCCAACGCCACCCAATCGGCCGGCACGATGTCTTCGCTGAACCGTTCGAAGACGGGAACGACCCGGACCGGCCCCTCGGCGTCTAGGGCAGGAAACGCGGCTAGAATTTCGCGCTCATCACGTACCGGCTTTACGCCCCCCGTCTGGTAATCCACCCGGGAAGCGATTGTCCCCCCCGGC
>JBARJD010000160.1:0-1786 GCA_049800095.1 Thermoplasmata archaeon | reverse complement strand
TCTCGCTGGCGCGTCTCGGTCTCCGGAACCGCAAACCGCTCAACGTGATCGCGGGCGGGGCCTCGTGTGTGGTGACGCTGGTGGCGGCGTACCTTGTCTCCACGCTAGGGCTCCTCGGTAGCGCCGCCGGGTTCACGTTATCGAATAAAGAGACGGGCGCGATCGCCGTCATCGCCGTGTTCGTGGGCGCAGGAATCCTCTACCTGGTGTCGCGCTGGTACAATTCGAAGACGCGCGGCATCGATATCGGGCTCGCCTTCAAGGAACTCCCCCCGGACTGAACGGGTCGGCCCTTCGCGATGACCGACCCGCAAGGCTTGGGCCGGTCTCCCCGCTTCGCCCAGATCGCGTCGTTCGCCCGTCTGCCCCAATCGCGGGACCTACAGGCCGCGAAGGGAGTCTTTCTAGGGATCCCCTGGGACGACGCCACCAGCTTCCGGGCCGGGGCCCGGGAAGGACCGTCGGCGATCCGGAACCACTCTCGGCTGGTGCGCTCCTACAACATGTTCGCCAAGGTCTACCCCTTTCGGATCCTCGACATCGTCGACTACGGCGACATTGACCCGGTCCCGGGATTCATCGACGACACGTTCCGGCGGATCGAAGAAGGAGTGGGACCGATCTTCAAGGCGGGTGTCGTCCCGTTCATCGCCGGCGGCGACCACTCGATCACACTCCCGATCCTCCGAGCGCAGAAGGCGGCTACCGGTAAGCCGGTGAGCTTACTCCACTTCGACGCGCACTTCGACACGTGGGAGTCGTACTGGGGCGACAAGCGGTATACTCACGGCACGTGGGTCAAGCGGGCGTACGAAGAGGGATTGGTCTCGAAGGGGAACGTGTTCCAGGTCGGGATTCGGAGCTCTCTCTACAACGCCGAAGATATCCCGAACAACGCGGCGATCGTCCATCGGACGTACACCACCGAGGACGTCGATGTCCGGGGGTACGCGCCGATCATGGATGATCTCGTAAAGGAGCTCGGGGACCAGCCGGTCTACGTCTCCTTGGATATTGATGTCCTCGACCCGGCGTTCGCTCCGGGGACGGGGACTCCAGAGCCCGGCGGCCTAACGAGCCGGGAGCTAATCCATTTCCTGCGAGAGCTCTACCGGGTCCATGTGGTCGGGTTCGACGTGGTCGAAGTGGCGCCGCAGTACGACCACATGGGCCAGGTCACCGCACTGACCGCCGCCAACGCGCTCTTCGAGGTCATGTCTGCGGTCGCCCGTCGGCGCGCCGGCCCGGGCTAGTGCAGTTCGTCCACGTCCTCGAACCAAGGCTCCGCCGTCCCCTTCACCCTCCGCTTCTCCCATTTCCCGGTCTTGGGAATCGCGGCGAGGAACTCGACATACTCTTGCAAGTGTCGGAGCGCGCGGGCGGAGATCTCGCTGGCGGCCGGGTCCCCATTCGTGGGGAGCTTAGAGACGAGCTCCATGCTCCGTCGGAGGTTCTGGTCCGCGTCGTACCAGAATCCCCAATCGTCCCCGAGGAGAGCGGCGAGGTAGCTTCGGTCGAGAGCGGCGACGTGGAATGCCATCGCCGCGGCGGCGAGGTCCATCAGGTCCCTTGGGGTGGTTTTGTGGATCTGGAGCTTCCCGAGGACGAGGTCCTCCAGGGAGAGGGTCACTCCCGGGGGAAACCGGTCCTTGAGCGGGATCTCGTGGCTGAACCGCAGGACGTCGTAGAAGACGTCGATCGAGAATGCGGGGTGGAAGTACACGTTCCGGTACATCCCGAACAGCGCGTTCGTCTCCCGGTCTTCGGTGTAGCCCAGTTCCTGGAC
>JBARJD010000159.1:0-21293 GCA_049800095.1 Thermoplasmata archaeon | reverse complement strand
GTTACGGCCTGCTCGCGATGGTCACCGACTACGATGTCTGGGCCGAGCATCCCGTGGACGCGCACGAGATCGTCCGGGTCATGCAAGAGAACGTCGTCCGCATGCGGACCGTCCTGGGGGCTCTCCTGCCCCGGCTCGACGCACCCCGAACCTGCGAGTGCGCGCACGCTCTCGACCTGGCGGGGATCTGAGCCCGGCCATGCCGAAGCGCGGCTTAGTCGTTCTTCGAGGTCCGGCGGACCGTGATCGGGATTACGCCGGCACCGAACTCGAGTTCGGCGATCTCGACTGGATCGATCAATCCGATCGGGGTTTCCACTAGCAGCGGCGCTCCGAGGGAAATTTGCAAGGCGCGCGCGCCGAGGATACGGGCCCGTTCGAAGCGGGTGAAATCTTCCGAGCGGATTTGTGTTCCCGCCGCTCGCCCACGACCGCTGGGATGGGAAGTGGACGGAGCCATTGTCGCAAAAACCAAGGGCAGCGGCCAGTTAAGGGTCGCTATATACCCTTTGCCGCAGCGCGGCTGGCGGCGGGAAGGACTCGGGTGGTCGGTCCAATGACCCGAACCGGGACCCACCCGTGAGCTATTACGTCGTCATCCGGGGGCCGTTGGGAATCGGCAAGTCCACCGTGTCCGAACGACTCGCGATGCTCCTCGGAGCCGAGTACGTCTCCGTGGATCGGATCCTCGAAGAGCCGGGCGTGGAGGAGTGGGACGAGTTGGCGGGTTACTACTCGGAACGATGCTTCCTTCGGACGAGTGAAATCGCCGCCCACCGTGCGCGCGCCTTCCTCCACCGAGGCACGCCCGTGATCTTTGACGGAAACTTCTATTGGAAGTCCCAAATCGCGGACCTCGTAGCGCGGCTCGCCTTCCCCCATCATGTCTTCACCCTGGAGGCGCCTCTCGAGCTGTGCGTCCAACGGGATGCGCAACGAGACCCTCCGCACGGTCGAGCGGCGACGGAAAGCGTCTACGCGAAGTCCACCGAATTCGCCTGGGGGGTCGGAATTGATGCGACCCGATCCCCAGATCTCGTGGCCGCGGACATCCTGGCCCGGATTCGAACGGCTTGAGTCGCGTGCCCGGCTCGGTCGCGCGGCCGGGTCGTACCCGACGAGCGTCGGCGACGACGGGGGTCCGCCGGCTCAGTCGCCCGTGACGTCCTCGAGGAACTCGGAGATCTGCCCCAGGAACTCCCGGGGCTGCTCGAGCACGGGATAGTGACTGCTGCGGGGCAGGATTCGCAGGTGGGCCGTCCGAATCCGATTCGCCATGTCGATGGACGGGTCGAGGAAGTAGTCGTACCGGCCGACGAGGACCAACATCGGGAGAAAGATCTGCGAGTAGTACTTCCGGCCATCCCAGTGCGCCATCGTCCCGTCGACGACGAACTCATCCCCGGTCCGTGTCATCATCGCGTGGTAAACGTCCTCGCTGAGCTTCGTTGCCTTGAGATCCGGTGGCGGAGAGGCTGAGAATCGTTCGGAGAACGGAGCCATGATGCGTGCGGTCAGCTCCCGGTACTCCTTGCTCTTGAAATCGCCGGCGTCGGAGAGCTCGCGGAGGCGTAACCGAAGGACCGGTGAGGTGTGTTCGAGGACGTACTTGAGCGCGGCGCGCAGGTCCGCCGCGCCCCCCGCGGTCGCGCACATGAGCAGCGAGGTGAGTTTGTCCGGGAACCGGTGCGCGTACTCGAGGGCGGTGAATCCCCCTGCCGAGTATCCGAGAAGGTGAAGCTCCTTGATATCGAAGGCCCGACGGACCGCCTCGACATCGTCGGCCTGGTTCCCGATCGTGTACGCGCCCGGCCGGGCGGGTTTCCACGTGCGTCCGACGCCCCGGGGATTGAACAGGATCACCCGGAGGTGCGAATCGGCGAGCTTGAGAATCGTCCGAAGATAGTGGTACGTAAATCCGGGTCCGCCGGGGTGAACGAGCAGCGTGGCGGGGCCGGTCCCCCGGGAGATGTACTCGAACCGGCGATTTCCGGAGACTTTGACGAACCCCGCCGGTGGCATGGGAGTGGCATCGGTCGGCGGACTTAAACTCCACCGCTGAACACTTGGGGATCGAATCGACGCCGGCCAACGCGACGGCGACCTTCTGAATTTACCACCAACTCGGTGGAGACCGGCACCCCGTGGGGACAACGGGAGGATTTCGGCGACGAACACTCGGTCGGGTATTACTCCGACGGCCCCCTACTTCGGATGGGGAAACCCACCAGGGAACGAACATGACGCAGATGGGACCGGAAGCACTATTGATGACCTCGGCAGCTGCGGGCCAAAGGGGACTCGGAGAGTTCACCCGGTTGGAGTACTCTCGCTCGGAGGCTCGTCGCATGGAGGCGAACCTGCTGAGCGAGTTCGAGGCGATGCCGACCAAGCGCACCCCAAGCCGCGGTATCCTCCGCTGGGGCGCCAAGCTGCGCCGTCGCCCGGATGCCGGAGCCCCTGCGCTCCCGTCCATGGCCACCGACCGCCCAATGGACATCGTCACCCAGGTCCAGACGGTGTCCTCACTGAGCCTGATCGCGCTCCCTGCGATGCGGGCCGGGGGCCGCTTGGAAGGCGTTTCCCCGCTCTCGGCCATCCCGATCCTGGGCCGGATGTAAAGCCGAGCCACGCCGAGCATCGGTCCAGCCCCTCGTGACAACCCCTTCCGCAGGCTAGGTGCGAGCGGGCGGCTCTTCGCCGGAGAACTCCCGAGCCAGCCCGTCGGGCTCGGGAACCTTCCCAACAGACTTTAGGGGATGCCTCCGTCCGGCCACCGCTGGCTGCGACATGGACCCGCTCGACTTCGCAATCTACCGTTATCTATCCCCCGGCGGCGAAGCGAGGTTCTGGGCCGGAAGGCGCGTGATCGACCCTACGATCCCGGCCCGGGAGATTGCGGAACGCGTCGGGATCAGCGAGAACGGAGTGCGGGCACGATTGCGGAGCCTCGCCGAACGCGGGTTCCTTGGACCGAAGTCGGTCACCCCCAACCCCTCGCTCTTCGGCGTGCGAGTCTTCGTGACGGAACTTCCGGTCAAGGAGGCCGGGGAGGCCGAACGAGTGCTCCGCGACCTCGCCCTCGTCGAGGGCGTGATCTTCGCCCGAGATGTCCTGGACGAGGACGACCGCAAGCTTCGCGTGCATTTCGTCTCCGACTCCGATGCGACGACCACACGGCGTGCCGCCCTGCTGCGACGCCTGTCGCCGACGGGCCAATCTCGAGCGCCTCTCCAACCATATTGGATCCCTCCGTGCGGACGTGAGCTCTCGCCACTGGACTGGCGGGTCCTCGACGCCGTGTGGCGTAGGCCGGACGCATCGATCGCCGAGATTGGGAGCACAGTCGGGATTAGCCTCAAGACCGCCGCGCGTAGATTTCACCAATTGATCGATTCCAGGGCCTGTTGGTGGACCCCGGGACCGGACCTTGAGGAGTTCCCTCTCGCGCTCGTATGGGTGTACTTGACCGATTCGGAAGATCGGGGGACCGTGGCTGGCAAGATAACCAAGGAGGCCCCAACATGGATGCCGGTCGCGAGCGACGGGCTCGGCCTCGAGCCGAGGACCCCTTCCACTCTGATCGCGGGACTCGTTCCTGCCGATGCGCCCGCGGTCCTCGAGCGGCTGCTGAGAAAGCTCGCCGGGCTGTCCGGTGTCACGAAGGTCCGCCGGACGTTCGCGCTGGGTTCAATGTCCTATCCCGCGTGGTTTGCCGAGCGGATAGGGGATCGGCTCCGTCCAAGTTCCCGGTCGATGACGAGGTAGGGTCCCGCCGGCGTCTCCCGTATCGGTATTGACGGCCCGGGAAGGTAACGGCGGTGGAGTCGAATTCCACGGACCACGCCCGGTTGATGGCACGGAGGCAGCTCAGCCGCGTGCTGATCCTGCTAGCCTTCCTCGACACGAGCGTGCTGGTCTTGGTCGTCGGCCTCTCCTTGGCTTGGTCACGGTTCCACATCCCGACCCCCTACTTCCTGGGTCTTGTGTTGGGAGGTGTGGCCGCGATTCTCGCGGCACGGGTCGCGTTGGGAGTGCGGCTTAGGAGGCGGTCGGGCAACCTCTGATGGCCGCGCTACGGTCGGATCGCCTCGGTCTCAGATTGGGTAGTCACTCGCGGTTTGGAGGGAAAGATCCGATTTCCGCTTCCCTTCCCCGAATCCAGGTCATCGATGGAGCTCAGGATGGCGACGGCACCTTTTCCCCTCGTGGTGAGTCGATAGCGCTCCCCCGCCGTATGCGCGACGAGTCCGCTCTCGGTTAGCTTGCGAAGGTGGAACGAGATTTTCGACGTGTCATCAAGATGGGCCGCCTCCATCGCTTGCATGAAGCTGATGGGACCCTCCGAGAGCCGGTGGAGGACGAGCCGGCGAATGGGGTTCGAGAGGGATTCGAGGGTCGTGTGCGCGTCCGCCGCGACGATCGATGCGCGCACCGCTAGGGCGCCAGTGGCGGTGATCTTATCCGGGTCGTATCCGACGGCGAGGGGGCCCTTGCCTTGTAGGATCGCCCGTATCTCTTCGAGGAGCGCGGCGATCTCTTCCTCCCGGTGGCGAGCCAGCAGTTCCTCCACGGCCGCGAGGACCACGGCCGCACGGTCTTTGGGCGTCACAAACCCCTCGACCGCGTAACGGATCTGATGTGGATTGTCAGGGTCCAGCGGGAGATGACTCACCCTCTCGGTGGCAATATGGACCGGCAGCGGAGAGATGAGGAGCACCTCATATCCGCCCTCTGCCGCGAGCGCGCTGGCATATCGTACCGGGTCGAGCGGCTTCGCCCCGACGCGAATCAAAGCTAGTTGCTGGCTCACCAGTTCGAGCACCCGCCGGACCTGATCCGGGCGGACCGGTTTCTGCAGGTAATCGAAGGCGCCGAGCTGCAAGGCCTGGATGGCGTTCTCCACGGTCGCCTTTCCCGTCAGCATTACCACGAGGAGGCGAGGCCACCTCTGCCGCGAGAGGTCCAGCAGGTCCATGCCGCTTTGTCGACCGGTCCGGACGTCCGTGAACATCACATCGAATTCGGCTCGTTCCAAAGCGGTGATTGCCAGGTTGACGGATGGTACTGCCATCACGATGTGGTGCGCATCGCTGAGGAGATTGGTGAGCTCTTCCCTGAACTCCGCGTTGTCGTCGACTAAGAGCACCCGCATCTAACGCTCACCCGAGCCCTTTATGGAGCAAGACTCGTGAAATATAACCCGCTGGGACTCGGCGGCTAAAAAGTGTTTTCGGGGGTGTCGGCCGAGACGCGAAGGGGTACCCGACGCGAGGCCTGACGTGCGCAATTTTGGGATTTTGGGAGGTTCCCTCACCGAGCCGGCACTTTCCGTCAGGGGAGCTGCTTGGACCCTAGCCGGATCTCCGGCCCCTCAAACCGAATTCAGGGACGGTCTATATGCCGGGGGCCCCCACTGTCGCCTCGTGCAGGGGGCATGCCCCCCGCGAAGGAAGAAGGACAATGTCGACCGCGAACGCAAACTATAGTCCCAGCTCCAAGGTCGGGGAACTGCCGATCCTCGTCGGCATTCTCGCGATTCTCATCGGCCTCTTCGGGGTCTTCCTCGTCATCGTCGGAGTACTGATTCTCCTGACCGGTCTCGGGATCTTCGCGCTCCCGGCGGCCGCGGCGTACAGTGCAATCGGCGGTCCGGTCATCATTGCTGGATTGGTCACTCTCATCTTCGGCGCGATCATCGTCGCGGTGGCGACCGGACTCTGGGATCTTGAGACGTGGGCCCTGTATCTTTCGGGCATCGTGCTCGTCGGAGTCATCGGCTGGCTCGTGTACACCGGATCGTTCGGAATTTCCCTCCTGATTTCGGTTGTGCTGCTGATCTATCTAATCGCGGTGAGTCCCCACTTCTACTAGCACTCCGACCTGCCGTCGGTCGGCCCAGGGCGTGGATCAGGGACTTCCCCTTCCGGGGAACGACGTCGAATTGAGAATCACCGAAATCGCTCCACACTCAATTCGAACTAAGGATTCGCTTAACCCTCATCAGAGGTTGCGCGAGTTAGAGAAGGAAGGAGTAGTCAACATGCAGAGCACAACGGAAGAGCAGTCGAAGACCGTCCCGCCGGAGATCGTCGAGCTACCCGCGAAAGTGGGAACGGCGATCGGCAAGGAAGTCGAGAGCGCTGGCCACGATGTCGTGAAAGCCACCGAGACCGCGGGCACCGACACGTCCGAGGTCGTCGAGCAACCGGACTTGGCCACCGAGCAAGCCGTATCCCCGACGCCGGCGCCAATGAAGAGCCCTAGCACCCCCCCAACCCCCGCGGCCGTCGCCTCGGCAACCTGACGGCAACCTCATGCTCGGATGGATTATCCTCATCGTGGTGGTCGTCGTCGTCCTGGTCTTCTTCGGGTACATCGTTATCTGAGCACCAGCAGCGGACGATCCGGATCGGTGTCGAACCGATCGTCGTCCGCCAACCCCTTCCCAACCTCGCCGTCTGAGAATTCTTTTCTGAGATTAATCCGGGCCCGCAGGACTCGGTCGTGCGGGCCGTTCGCGTCGTTCCTTGGCGGCTTGATATCCCGGAGGTAGCCGATTCCTCGGGGGGCTCGCTATAGGGTCGGTCGACGCTCCTCTCCCACCACCTCAAGTCGATTTGAGGGAGCGGTTATCCTCCTCTTCCCGATGGGGTCAACATGGCAGTACACACAATTTCCCTCGGTGGTGCGATTCTCCTGGTACTATTGGCCGTCGTGTTACTCTTCTTCATCGGGCCGTTCGCGCTTCTGATCCTGGTCCTCGTCGGAGTCCTGCTGTGGTACGCGTTCTTCCACGGCGGCCGTCCGGTGATTGTCACCAGCGCCTGAGCGCGCCTCCGCGCAAGTCTACGGCTTCGCGGAGGAGGCGAACCCGACAGGTTGCGGAGGTGTATCGAGGGCATGTCAGTACAACCCCCGCCCCCCGTAGGGAGCAAAGGTGTACCCATTCCCCCGGGGGCCCCTAGGGTCGCCGACGTCGGTCCCCTGGACCCGAAGGGGCTTCGCTGGATCGCCACCGGAGCCGGGCTCGGTCTCACCGCTGCGGCCACAGGGCTCGCCATACCCGTCGCGCTCGTGCTGCTCGCGACCTACAGTCCAACCGGTCTCCTCAGGTTCGGACCGACGCTCATCCAGGCGACGGGGCTTCTCGCGGTCGTGGGAACACTCCTGTTCGCCGTATCGCTGATCGCATTCCGGTACGGATTCGCAGCCTTCCGTAAGTTTGAACGATGGTTCTGGTCCGCTTCGATCTTGTGCCTCATTGGAACCGTCGGATGGGTGCTGCTTATCCTGCCGGCGGGGATCGCACTGCTGGCCTCCAATGCCCTCTTTCTCTGCGTCCAGGCGGCCCCGACGAAGGCGCTGGTCTGCATCCAGTCGGTAACCCCCTTAGCAGGATACGTTGCCGTCATCGCCTTCTGGCTCGTCTGGGTGGGCCAGCTCGGGATCGTGGTGGGCCTCGCACTCACGGGCCGCCGGTTCCGGGAGACGCTGCTGCACGCGGGCACGGCGCTCTATGCGTTGCTGCTGTTGGTCTTCATCGCTCCCTTCATCGGTCTCGTCTTCGTCAGCGGCGCGCTGTCGTACGCGGTGATCGCGACGGTCGCCCTCGGACTCTTGGCGCCGGCGTGCGTGGCGTACGGCTGTGGTCGCCCGGATGCTGACGCACGCCGACTACGCCGGCGAGCGCCGGCCCGATCGGCTCTTCGGCTCGCGGTGCGGAAGGAGCGGGCCGACGCTGAAGCAAGTGCGGGCACCGGGATTTGAACCCGAGTTATAGGCTTGGCAAGCCTATGTGATAACCAGACTACACTATGCCCGCAGAGCGCGTGGGCCATGAGCCGTGCTATCTAAAGCGGCTTCTCCCTCGAGCTGAGCCGACTTCGGTGTCCCGAGTCCGTTGCCTCGCTCGAGCCCGGGGCGCGAATCATTAGGTGCCGAATCGATCCGCGTCGGCGGGACAGCCGTTCGGTCACCGCGGGTGGATTTCCAGTAGTACATCAGACGGGCAGAATTCCGGCGGCCCCCTCGCTCCGGCAACCTCTACGTTGCCCCCCACACACTCTCGTGACTCCGTCCCAGGTACAGCCGGGCTCCTGAGGAGACTCCTCGAGAGCGTGTTCCGTCGACGCCGCCGATAAGACTAGTTTCCCCATGTGACTAGCCTAGCGCCTCGTGACGCTTAATCCGGATTAAGGGGCGGTCCTTATACCGGAAATCCCACCCGCCCGCATATGCGGAAGTCGGATTCCAACCTCCAGAGCTTCTGGTCCGGGCGCGATGCGCCCCCTCCGGCGGATCAGGTTTCCGCAGGCAAGACGGCGGTCGAACGTGCGTATCCCAAACTCGAATCGGTGCATCGTCCGTTCGAGCGCGCTTGGATTGCCGCCGGGAGGCCACTCCATGGGGGCTGAAAAATTCGGGGAGTGGTTGGCGATTTCCCCTGCCACGCGTTCGTGGGGTTCTCCGGGGTCTTTCAGCCCGCCTCCCCAGTTTCCTCACCGCATTACGACTCATTCGGATGGAACATGAATCGAAATCTGAAAGCGCCATTGGTTGACATCGCCGTACTAGCCGCACTGGCCGTGCTGGTGCTGGCGGCTGCGGTCGGACTGTCCCCGGGTACAAGCGCCCAAGGGAAGAACGGATTCGCGCTGAGCATCTCGCCGAACGCCTGCGGACAGGCCAAGATCCCACTCGGAGCTGCCGGGAAGTTCACCGTCTTGGCGGGGACCACGGTCACCAACACCGGCCCGACCGTCGTACACGGCAATCTGGGGCTGAGCCCCGGTTCGGCCGTTACCGGTTTCCCGCCGGGAAAGGTGACCGGGAAGATCGACAGGGCCGACCCCGCGGCGGCGAAGGCGCAAACCGCCCTGGTCGCGGCCTACACGAACGGCATGGGGCGTACGAACTGCCGCGTGGCCGTCGCCGGGAACATCGGAGGCGAGACGCTCGGACCCGGCCTCTACCACTCCTCTTCGTCCCTGGCCATCTCCTCGGGAGACCTGACGCTCACGGCGCACGGGCACTCGGGCGCGGTGTTCATCTTCCAAGTGACATCCAAGCTCACGGTGACTTCGGGCCGGCACGTCATCCTCGCCGGGGGGGCGCTTGCCAGCAACATCTACTGGGTGGTGGGTAGCTCGGCGACCCTCGGGACCACCGCGGTCGTGTACGGGGACATCCTCGCCCACAAGTCGATCTCGATGGCGACTGGGGCGACCTTGCACGGGATGGCGCTCGCGCACATCGGAGCGGTGACGTTCGCTGCCAACACCGTGACCGCGGTCCCCCTCACAACCTCACCGGCTGCCATGACCGCGTCGATCCTCGCGCCCGCGTCGATCATCGCGAGGTTCAGTCCGTAGTTTTGGAACCCGTCGCCTTAGGAACGAGACCACCGGAGAGGACCCTGCGCGACCTCCGCGTTCCGCGCAGGACCTCACCGGTACCCCTTTTGAACTGACCGGGCGTTGATTCGTCGGTTCCATTCGTGACTACCGTGCGCCTGCCTTCCGACGCGCCCGCGAAATAGCCGGGACGCGATTCGCTGATGGAGAGCCGCGTGCGTCTTGACACCCGATCAAGTTGGATTAGCGAGTCCTTTCCTTCCGAGTTCGGCGCGGACACCTGTTCGGACGGGTAGGAACCACGCAAAACGGCACCCGATCATCCCCCCGATGCCCGCGGGAGGAGGCGCCGTGAGCGGTTCTAACTGCGAACGGCGTCTTTGGGACCACGTCGCCCCGGGAACCTCAGGTCCCGATGTATCGAGAGGTGCCGGCTGGACGACGCTCCGGGGAGACGACTGGTCAACTTGCGCCCGGGTCCGTAGGCGAGCGCCCCGGCCCAACAGCCTCGGATTTGGGGCGGACGTTCGCCTGCGGCTTCGAGGGAAAGACCCGGTTCCCGCTCCCCTTTGCCGAGTCGAGGTCGTCGATCGAGCTCAAAACTTCGATCGCCCCTTTCCCCCTCGGGGTGAGCCGATAGCGTTGCCGAGCCATGTGCGCGACGAGGCCGCTCTCGGTCAACTTGCGGAGGTGGAACGCGATCTTCGACGTATCGTCGAGATGGGCCGCCTCCATGGCTTGCATGAAGCTGCAGGGGCCTTCGGCCAGTCGGTGGAGGACAAGACGACGGATCGGGCTCGCCAACGACTCGAGCGTTGTGTGCGCGTCCGCCGACACGATCGACGCACGGACCGCGAGGGCTCCCGTGGCCGTGATCTTGTTCGGATCATAGGCCACGGCGAGTGGTCCCTTCCCTTCCAGGATCGCTCGAATTCCCTCGAGGAGCGCTGCGATGTCTTCTTCCCGGTGGCGGGCGAGAAGTTCCTCGACCGCCGCCAGGACCACCGCCGCCCGCTCCTTCGGAGCGACGAAATCCTCGACCGCTTCCCGGATCCGGAACGGATTCTCGGGGTCCAGCGGTAGGTGGCTGACCTTGGGTGTGGTGACGTCGACGGGAGGGGGCGCAATGAGGAGTACGTCGTACCCGCCCTCCGCGGCGAGGGCGCTGGCATACTTCACGGGGTCGAGCGGGTTCGCTTCTACCCGGCTGAGCCCGAGCTGTTGGCTGACGAGCTCGAGGACGCGCTGGACCTGATCCGCCCTCGCCGGCTTGCGAAGGTAGTCGAAGGCACCCAGTTGTAGGGCCTGGATCGCGGTCTCCACGGTCGCTTTCGCCGTCAGCATGACGACTTCGAGCCGGGGCCACCTGGTCCGCACCTGGGCCAAGAGTTCCATCCCGCTCATCCTCCCCATCCGGATATCGGTGAACATGACGTCGAACTCCGCTCGTTCCAGTGCCCGGAGCGCCTGAACGGCGGACGCGGCACTCTGCACGGAATGTCCCTTCTGCTCGAGAAGGGTCGCCAGTTCCAACCGGACGTCCGCGTCGTCGTCTACGATGAGCACTCTCATGCCCCGACGCTCCCCCACCAGGGGCGGGTACTCCCGACCGATGGGCAGCGGCCGTGGAGGCCTGTCAACGCACGAATCGTCATTTTAAATACCAGTTCATGTGAAACTCCAGGAAACCAGGCCAGGCCACGGCGTGGAGTTACATTAGAAATGTGTATACAATACTACAAATAACTATCTATTCACCAGGGTCGGTTTTCATGGCGCAGGGGACTCTCTATCGGACGTCCAAGCGCTCGAGCCGGGGGGTCGTTTCGACGCTTCTTGGTCGCACTCATTCGTCCGGCCGGGAGGTCGGGAACGACGCCGTTCGGAGAGACAGACGGCGGCCCACCGCCGACGCGGCGTTAATACGCGCGGCCGGCTCGCGGTCCGAAATTCCCCGCTGGAGCACCTTCGGGTGGCCCAGCCGGGCCGAACGAGCACCGAGATAGATGAGCGACGATCGACCATGGGTCGAAGGGGAACCGGTGCTAGTGCGCCGTCGGGAAGGAGAGTCGTACTTGCTGACCCTGAAGACGACCCCCCAATCCGTGGAAGGGGTCGGGGTCATCGATCTCTCGGGTCAGGTCGGGTCGGCACCCGGAGGAACGATCGCGTGGGCCGGGTCGACCTACCGGATCCTCCGGCCATCGCTGGCGGACATGCTCCGGCAGCTTCGCCGACGGGCCCAGATCATTACTCCGAAGGATGCCCAGCAGCTTCTCTACCTCGCGCAGGTGGGTCCCGGTGCGCACGTCGCGGAGGCCGGAGCTGGCAGCGGCGCGCTGACCGTGGTCCTCAGCCACGCGGTCGGACCCGCTGGCCATGTGGTCTCGTACGACCGGCGACCGGACTTTCTGGAGATCGCTCGCCGGAACGTCACCCACACCGGGTTGTCCGCCCGCGTCCGGTTCGTCGAACGCGACGTGACGATCGACGGCTTCGACGAGTCGGGTCTCGATGGAATCGTGCTGGATGTTCCGGAACCATGGGGAGCTTTGGAAGCGGCGCACTCCGCCCTCGCCTTGGGGGGGGCCGTGGCGACGTACACCCCCACCTACAACCAACTCGAACGAACCGTCCGGACGCTGCGTACCCTGGGTTTCGAGGAGGTACGGAGCGTCGAGCTGCTGGAACGGACACTCCACGTGGGGGACGGCGGGACGCGGCCGGAGTTTGAGATGCTCGGTCACACCGCGTTCCTTACCGGGGCCCGACGGGTGAGCTGACGTGTTCTCGTTCGGGCTCGAGGTGGGCGGGTTCCTCGGCGTGATTTTGTCGGCGGGGTTCGTCTACTTCGAAGTCGGCAAATTCGCCGCGCCGCAGGTCCCCATTTCCCGCTTTAACGAGAGCAAGGCGCTCATGGCCTATGTCGTGGGCCTGTTTGTGGGCATCCCTCTCGCCCTCGTCTGGATCTTCTTCGAAGTCTCCGTGGCCGGCGGTAACGCCATCTCGGCGATCATCGACGTGGTGTTGCTCGCGGTCGCCGGCGAGCTGGCGCAGACGGCCATCCTCCGGACCCACTTCTTCGGGTTCACCCCGGCGGACCCATTCTACGTGCTCGCCATGCGCGCCGGGATAGGGGGCCTGCTCACCCTCGGTACGATCGCCGAGTACCTGGGAGGGCACGTGACGCCGCTCGGGATCGGCCTCGCCGTCGTGCAGTCGGTCGCCCTGGTGCTGATCCAAGTAACGGCAGGCCTCCGCGGCCTGCTCCCGGTTCCCACCGCCTCGTCGGTGATCCGACAGCGACTGGCCTCGCTCTTCCTCCAGGTTGTCCTCTTCCTGCTGGCCGCCCTGGGCGAGTATTACGGAACCTATTACGGACTGGCCGGGGCCGGCCTCGCGATCGCGGGGGCGGCCTATCTATACTGGGATGCGCGCCCGACGGTGCTCGCTCCCGCTCGTCCCCGAGCGCCGGCAACGGCCGCGCCGGCGGGTCCGAGCCGGTTCGACCGACTCCCATCGGGCCCAGGGAAGCGGAAGAGTCCGTGACCCTGGGATTCCCCCGCGAGGAGAACCGGAGGAAAGGGTTTGGGCGCGCGCGGTCTACCCGATCGCAAACGTGGGATACACGTTGACCGTGATCGCGATCACCACGAGCAGGATGATGCTCGCGATGAACAGGGCGCCGTTGACCCTGCGCTCGGAAGCGATGCTCCGGCCCTCGTCGGCCGAGGTCGCGCCGGTCGGCCGCAGTCCGTAGTGGAGTTTCACGGCGGCGCCGAAGCCGAGCGCGCCTAGGCCGAGGACAGCGATCAGCTTCGCAATCAGGGTCGCAGTGGCGGCGTTCGCGACCCAGGTCGCCCCGCAACTCCCCGGCGGGTTGAAGCAGGACCCCGGGACCGAGACCGCGGCGACCATCACGAGCGCCGAGATGAACAGCAACAGGAAGCCGACCGCCCGGGAGGCGAACGAGATCATTCCCCACGGGTCGTGTCGCATATTCGGCAGATAGGCTCCGCCGGCGGGGATCCACATCGGGGGCGGGGACTGCGCCGGAGCCGGTGCCGGAGCGCCGTACGGTGGCGGAGGGCCTTGGGCCATTGGGCCGGACATACGACCGATTTCCGTGGGGCACGTACTTAAAGCTTCGTCACGCGACGGTGGGCGATTTTCGCGCCTCCGGCGGACCCGAGAGCCCGCGGAAGTAACCGGGACCCATCCGACGCGGTGCGGACCACCCAGCTCTGGGCTCCCTCGGGTGAGAAATTGAACTCCATCACGCGTCCGCCGGAAGCGACAACGGCCTTTGCTACGTCCTGGCGCCGGCGGAAGTCGCAGAACAGCAGAAGGTATCCGCCTCCCCCGGCGCCGGTCAGCTTTCCGCCCAGCGCACCCGCGGCTCGGGCCCGTGTGTAGAACCGGTCGATCTTCGGGTTCGAGATCCCCTTCGTGAACCGCTTCTTCGCCTCCCACCCTTCGTGCAGGAGGTGGCCCATCTCGTCGAGGTTCCCGGTCAGGAGCTCCTTCTTCATACTGATCGCCAGGCGCTTGGTCTCTTCTAGCGCCTCGACGGTATCGTGCCGACGCTCCCGGAAGGATCGGGTCTGCCGTTCGATGATGTCCCCACCGAATCGGGTGATTCCCGTGTAGCAGAGCATGAGCCGGTAGCTTAGCTCGTTCAGGATCTCGGCATCGATACGGAGGGGATTGACGACGGTGGTCGACCCGAGGAACTCGATGAAGTTGAATCCTCCAAACGCCGCGGCGTACTGGTCCTGGCGACCGCCCGGGTCTCCCAGGTCCACGCGCTCGATTCGAAAGGCGCGCTCGGCGAGTTCGTACGTGGTCAGGGGAATATTGAGGTAGCGCGCGAACAGCGTCACCAGGGCCACGACCATTGTGGAGGAGCTCCCCAAGCCGGTGCGAGGGGGCGCATCCGAGTGCAGGAAGATCTCCCAATCGCTGTCGGTCCGGTGGAAGCGCTTCAGCGTCGCTTTCACGAGGTCGAGTTCGCCGTCGTAGACGAAATCGCGGGGCGTGCGGTACTCTGCGGCGACGTCGAAGTCGAGGGACTGCACCCGGACCCGTCCCTTCCCCGGACGCGTGGTGAGCGTGGCGTAGGCGTACTTGTCGATCGTGCAATTGAGAACCGCGCCGCCCCGTTCCTCGGGAAACGGGGAGACGTCCGTCCCTCCCCCCGCGAAGGAGATCCGCAACGGTGCCTTGGCGCGGAAGATATCCATCGAAGGGCGCGAGACGCCTCCATAGGCTCATAAACGTGCCCCTTCGTGCGGGCGCCAATGCCCCCGCGCACGCCGAAGCAGACGTATGACCGGCGCATCCGGGAGTGGCTCCGACGCAACCGGTTCGTTGTGTCCGTTCTTGTGTTCGCCGTAGGCATCTTTCTCACCGTTCTGGCCGCGGGCGACCTCACCCCCCTCTCCACCGTCCAACCCTTCATCGCGATCAACTTGGTGACCGCGGCGCCCAACGGAGCGAACTACAACCTAGCGTTCGTGGTCATCGGCCCGATCGTCTCGATCATCGGCGCGGTGCTCGTCGGAGCGTATCTGTTGTCGCGCCGCCGGTTCGAGCACCTGATGAAGACCAAGAGTAAGGCGGAATTCCTCCGGAACCTGGACAAGATCGAAGAGCTGCTCTGGGACCTGACCCCCGCTGACGAGCAGCGGTACCTGGACAAGCGCGCGGAATTTCGGCTCCGCTGAGCCGGCGGTCTTTCGGCGCGCCTTAAGTAGAACGAGCCGGTCCCAACGAATCGATGGCGGCGGCGGTCGCGCCCAGCGGCCCGCACGACTTCGTCTTCCGCAAGCTCTCAAAGCCGGAGGAGTTCCGCCACGCGGAGGAGCTCCAACGCGAGGCATGGGGACTCACCGAGGAACCGCCCACATCCAGCACGATCCAACGAGCGATCCAAGACAATGGCGGACTCGTGCTCGGGGCCTTCGCCGACATCTACCTGGCCGGGCTGACCATCGGGTTCCTCGGCTGGGATGGCACCCAGCTCTACCATTACTCCCACATGACGGCCGTCCGGCCCCCGTATCAGAACCACCACGTCGGATTCCGGCTCAAGGCCTTCCAGCGGGAGGAGGTGTTGAAGCAAGGCCTCGCCTTGGCACGATGGACCTTCGATCCGCTCCAGAGCAAGAACGCCCGGCTCAACGTGCGGCGCCTAGGCGCCCGGCCCGACCAGTACTACGTACACTACTACGGGACGATGGGCTCAGAGTTGAACCGAGGATTGGAAAGCGACCGAGTCCGGGTGACCTGGGCGCTCACCGACCCCGAGGTGGAGGCGCGTCTGGCGGGTCAGTTGCCAAGTCCAGAGAGCGACCTCGCACGTTGGAAGACATCCGAGGCGCTGGTGGAGACCTCCGTAGGAGACATGGGGCTCCGAGTTCCAACCACGGTGAGCGAGCCGTCCCAGCGGACAGCCCACCTCGAGATACCGTTCGATCTTCAAGCGATCCGGAGCCACGAATCGGCGACGCTGCGGACCTGGCGCCACGCGGTCCGGGACGCGTTTCGAGCCGCCTTCGATCTGGCCTACCGCGTCGACGATTTCGCGGTGCTCAATCTTGAGCACGAACGCCGGAGTTTCTATTTCCTCTCCGCCCCGCCCGCTCCCTCCGCGACGTGAGCCGATGGTCCGGGTGCGTCGGGTCGAGCTCGACGAGCTGGAACTCCCACTCGTCGAGCCATTCGAGACGAGCTTCGGCGTTGAGCGCCGGCGGCGCTTCCTCGTCCTTCGCATCGAGTCCGAAGACGGCGAGGTGGGGCTCGGCGAGTGTGTCGCGGCCCAGCACCCGCTGTACTCCAGCGAGACAGTCGCTACTGCCCGCTGGATGATCGAGACCTATCTGCTACCGCTGCTCTGGCGCGACGGAGCGCTCGCACCCTCAATCTTCCGTGAACGGGCGCAGGCCTGGCGGGGCCATCCCATGGCCAAGGCGGCGGTCGAAATGGCCCTGTGGGATCTCTGGGCGCGTCGGCACCGACAATCGCTGGCCCAATCGCTCGGGGGCCGTCGTCGAAGGGTCGAGGTCGGCGTGAGTGTCGGGATTCAACCGAGCGTCCCGGCGCTCGTCCGTCGGGTCGGAGAGTATCTCGCCGAAGGGTATCGGCGCGTCAAGATCAAGGTCCGACCCGGATGGGATGAGCGGCCTGTCGCGGCCCTGCGCGCCGCGTACCCCGACCTGCGGCTCTGGGTCGACGCGAATCAAGCCTATCCGATCTCTGCGATAGCGGCGATTCGCCGCTGGGCAACCAAGTACGACGTCGAGCAGGTCGAACAGCCGTTTCCCGAGCACGCCCTTCCGGCCCATGCGCGACTCGCCCGGGGCGCCCGATTCCGGGTCTGTCTGGACGAATCGATCACAGACCTCGTCACGTTCGAAGCGGCGCGGGAGATGCGCGCTCTGACGAGTCTGAACGTGAAGGCCGGCCGAGTCGGTGGCCTCGGCGCCGGCCGCGAACTCGGCCGACGGGCCGCCGCAGCGGGGCTCCCGGTGTGGGTGGGAGGCATGTTGGAGACCGGTATTGGACGGGCTCACAACGTCGCGCTGGCCAGCCTGACGGACTTTACGTTCCCGGCGGATCTGTCGGCCAGCGACCGGTACTACAGTCCGGACCTCGTGGAGCCCGCCTTCGAGCTGGGCCCACGCAGCACGCTCTTGGTCCCCTCGGGCCGAGGTATTGGGGTCGACGTGGTGGGTTCGGTCTACCGGAAACACTTACGACGCCACCTGGAGTTTCACCGCAAAACAGCATAAGCGGCGAACCCGCTAGGGTGTCCATGGCGGCGTCTCACCCGTCCCCACGACGGCGCGGGCCGCCGGCTGTGGCGTGGATCCTCCTCCTTGCGGTATTGGTCGGCGTCGCGGCGGCCCTGCTATCGCGCCCCGTGGCTTCGGTAGGTTCCTCCACGCCCAGTTTGGGAGCGCTGACGTTCAATCAGCTGGGCCAGCTCGTGACCATTGGCCTCCTCATCGTCGTCGGGCTCTGGTTATTCGTTACGCTCAGGGATGCCGGAAACCGAGCCCCGGTCCCCGGACGGGTGGTCGCGACGATTTTGGTGATCCTCCTCCTCGGAGTGCTCTTCGTCGAGTTCGCGGGTCTGGTGCACGTCGCACCGATCCCATCACCCCAGAACTCCACGGCAGGGTCCAATAGTACGGGAGGCGGGTTCTCCACCAACAACACCGGGAACGGAACGACCTCACTCTTCGGGACGCCGAGCCTCGGGCTACCCGCATGGCTGGGGTTCGTGGCCGTCCTCATCGTTGCCATTCTGGCCGGAGTGCTGCTCGTACCCTTCGCGATCGCGCGCGCAGAAGCCCGTCGACGGGGCCAGGGCGACGGGTCAACTCGCGAGGCGCAGAATGCCTTCGAGGAGACGCTCCATCGTCTGAACTCCGCCGATCCGGCCGACGCCCGCGCCGCCATCGTGGCGCTCTACGCGCGGCTCCTTCTCCTCGTCGGGCCCCGGCTCGGGACCGTCACAAGTCGTACCCCCGGGGAGATCCAACGCGATTCGATCGAGTCACTTGGACTCCGGCCCGGCGTGGCGCGGGACTTGACGGAAACCTTCGAAGAGGCTCGGTATTCGACTCACCCGATGACGGTCGATGCGGTCGATCGTGCCCGGACCGCACTGACTGAGGCGATCGCTGACTTGGCCCGGAGCGCGGGAGTTCCTTCGTGAACTTCCTCGCGTGGTTGCTCGTGGGCGGCGCTATCGCGGCCGCGGCGGTCGCCGTCCAAGCAGGAAACAATCTCGTGGTGGCCGTCCCGGCGGGAGCGGCGGCCGTGGTGTTCGTTTCCGTCGTCGGTGCCGCCGAGCTCCAGGCACGTTCGGCCCGACTTGTCCCGGTGCGGGGTGGGACGGGCCACCAGCCCATGCGCGAACGCGTCGAGTCGGACTCGCTGCTTCGGCTACGCCGGTCGTTCAGGTCCGGCGAGATCGGTCGGTCCTCGATCCTGGCCACGGTGCGGGCGCTCGAACGAGATCTGAGCCCCTTTGGCCGGACGCCTTTGAGCCTTGAAGGAGAGCGAGCCATCCTCGACCTGCCCCCCGACCAATTCCGTAGGTGGATCGACGATCGCTTGCGACGGGTCGAGGCCGCTACGTGACCCCCGCCGAGGCTCCACCCGGATGGTTCCGGTGGAGTTCGCGTGCGTATGTGCTGTACGCGACGGCCGCCACGTTCGTCTTTGCCGCGGTGGCGTTCCGCAGCCCGGCGCCGCTCTTCGTCGCCGTCCCGCTTCTCCTGGGGCCGATTGCCGCCACCTTCGGCTTCCCCGGCCAGGTCACCGCGGCGACGTTGAATTGGACCGCGCAGGGAAGCGGGGAGCAGGTACGGGTCGAAGGAATGTTCCGCTGGGACGCGCCCATCCGCAATGGCCGGATGATACCGTTCTTCGCGACACCCCCTTCGCTCAAGGAGACGGCCCCGCCGGAGCGGGAGGCCGACCCCTCACAGCTTCGTTTTGCGCTGACGTACCGGATCCCCGGGCCCAGCCTGTTGGAGATCCCCTGTCCACGCCTGGTCTGGCGCGATGCGTGGGGTGTGGTGGAGCACGAAGTACCGGTCGTTGGGGAGCCGCTGTCCATCGAGCGCTTTCCGCCGGAGATCCACCGCCTCGACCGGATTCGCCTCGAACGCACCACGCCCTCCCCGGGGGAGATGCGCTCACGGATGATCGGCTCCGCGGGGGACTACTTTGCGGTGCGTCCGTCGGTCTCCGGGGACACGCGACGCCAGATCAACTGGCGAGCGACCGCGCGGGCCGGGAAGCTCCTGGCCAACGACTATCACCTCGAGCGCACCGGGGACCTCCTGCTCCTCCTCGACCTTCGGCCCACGGGGCTCGGGCCCGCCCGCGATGACCGGATGCTCAACGTCGCCCGGGCCGCGGCGTTCGGTATCGCCGACGCGTTCCTCTCCCAGAAGTCCCGCGTCGGCGTGGGGGTCTTCACCGATCGGTTGGCCGCCGTCCGGCTCGGAACGGGCCGCCTGCAGCGGTTCCGCATCCGCGCGCTGCTCCGGGAGGCGACGATGCCAGAGGAAGGAGGACCCCCAGAGCGCTTCGCGATCTCGGTGCGGCGATTCTTCCCGCCCGGAGCCTACACCGTCCTGATTTCCCCCCTCGTCGAGGAGGACTCGATAATGGTCCTCCCCCATCTTCGGCGCCGGGGGTTCCCCACCATCGTCCTGAGCCCGTCGCCCCTGGCCGTTCTCGGTCTATCGGACACGACCGAGGAAGATCGAATCGCCACCCGGCTCCTCCGACTCGTGCGGCGCCAACGGCTCGGAGAGGTGTGGCGACAAGCCCCAGTGATTGATTGGGACGACTACTGGTCGCTCAGTTCGTTCGTCCGATTCCTCCAGAACCCTGCGCTCGGCAACCGGAGGACGTGAGGATGCGGAGCTGGCTCCCGCGCTGGAAGCCGGGTTGGGGGGAAGTCGGTCCCCTCCTTGTGTGGGCAACGCCGATGTTCCTCTGGGCCGTCCTCGCCGGTACTCGGACTTCCACCGAAGTGATTCTAGTGGCGGTAGCGGTCGGTGTCGGCCTCGGGCTGAAGCATCTATTGCCGGCGAATCTCGAGGACCTAGCCCTCCTTCCCCCGATCGTCGCCCTGCTGGTCGAGCTCTCTACCGTCCCGCTAACCGTGGACAGCGTTCTTCTGGCCGCGGTCGCGGGTGTCGGTCTACTGCTGTGGGCGGGGGCGGCTCCCGCCAGTGGGGTCACGCTGGTGCAGCAGTTCGAGCCGGCGATGGTTCCCGCCCTGGCGGTCGGGGTGGCTGTCGTGGTTCTGTTCTTCCTTCCAGGGGGTTCCGGTGGGCAGGTCGGCCTCGCCGCGCTCCTCCTCGTCGCCGCGCTGGGACTCTCCGCTTGGCTCTACCTCCGAAGCGCCTCCGAGGTCGCGGCGCCCCAGCCGTCACCCTGATGAGCCCTTCCGCCGTTCGTCGAAACGAAGACGCCCTCCGGGGCGGCTTCCGGGTGCCGTCGAAGGGTCCCTCCTGACCACAGCGGGCGTGTCGCCCGCGGAGAATGAAGAGAGGACAACCCCGGTATCCGACACCCCCGGCCGGGGTCAGGACGCCGAGAGGGCCGAACGGCCTCCCGTGACGCGAATCCGTTACGGCCGGGGCACAGACAACGACCGGCGGCCACCCCTGCCGAGATATATCGGCGGCGGCCCTTGCGGCCCCTCCGAGGGACCTTCATGCAAGCAGCCCAAGCCCGGCAAGCGATGGCCGACGTCCTTGCGGCCGTTCACCAGGCCGTCGTTGGCCGGGACGCCGCCCTTGAACTGGTGGCGACCGGCGTGTTGGCGGACGGCCACCTGCTGTTGGAGGACCTTCCGGGACTCGGAAAAACTCTCATCGCCAAGTCTTTCTCGAGCGCCCTCGGCCTCGCGTTCACTCGCATTCAATTCACTGCCGACCTGTTGCCGCAGGATATCACCGGCGGGGAGGTGTGGGACGCGGAACATGCCCGGTTCGAGTTCCGACCGGGCCCCCTCTTCGCCAACCTCGTGCTCGCGGACGAGATCAACCGGGCGCCTCCGAAAGTACAATCGGCGCTCCTCGAGGCGATGCAGGAGTACCAGATCACGAGCGAACGAACGACCCATCCGCTCGAACGGCCTTTTCTCGTTCTTGCGACGCAGAATCCTATCGAGCTCGAAGGAACGTACCCGCTCCCCGAAGCCCAGGTCGACCGATTTCTGATGCGACTCTCGGTGGGGTATCCTACTCCGACGGAGGAACGGGAGATCCTGGCGCGACGCAAGGCCCGGAAGGACGACCGAATGGACGTTCCGGCGGTACTCGACCTCACCCGGTTCCGCGAAGTGCAGAGGGCCGTCGAAGATGTGGAGCTCGACCCCGCCCTCGAGCAGTACGCGGT
>JBARJD010000158.1:0-15278 GCA_049800095.1 Thermoplasmata archaeon | reverse complement strand
GCTGAACCTGGTGCCCGACCCGGGTGAGTGCCTCCACGCCGAGTGTGAACGCGTCCTCGTCGGGTCCTTCGACCCGGAACTCCCCCTGTTGCCATGCGGGGCGCACAAGGCTGGCCGAGAGGATCGAGCGCGGCATGCTCATCCGGCCGAGAAGAGGTGCACGGCCGCCGTGGCGCCGGAGCCCCCCACGTTGTGGGTCAACGCGCGTGCGGCGCCGCCCACCTGTCGGGCCCCGGCCTGTCCTCGGAGTTGGAGGAATACCTCGTAGACCTGGCTTACGCCCGTTGCGCCGATCGGATGCCCCTTTGCCTTGAGGCCCCCGTCGGGGTTGACGGGAAGCCGGCCACCGACGCGTGTCGCGCCCGAAAGGGTCAGCTTTCCGGCGGCACCTCTCGGGGCGAACCCCAGGTCCTCGAGAGCCAGCAGCTCTGCGATGGTGAAGCAGTCATGCAACTCGAGAAAATCCACCCTCTTTCGGTCGAAGGGAGCGCTCCGGAACGCCTCGTTGGCGGCGACCCGGGAAGCGTCGAGCCGCGCGAGGTGTGTGCGTTCTTGGACCGCGAGTCGGTCCGAACCCGCGCCGCTTCCGACGACATACACGGGAGTATCCGTCCATCGCCGGGCCACCTCGGGACGCGCGACCAGGAGTGCCGCCGCTCCGTCGGAAACGGGGCAGCAGTCGTAGAGGCCGAGCGGTGCGGCCACGGGAGATCCGGAGCTGACCTGCTCACGGGACACCGGTTTCTGAAAGTGGGCGTTCGGGTTAAGGGCACCGTTCGCGTGGTTCTTCACCGCCACTTCCGAGAGCGCCTCCCGGATGGGCCCGTAATCGGCTTGGTAGCGCGCGGCCATCAGGCCGTAGACGCCGGCGAAGGTGAGCCCGGCGAGCCGTTCCCACTCGGTGTCCCCCGACACGCCTAGCCAGTAGCGCCGCCGGGCATTCGTCACGTCGGTCATCTTTTCGAGCCCGACGACGAGGACAAGATCTCGTCGTCCCGACGCGACCGCGTCCACGGCCAGTCGGAGGGCGAACGCGCCGGACGCGCAAGCGTTCTCGACGCGCACCGTCGGTACGCCGGGCCGTCCGGCCTCCTCTGCCGCAATGGCAGCGGAGTTGCCCAACTGCCAGCCCGAGAAGCCCAAGGTGGACAGGTAGAGCTCCTCGATCGCGCCCCGGTCCAGCCCCCGATCGACGCTGCCGATGGCGCGGTCGACGGCCTCGCGGACGAGTCGCCGAGGTCCTTCCGTGAGCACCCCGAACCGGGTGTGGCCGGCCCCGATGACGGCGGCGCGTGGCGCCCGACCCAGCGACGGCGTCGTGAACCAATCCTCTTATCACGCGAACTCCTGCGCGCTATAAAGCCGGGGGAATCAACGCTGGCGGAACAGGGCCCCTACATCATCGGCGTCACGGGGGCGAGCGGCGCGCCGATTGCCGCTCGGGTCCTAGAGACGCTTCGCCTCTCCGGCCTGGAGTACGCTGTCATTCTTTCCGCCGGAGCCGCCGCCGTGATCCGGGCCGAGCTCGGGATCGAACCGGAAGAGCTCCTGAAGGCGGCGCCGACGGTTTACGCGGACAGCGACCTCGGCGCTCCCATCGCAAGCGGCTCGCGTCAAACGCGCGGCATGGCCGTGGTACCCTGCTCCACCAACACCCTGGCGAAGATCGCGTTGGGCCTCGCGGACACGCTCCTGACGCGCTCGGCGCACGTACACATCAAAGAGCATCGGCGATTGGTCCTCGTGCCGCGGGAGACGCCGCTGAGCGCGATCGAGCTCGGGCACATGACCCGGCTCGCGGAGCTCGGCGTGGTCATCCTTCCCGCCTCACCGCCCTATTATCTTCACCCGAAAGGCGTGGGGGACCTGGTCGATTTCCTCGCCGGCAAGACGCTGGATCATCTGGGGATACCCCATCAATTGTATCGCGGGTGGCGCGAGGAGGCGACGTGAGCGCCGAGAATCGCATGAGCCCCAAGGCGGGGGCAGCCTCGACTCGCCAACTCCGATGGCCGTTCGTCGGAGTGGCCGTGCTCCTCATCGTACTGATCATTCTGACGCCGAATCTCTTTTCGACGGGCGCCGCGGGTCTTGAAACCCGGGCCCAGCTCATCGTGGAACGTGCGGCTGCCGGCGGGAACACCAGCTTCTACGTGGAGAGCATCGGGACATCGACACTGTACCGTTCGGTCGCGGTGGGTCTCGCTCCGCTGCCCTCTTGGCCGTACAATGGGATCGCCAGCGATGTACACGGGTGGAGTTGGACCAACGGGACGGACACGTTGGTGTTGGTCGCAACGAACGCGACGAATCCCGTCGCGGTCAACGTTACCGTGAAGTACATCGACCCATCGGGGGTCAGCACGGAGTACGTTGGGGTGTACGGCTTCAATCTGAACGATACCACCCTCGCGCTGCAAGCGGTCAACCTGCTCCCCGGTGCCGCGGCCCCTCCGGGCTCGACGCCCTTGGCCGACCTTCCGATCTTCCTGCTCCTCGCGATCCAGACCGCTTCGGGGCCGACGCAATGAAGTTCCCCCGCCTCCCCATCTTCTGGATCGTGGTCATCGCCGCGCTGTTGCTCCTCGAGGTCGCGGAGCTGACTCGGCTGTTCACGATACCATTTCTCGTGGCGGTTTCGAATCCGGTTACGTTCGCTTTGGGCCTGATTTTTGTGACGATCGTGGCCCTGGTCGGCGCCATCTTCATCGGAATCTATGTCTCGCAACGTCTGCTCTCTCCGCGAGGATTCTCGCCGTTCGAGGAGGAGATGCTGAAGATGCGCGCCGAGGTCATGGAGATCCGCCGGGACATGCACGAGCTCACGGTACACCCGACGGGGGGCGATCGAAACCGTTCGACCGGCCAGCCGAGCGCCCCGGAACTCCCAGAGCGCCGGCCATGAACATCCCGGTCATCGACAACGGCGGTCAATGGACCCACCGGGAGTACCGGGTCCTGCGCGACCTGGGCGCCGACGCGCGGATCGTCCCCAATACGACTCCCTTCTCGGAACTGAACGCCGATGGGATCGTTCTCTCCGGCGGCGCCCTGAGCCTCGAAGGCACGGATGCGCCGCTGGGCCGCGTCGGGGACTGGATCGACCGCGTCGAGGTGCCGGTGCTGGGGATCTGCGTCGGGCATCAGTACCTCGCCCGGCACTTCGGCGGAGTCGTGTCGCACGCCCAAACGCCCGAATTCGGTCGGGTCACCGTGACGCTGGACGCGGAGGGCGATCGGCTGCTGGGCGGCCTCCCGGCGTCGCTTCAAGTCTGGGAAAGCCACAATGACGAGGTCGTTCGTCCGCCTCCCGGCTGGCGGAAGCTGGGACATTCTCCGACATGCCAGGTCGAGGCGATGTCGCACCCGACCCGCCCGATCTGGGGAGTCCAGTTTCACCCCGAGGTGGAGCACACCGAAAGGGGCCGGGAGCTTCTCGAGAACTTCCTGGCGCAGTGTCGACGATGAAATCCTCTCCGCCGTTTTCCTCCGTTCGGGAATTCTTCTGCCCGGGCCAGTCGAAGGAAAGACGGATTTAGACGAACCTATAAGGCAGAAGAGAGGTCGTCCCGCGGATACCTAGGGAACCTCGCTCGATGAATGCGCCCAGCACCCCCGCGCGGACGGACGGAGCCTCCGCGATCGTCGTCGCCGGGGACGAGGAGACCCGGGTGCTCCTTCGGGGGCTCCTTCGGCTCCACCATTATCGGGTCATCGGAGAAGCGGAGGGTTCCACCGAGGGAACCGAGTTACTCCGAACGCATCCTCCAAGCGTCATGGTCGTGGACGCGGCCCTGGCCGAAGGCAGCTTCCCGGTCCTGATCCGTGAGGCGCGACTGCTTCGGCCCGAGATGCGCGTTGTGTTGGTCACTCCGACGCCCGTCCGTCCGGGCGACGGTACCCCCCGGGGGGCGGATGGCCCCGACGCGACGGTCACCCGACCGTTCCGGCTGGCCGATTTCCTCACCGCCCTACGTGGCCCGGTCACCGGCCGGTCGGCCTAAGTCGGGCCGCCCGACCCGATCAAGCGGATCCGCTCCAACGCCTCCTTCTCCTCGAAGTGGAGCGTCCGAGCCGGCACAACGAGGGCATGCAGCGGCGGGCCAAAGTGGACTCTCTCGAGTTGGCTGCGAGCGCCGTACCAGGCCCGCGCGGTTTCCGTTCCTACCCGTGCCGTCACCGCGACCGAGAGGTCGGCGGGAAGCACGGGGTCCGCGGAGCCGACGTCGTGGTCGGCCAAGATACCCAGCGCTTCGTTGGCGGTCATGAATCGGCCCTCTTCCGGACGCAGGTCCAACAGCACGAGAGTGTGGAGGTCCTGCCCTCGGTTCTGAGCGATGCCGTCCAAGGGGGAACGCGGGGCGAAGCTGGGGGCGGGGAAGGGGATGGACACCGTCCGGCCGAAGCGGTAGTGCTGGAGTCCGAGGAAGCTCGGCGCGGCCGTCAGCACGCTCGCATTCGGGAGGTAGGTCCAGGAGTGTCCGGCCTTCTCGGCGGCCAAACGGAGGGCGATATGGGTCGTGGCGGCGAACGGATCCCCCGCCACGAGAAAACCGACATGAGAATTGTGCTCGAGGGCGTCGAGGATCGGGCGCTCCGCCTCGACGTGGCTCCGGGGAAGTGTGACGATGGGCCGCCCGAGGTCCTGCGCCAAGCGCTCGAGACTGCCCGCCGCCAGAACCGATGTGTAGATCTCGGAGAAGACCGCGCCGCAACGGCGGAGCTGTTCGCGGGCGCGCGGGGATAGGTCCCGCTCGTCTCCGAGCCCGAGTCCAATGAAGGCGAGCTGACCCACGGTTGCGCGACCCCCGCCTTCGGTGGGGGAGACTATCCGCGGACCGCCATAACGGGGCAGGGCGCGCTGCGGAACAGGTCTTCCACGAAGCGTCGGGTGATAATCGGACCCCGGGCATTCGGTCGGTCCTCGACGACCATCAGGAAGCCGTAGCGCTCCCGCGCGGCCGCGGAGAGGATCAGCTCCGGAATGCGATGCCGCCGGCCGAGCAGCGACTCCGAAAGGAGGGTGTGGCGGTGCCGGAGCTCGAGCCCCCGGGGCGTGCGACCGGTCTCGGGCGTCTCCTCTCGGGTGAGCGGCTCGCTCGAGATCGTCAGCGAGATGATCGGGGCGCTGTCGTGCTTGAGCGCCAGCGCTTCCGCAAGTTGCATCGCTTTGGGCGACGGGCCCGCCAGGAACGACGGGACGAGGATCTGGTTGAACGACTGCGTCGCCAAGGCGAGGCGGTTCACGACGAGGACATCGGGGTCCGCGTGCTGCAGAATCGCGCTCGCCGTGTGGCCGACGAAAGGATTCGGGCTTCGCGGGCTGCCGCGGAGCGTCATCAGGATCCCGTCGACGGAGTGGCTGGTCGCACTCTCGATGATCTCCCCGGCGACATCGGGAGCCACCCGGACTTCGGGCTCGACGGACACGTCGAGCGCCGCGGCGGTCTCGTGGGCCGGCACGACCATGTGGACCGACTCCCGCCAGGCCTTGGTGATCTCCGGTAGGCTCTGATGGGGAATCACGTGTAAGATGCGGATCTCGCCGTCGGCGTCGAGCAGCTGCGCTCCGAAGCGGATGAGCGGCTCCACCTCGGCGGCCTCGCTCACCGGAATGAGCAGACGGTGGTACATGTTCAGACGCTCCGGTGCTCGTAATGCTGGACGAGGTCCAGGTCGAGCTCGAGCACGTTTACGTAGGCCGGCCCGATGAACCCTTCGAGGGGGGGAACGATGTGCCGGTTCACGAGCGCCTGAAGCAGCGACAGGGACAGGTTCGTGGCCGCGGCGATGCGGGGGATCTGCACGAGCGCCGCTTCGGGTGTGAGATCCGGGTCCAGTCCGGAACCGGAGACCGTCACCAGGATCTCCGGTACGCTCGCGTTCACGGCATAGGGTCCGTACTCTGCCATGTAGGCTCTCGTCTCGTTGACCAATGCCGGATCGGAGTAACCGAGGAGCGTCGGCGACCCGTTGAACGAATTGTAGTCCGTGCTGGACGGCCGTTCCCAGAAGAGCCACGGCGCCGAAAGGTTTTGGGCGATCAGGCTCGATCCCACTGCCGTTCCATTCACGTAGATCAGGCTCCCGTTCGCGCTCCCGTGCGTGAACGGGAGCTCCTGTGCAAACACGGTGAGTACGCCGGGATAGGCAAGGCCCAGGAGGAAGATCGTCAGGACGAGCAGAACGATCGAGGCACGGACGTGGCCAGCGAATGGATGGTGCGCGGCCGGCGCGATCGGCCGCTCCGTCGCGGTCTCGTCGGGGATCGGGTCGAGTGGGCTGGGGGGGCGGGGGGCTCGGGCCGTCATAGGAAGCCTCCGGGGAGGAAGTGGGCGATGGCCGTCAGGATCGACTCCCAGCCGGGGAGCTGTCCAAGCCAGCCGAGCACGATGTAGAGCGCCTTGATCCCAACGAAGGCGCTGACGAGCCCTCCGATACCGTACAAGATCAGGTTCTGGCGGAGCAGATCGATTGCGCTCCGGGGCCGGAACGGCACCCCCCTCAAGGCGAGGGGGATCAGAGCGGGGATCATCAGCGCGTTGAAGAGAACCGTCGAAAGCACCGCGAGGTGAGGGTCGGTGAGGCCGAGCACGTTGAGTTCCCGGACCCCAACGAATCCCGCGCCCGCCGTGGCGAACAGCACCGGGATGATCGCGAAGTACTTCGCGACGTCGTTCGTGATGGAGAACGTCGTCAGCGCCCCGCGGGTGATCAGGAGCTGCTTCCCGATGGAGACGACCTGGATCAACTTGGTAGGGTCGCTGTCGAGGTCGACCATGTTTCCCGCCTCTTTCGCGGCGCTCGTGCCGCTGTTCATGGCGAGGCCGACGTCCGCCCGCGCGAGGGCCGGCGCATCGTTCGTGCCGTCACCGGTCATGGCGACCAGCCGTCCCTGCGCTTTCTCGCGGTTGATTACCAGGAGCTTGGTTTCCGGACGTGCCTCGGCGATGAAATCGTCGACCCCCGCTTCTTTCGCGATCGTGGCCGCGGTGAGCCGGTTGTCGCCGGTGCACATCACGGTGCGAATGCCCATGCGTCGAAGCTCGGCGAGGCGCTCCTTGATGCCGGGCTTAACGACGTCCTTGAGGAACACCAGCCCTTTCGTCTTCTTGCCGCGGGCGATGACCAGGACGGTCATGCCCTGGCGCGCCCCCTCGGTGGCGGTCAGCGCGAGAGAGGGGGCCAGCTCACCGGCGTACTCCTGCATGGCGCTGACCGACCCCTTCATGATCTCCGTGCCATCGCTCAGCACGATTCCGCTCGTCCGGCGCTCCGCGCTGAACGGAAGGATGCGAAAGCTACCGGGCTCGAGGCGTCCGGGTTTTGCCCCCTGCCGGGCGGCGAGCCGAACGATGGACCGGCCCTCTGGAGTGTCGTCGAGGCTCGAGCCGAGCATCGCCACGTTGAGGAGGTCGCTCATGTCGACCTCGGGTGCCGGGACGAGCTGGACGGCGAGTCGGTTCCCCACGGTGATCGTACCGGTCTTGTCCAGGATCAGGACGTCCAGGTCGCCGGCCGCCTCGACGGCCTTCCCGGATTTGGCGATGACGTTGGCCTTGGCGACGCGGTTGATGCCGGAAATCCCAATCGCCGGAAGCAGGCCGCCGATCGTTGTCGGAAGCAGGGACACCAACAAGGAGGCGGCGGTGGCGACATCGATCGCGGCGTAGCCGGTGATCTGGCAGAGGTACACGACTCCTAGGACCACGATGAAAAGGGCAAGGGACAGCGCCGAGAGGAGGACATTGAGGGCGATCTCGTTGGGGGTCTTCTCCCGGGTGGTTGATTCGACCAGCCGGATGAGCCGGTCGAGGAACGACTGACCCTGGATCGCCGAGACCCGGACCTGGACCTCTCCCTCGGAGACCTTCGACCCGCCGAGGAGGCTCGTCCGGTCGCCGCCGCTTTCCCGCAGTACCGTTTGGGACTCCCCGGTCAGCATCGATTCGTCGATCTGCGCGGCGCCCTTGACCACGTCCCCGTCCGTCGGGATCGTCTCGCCTTGCCGAACGACAAAGAGATCGCCGACGCGCATCGTCTCGACCGGCACCGTGGTCTCCTGGCCGGCGGCGTCGATCCGGTGGGCGAGCAGTCCTCCTCGGATCGAGCGCAGCGACTCCGCCTGGGCGCGACCCTGGGCCTCCGCGATCCCTTCGCTCAGATTGGCGAACCAGAGGGTCAGGAAAAGCAGGACGGCGGTCCCGAGATAGTAGATCTTGTCGTACCCGACGGTGAGGTCCGGGAAGACCTTGGGGTCAATCATCACGATGACGATGAACAGGAAGAGCACGTAGACCGTGAACATCACCGGGTGGCGGACCTGCCGGCGCGGGTCGAAGCCCCGCATCGACTCGGCGAGGACGTAGCCCACCGAGATCCGGGACTTGGCCCGGACGGCGGCACTGGGGCGGGAGCTGCGCGCGGCCATCGTCTAGCCCCCCGCCCCGATCTGCGTGAGTGGACCGAGGGCGAGCGCCGGCAGGAACAGCAGCGCGGTGAGGATGATGAGGAACAGAGTCAGGTAGATCATGAACGTGAAACTCTGGGTTTTGAGCGTACCCGGACCCGGTGGCAACGGCGACTGGACCGAGAAGTAGTGTGAGATCATGAGCATCGCAATCATCGGGAAGAATCGCCCGACGAGCATCACGACGGTGCCCACAACATTGAACCACAACGTCGTGTCGTTGACGTAGACGGAGCCCATCCCGCTCCCGTTGTTGGCCGCTTCGCTGGTGAACTCGTACAGGATCGATGTGAACGTGTGGGCGCTCGCCCCCACGCCCGTGGTCGGGAGCGTCGCAAAGCCGCCGAGCAGCGTGGCAACGAGTGGAACGAATATCAGGACCGGATGGACGAGAAGGAGGGACGCGGCCCATCCAATCTGCTGGCGGCCGATCTTCTTCCCAAGGTACTCCGGAGTACGACCGACCATCAAGCCGCCCACGAAGATGGCGATGAGCGCGTTGGTGAGCAGGTAGCCCATCCCCGTTCCGACACCGCCGGGGGTCGACTGGGTGAACATGCCGAACAGCATGGACATCTGGCCGATCGGCGAAAGTGCGCCTATCGCCATGTTGTTCGCCCCCACGTTGGAGTACACGCTGACGGTCTGGAACAGAGCGCCTTCAGGAAGCGTGAAGCGAGTCTCCTGACCGGCAGAATAGAAGGAGTTCTGGGAGAGGGCCGCGATCGGGCTCAGCGCCGGGTTCGCCGCGATCTGACCGACAATCAGTAAGGCCACCGCCACAAAAAAGACGATCAGGATCGTCCCGAGGTACGGGAATGCCTCGCCCTTGCGGCGGACGGCGCTCGCGAACGCGAACGGGCTCGAGAACGGGATGATCATCATGAGCCCGATCTCGAACAGGTTGGAGAGGGCGCTCGGGTTCTCGAACGGATGCGCCGAGTTGGCCGCGAAAATCCCGCCTCCGTTCGAGCCGATCAGCATGATCGACTGCCACGAGGCGACCGGACCGAGCGGAATGTGCTGCGTCGCGCCGAGCAGGGTAGTTACGTAAGTTCCCGTCGAAAACGTCTGGGGGAGTCCCAGGAGGACGAGGACCAGGGCCCCGACAATCGACAGGGGGGTCAGAATGCGGACAACGCAGCGGGTGATATCGACGAAATAGTTCCCGATCGTCCCATCCTTCCGGACGAAGCCGCGGATGAACGCCGCGAGAATCGCCAATCCGGCGCCGGCGGATAGGAACATTGCCACTTGGAGCCCGAGCAAGAGACCGCCCTCGGTGACCTGGCTCTCGGTCACGAAGTGGGTGAAGTCGGTATTCGTGGAGAAGCTGACCGACGTGTGTAGCGCCAGGTCCCAGCTCATCGGCGGGATGCCCGCGGTCGCGCCGCCCCAAGGGAGTCGGTTCTGCAGCTGGAGGAGCAGGAAGATCCAGAGGATCAACGTGGCATTCGAAATCAGGAACGCGATGACGTACTCCCGGACCCGCATCGAGTGGCGGGGGTTTACCCCGAGCAGACGGTAGATCCCCCGCTCGATCGGTCCGAAGACCCCCTCCCCCACCGTCGGGCGATTCATGAAGACACGTCCCATGAATCGGCCGATGCCGGGGGCGATCGCGAGGACGAAGCCGAAGACGATTGCAACGTCTAGGTAGGACCCTAGGAAGGCGAGCGAATACGACACGTCGGCGCCTCTGACTCAGAACGCGTCGGGGCGGAGCATCGTGTAAATGAGGTACAGCCCGATGGCGGCCGTCAGGAGCGTGAACACGATCAACCCCAGATGGGGCGTGAGCTTCAGGAGCGGGGCGAAATTCAGCAGCGCCACTGTCGCGGGCGGACCGAAATCCGGAGTATTTAGAGGTGAAACCCGCATGCGATGCCGCTGCAAGGAGGGCGGTTTCCGCTCGCGGAAACGTAGCGCGCCCGGCGACACCCGATCCGTAACGTCGGGGCTGTCAGTCGGTCGGGACGGCATCGACCTTCGTCCGGCTGCGCGACCGACGGGACATCTGACCGACGATTTGCTTCATGGCCTGTTCGCGCCGGGCTTCCGCCTTTTGGTACCCGACGTCGCGGGTTCCCTGCGTCAGGAGGACGATGACTCGACCGACGGCGTTCCGCCCGGTCCGGCCTCGGCGCTGGATGGTTCGGATCTCGCTCGGGATCGCTTCGAAGAACACGACCAGGTCAACATCCGGAATATCCAATCCCTCCTCGGCGACGCTCGTGGCCACGAGGACCGGGAAGAGGCCCGCCCGGAAGCCTTCGAGAACGCGGCCCTGCTCCTTCTGGTTCATCCCCACGTCGTCGGCGTCGCGAGTGGCTTGACCCACGAACCGGCCGACGGTCCATCCCTCCCGCTCGAGGCGGTCGTGGATGCCTTGGACGGTATCCCGGTACTGGGCGAAGACCAGGATACGGACCGGTCGGCCTCCCGCGCCCTCTATGGTCTCTCGAACGATCGTAGCCAGCAGGTCCAGCTTCGGATGGGAGGCCTCCCGGGTTTTCTCGAGGAACTGGCGACCGGCTCTCTGGGCCGCCGCCACGGGTTCGAGCTTCAAGAACGCAGCGTCTCCCCGAGAGACCTTCGTTTTGGCGGCGACCCGGTCCAGGTACTGCAAGAAGGGCTCGACTCCCTGGGTCTCGAGGCGGTCCTGCGAGTGGTGGATATGGAGGAGTATCAGCTGGTGATAGAGGGGCCCGAACTTCCGCGTCATCGGGCCGGGCCGGGCAAAGATCTCGGCGCGGAGGGCGATCAGGTCCTTGACGGAGAGATAACCGATCGGCTTCTTCCGGAGGTATCCCATCCGCTGGAGTTTCCTCGCCTCCTCCCAACCCGCACGCAGAAGAAGGGTCTGGATGGCCTGCACCGGTCGGGGTAGGCGGACGGAACGGAACGAAACGTCGATAGGTTGCACGTATTCCTTCACCCCGGGGTCGTCTCGGGTCCGCGCCTCGATCCGATCCATGCGGAGGTGGCGGACGACCTCTTCGACGCGCTCGTCCTGTCCGCCCGGCGACGCGGTAAGGCCCAGAACGTGACCTCCGCGTGGTCGTTCGGTCCAGTATCTTTCGGCGATGGGGACGTAGGCGTATTTGCCGACCGTCCGGTGCGCCTCGTCGAAGACAAGGAGGCGCACTGACTTCAAGTCGTATCGGCCCACCGCGAGGTCGTTCACGACGATTTCGGGTGTCGCGAAAACAGCTTCGGCTCCGTCCCACGCCCCCTCTCGCTCGGGGTGGTGCACCGTTCCGGTAAAGCGGGCACGATGCAACTGACGGAACCAGCGGCCGAAGGTGTCCGCGTGCTGCTGGACAAGGGGTCGAGTGGGGGCGAGGAACAGTACCTTGCCGGGGCCGCGTCGTAGAGCTTCGGCCGCGACCAAGCCGGCGATGACGGTCTTGCCGAGCCCAGTGGGCAACACGATGAGAGTGTCATGGTCCAACGCGATGCGACTCAGTTCGAGTTGGAACGGAAGGGCTCGAATCTCCCCATCGTTGAGGTACGGATGCACGACCATCCCTTCCCGCACCTCCCAAATTCCAGGAAGAGCCGGCGGACGCTCCTTGGGAATCGGCGGGGGAGCGGCCTCCGCGACAAGACCGAAGTCCTCGAGGGCCCTTTGACGCCCAGAAGCCGGGGCGACGATTCCGGAACGAGCGGAACGGGCCGACACGAGTTCCGCACCGCCTCTGCCGCTAAGTGGTTGCACGAAGCCAGTGGTTTCGCGTCGTCAGAGAAAGCGGATGTCCCTCGGCAGATCGCCGGCGTATTTCCGGAACCCTGCAGGCCAGCCCTCCGGGTCGAGGCCCCGCTGGGCCAGGAAGGCAGTCAGCCACCGTTCGAGGCCGATACCGGTGCACCCGGACCAGAGCTCCCCCTTTTGGGTCTTGATATTGAACGCCTTGGTGTACTTCTCCCCGACAATCGAGAGATTCTGGAACTCAAGCCACTCGGAGGCGTCCCGAGGACCCCGGTACGGGAGATAGGCTTCGTAGTCGGTCGTGCCTTTGATCCGTTGGATCTCGTCCTCGACGCCCACCTCTCCACTCTGCTGCATGTAAAAGGGGGTCACCCACGCCGTTCGCCACTCCAGCTCCAGGATGTCGTCGAAGACGTGGGCATACCGAGCGAGCAGCTTCTCCCGGAGCTCGAGGAGTTGCTCTGGGGTTCCGAGGTACACGGGTTCGATGCGATGGAACTCGTCGACGCGTTCCAGGCCGTGGCGGCCGCCGCTCTCGTAGCGGTTCGAGATCGCCGCGCGGTCGAAGACCTTCAACGGGAGCATCTCCTGGGCGATCGTGCGGCCGGACAACCACCAGTAGGTGGTCGGGCACTGCGCGTAGCAGCTCACCGCGACGGGCCCGGTGACGAGGTTCGCAAGCTCCCCTTCCGGGACCTTCCGAGTGATCTTCACTAGGTCCGTGAATCGCTCCCAATCCGCCGGATCGCGGCTCTTGGGTTCCGCGACGTAGTAGAACTCGCCGGGGAGCCCTTCCAAGTGGCCAGTCTTGAGAAGGATGTCGAAGGAGTCGTGGTGCGGCTGGACCACTTCCTCGAACTGGAGCGGACGAAGCACTTCCTCGATGGCGATTCGCTCCATCGTCCGGAGCAGATGCGCCGGTAAGGGCCCCAAGTACCACTTGCCTTTGGTCGGACCGTTCTTGACCCAGTTTCGACGGATCATCGCCTCGGTCGGGTCTTCAGCGAAGGCCAGGTCGCGAGTGGGACTTTGTGTCAGGAGCTTCCAGTACTGCTCCTTCCCCTGGTAGTGCTGACGCCGGACCTTCTCCTCTACGAGGGCGACGGCCCGGTCGGACCAGTTGTCTCGGAGGGCTTCCTCATCCAGCCCCGTCAGCTCGAGCGTTGCGACGTTCCCAGCAAACCGAAGCTCGTGCGGGATCGGGAGCGTCACGGGCGCTGTTGGGGGCTCTGGCACGTCAAACGTCAGTTGGTACCGAAGGGCTCGGACGCTCCGTACTCCGATCTTGTCCTTCCGGCCGAGTTCTTCCTTCAGCCGTCGGGTGAGGGCGAGCAGCGCCTGATGCGCCCGGCTGTTCTCAGCGGTCAGCGAGATCGAGATACGGTCGGTTTCGAGGTTCCAGGACACGAGCCGGCCACCCACGCCCTTGCCGAGGCTACGTGTCAAAGCCTCCTCTGCGAGACCGGGAAGGAGGGCTTCGAGCGCAGTGCGTCCTCCCGGCAGCGGCTGGCTGAGTACGAGCTCTGCCTCCACCGCGCCGCGCATCGGGCGAGCCGACGCGGCGAGCGCATAATAAAGGTAGGCGCCCGGGGTCGTTCCATCCCCGAGCGCCGAGGTCGACGGCCCGTTCTCCGCCGGACCTCCAACAACCCTTTTAGGGCCCGGTCAATCGTTCGCCCCGATTTGGAGGGATAGGCGTGTCATCATACCCCGAGGTCGGGCTCTTCATCGGAGGACAGTGGATCACCCCGCCGGGCGCGGCGCGCTTCACCACGCATAACCCGACGAATGGCGAGGTCGTGGGTTCCTTTGTCTCCGGGACGCCCAAAGACGTGGAGTCGGCGGTGAGCGCCGCCTATGAGGCTTTTCCGAAGTGGAAGGCGACTCCGCCGCCGGCCCGCGGAGACATTCTCCTCCGGGTCTCCCAGATCCTGAAGGAGCGGAAGGAACAGATCGGCCGCATCGTGACCCAGGAAATGGGCAAGGTCATCGCCGAAGGCCGCGGCGACGTGCAGGAGGCAATTGACTTCGTTGAGTACATGGCCGGTGAGGGGCGCCGGTTGTTTGGGGAAACTGTCCCCTCCGAGCTCCGCAGCAAGTTCTGCTTGACGGTGCGTCAACCAAAGGGCGTGGTCGCCTGCATCACACCGTGGAATTTTCCGACGGCGATTCCGAATTGGAAGATCGCCGCGGCGTTGATTTGCGGAAACACCGTCGTCTTCAAACCGGCTTCGAACACGGCCCTGTGCGCGACCGAGGTCGTCAAGGCGTACGAAGAGGGCGGAGTGCCGGCCGGCGTTCTCAATCTGATCACCGGCTCCGGTGGAACGGTCGGGAATGCGCTCATCGACGATCCACGGGTTCGAGCCGTGTCGTTTACTGGGGGCGTCGAGACCGGTCGGAGCGTGAACGTCCGCGGGGCGCAGGACCTCAAGGCCGTGCACTTGGAACTGGGCGGAAAGAACCCCATGATCGTCATGGACGACGCGAACCTTCCGCTCGCCCTCGAGGGGCTGCTGTTCGGGGCCTTCGGAACCTCCGGCCAGCGCTGCACCGCGACGAGCCGCCTCATCCTGCACGAGAAAGTGTACGACAAGTTCCTCGCCATGCTCGACCAGCGCGTCGCGCGGCTACGACTCGGCGACCCTCTCGACCCTGCGACCGATGTCGGCCCGGTCGCTTCGGCGGAGCAAGAGAAAAAGATCCTCGAGTATATCGCGATCGGCCGAACAGAGGCCACGCTGCGCACCGGCGGGAACAAACTGACCGGCGGGAAGTTCGACAAGGGGTTCTTCATCGCGCCCACGATCTTCGAGACCGCACACGGAACCCGGATCTCGCGAGAGGAGATCTTCGGGCCCGTGCTCTCGGTGATTAAGGTCCCGAGCTACGAAGAGGCCGTGCGCGTCGCCAACGACGTCGAGTACGGACTCTCGTCCGCCCTCTACACCCGAGACGTCAATCTGGCGTTCCGGGCGGTGGACGACCTCGAATGCGGTATCACCTACATCAACGCCCCGACGATCGGTGCCGAGATCCAACTCCCCTTCGGTGGGACCAAGCATACCGGGACCGGTGGTCGCGAGGCCGGCAGTG
>JBARJD010000157.1:0-14528 GCA_049800095.1 Thermoplasmata archaeon | reverse complement strand
CGGCCGCGGGCCGGTCGATTTCGAGCCCCGCCCCTTTGGGTGTTTTAGACTCCCAACCCCTCGAAAGACCGGGGAGAGAAAACTGGTTACGGTTCCGAATACGCAGGCAAGGCTCCGGCGGGAAACGGGCACGTGATCTTTGACGCCTAGGTGGTCGTGTAGGTGTTGTACTCAAACGATACCGGGATCGAGGAGCCCATCGCGTTCGGGACGATCCCCGAGACGTGGATGTTGTAGACCTGGAACAGGGTCGGAATGACCAGCCAAGCGTCCGTGTAGTTGTAGTACATGTAGTTCGTGATGTCCCCGTAATATTGGGCGGCGGCGGCGGGGGACGGGCTCTCCTCGGCATCGAAGAACCAGTTGTTGACTTGAGAGCTGTTGAACTCGGACATGCACAGATTGTAGCCGCCCTCGTTCCACGCGTTCAGTTCGGTGGGGTCGTCCGGGCCGACGTAGTCGGCCGAATAGTAGTCGAGTCCGATGTAGAACGGTCCGTCGTTGGACGACGTCGCGGAGATGCACTGCCCGGCGCTGTTCTGTGACTGCTCCTCGACCAGCTGGTCGATACTCATCGGGACGAGGTTGATTGGAATGTCGACCTGCGCGAGGCTGGTCTTGAGTAACTGTGCGACCGTGCTCCAGTCCCCGGTTTGGATGTACTCGAAATTGATTCCGTTGGGGAACAGGTGCGTGAGCCCCCCACTGGACATCGGCCACGGTGAATTGTTCATTTCCTGCTCGGCCAGCGGGACGTCGTAGGAATAGTTGGCCAGATTGGTCGGGTTATAGTCGGGGTAGCCAGGGGGAATCGGTCCTACCCACTTCGTTCCTTGGCCGCCGAATCCGTATGAGATGATCTGGTTGTAGTTGATCGCGTGCACGACCGCGGCGCGAACCGAAAGGTTGGCGAACGGGTTCATCGGCTCTCCCGGCAAGGTCGACCCGTTCTGGTCCATGTAGATCCAACTGGACAAGCTCACCGCACCGTAGATCGGGGGCAATGCACTCACTACGAGGCACTTCTGGCCTTCCAGCTCGCTGATCAGAGACGGCCCGATATAGCCGAACGATCCGAGGGCGGCCGCGCCGGTTTGCATGTTCTCGACCACGATGGTGGGGTTCCCTTGGAACGAGACGTCGATCGAGCTCAAGGCGGGTTTGAGGTTGTTGTCGTCGGGATACTGGGCGACGATCGACTGGGCCCAGTAGTTCCTGTTCGGCGACAGCGTGTAACCCGTGGAGGGAGACCAGAAGGTGAGGTTGAAGGGACCACTGCCCATCATGTCGTTCGCCATCCAGGTACTTGCGGCGTTGACGGTCACCCCGCCATGGGCGGCCACGTAGAGGGGGTCGACGGCCGCATACCCCGGCGTGGCGATCTGGTCGAGGATGAAGGCGTGTGGGGCGGGGCCGCTGGCGTCGACCGAACCCGCGCCGATATTGAACTCAATGGTCGAGGCGTTGATGACTTGGAACGACTGGTTGCTGGCCGTCATGACGGCCAGCAGGCTGGAAGACGGGGTCGTCACGCTGCCCAGCGTGTCCATTGAGTTCAGGAGTCCGGCGAGCCAGTACTGGGAGTTCGTCTGATTCTGGGAATACGAGTTGTTATCGTACGTGAGCCCCGGAAAGAAGAAGTTCTCCTCGAGGAGAAACGCCTCGGGCTGGTTCATCACCATGCCACGATTCAGCGAGTACCACATGACATAGGCATTGATTGGGTCCCCGTTCGAGAAGTATTCGTGAGGGAACAGCGTGAAGTTCCAGTGGACCCCGTTCGCAGACGTGCTCCAGTTTTTCGCGAGCATCGGTTCCATGTAATTCGGCCCAGACGTCGGGCTATACTCCGAATTGTTGTAGAAGATGAGCGTCTGGTAGACGTTCTGGACGATCCCCCAGCCGGGAGTCGTGAACGCGGTCGCCGGGTCGAGCGAATCGGGGACTTCGGGTTGGTCGATAACGATGGAGTTCGACGTCGATAACGAGCACGTAGCGGCCTGAGACGCCGCCTTGCTCAGTCCATAGTACGCTCCACTGGCCGACACTACCGTGAGCACGGCCACGACAACAGCCGTGATTCGGATAGAACGGGGATCCATCGAACCCCTCCCAGCGGTTCGCGCGAACGGGGGGACGCGTCTTAAACCCTGTGGCAGAAGGTTGACGGCCGATTCGCTACGTTGGCTGAACGACAGTTGACGACGTTCGGAACCATGAATCGCCGAACCGCCCACGGTGAACGTTCCGGTGAGCGGGAGGCTGCTCCGGGGGCGGTCGGTTGAGTCCTGGGGAGCGCGCGGTCGTGTTCGAACTGGCCGGGTTCAGTGCCGGGTCCGGCAATGGTCGACCCGCCAAGCTGACGCCCATCGAGCGAGCTGGGGCCGCCGACTGGCCCAGGGAATCGTGGGCGTGCCCCCCAGACGCGTTGGGTCGGGCGGTCACCCAACCGGGTTCCGAAGGGGTGGTCATCTGTGAGTCCACCGCTCCTTCGACGAACAAGCGGGGGTATACGGAAGGCAACGAGGATACTCCTCCGTGATCCGCCGGGTACTGCTCGTCCACGGCGGTGCGTGCAGCACGAGACTCTGACGAGGAGCGCGGCGGCCCGTGACACCCAAATCGTTTTGGAGGCTCCGGTGTCCTTCCCGGACTCCCGTGCGGAGTTAGTGCGTGGCGCGGATCTTCGTGGGCATCGGTTGGCCCTATGCCAACGGGCCGTTCCATATCGGCCATCTAGCGGGCGCCTACCTGCCCGGTGACATCTTCGCTCGGTTCCACCGGCTCTTGGGCAACGAAGTTCTGATGGTCTCGGGCTCCGACATGCACGGAACCCCCACGACATACACCGCCGAGAAAGAGGGGGTTTCTCCCCGCGTCATCGCGGAGCGCTTCCACGAGATCAATAAGGCCGCCTTCGAGAAGCTGGGCGTGAGCTTCGACCTCTTCACTCAAACCCACACCACGGTTCACGAACGGACTGTTCAGGAGATGTTCCTCCGACTGCTCCAGAACGGGTACATCGACCGGCGTAGCGAAGAGAACGCCTTCTGCCCTAAGGACCATCGATTCCTACCGGACCGGTACCTGATTGGTCGCTGCCCCTACTGCGGCAACGTATCCGCCCGCGGAGACGAATGCGACCAGTGCGGTCGTGTGCTCGAACCCCAACAGCTGATCGGGCCTCGCTGCGTAGTATGCGGTACCGCGGCCGAGTTCCACGCGACGGAGCACTTCTTTCTCCGGCTCGACAAGATGCAAGGCGACCTCGAACACTACCTCAAAGACAAGGAATATTGGCGGGGAAACGTCCTCACCGCAACCCAGAACTTTCTCCAAGGAGGTCTCAAGCCTCGCGCCATCACTCGGGACCTGACATGGGGCGTTCCCATCCCGCTGGACGGCTACCCGACCAAGCGGATCTATGTCTGGTTCGAGGCGGTCATCGGGTACCTGTCGGCGTCCAAGGAATGGGCGGTCCGGAAGGGCGAGCCCGACGCGTGGCACCGGTTCTGGGACCCGGAAGTTCCGGTGCGTCAGTACTACTTCGTGGGGAAGGACAACATCTTCTTTCATACGCTCCTCTGGCCCGGCATTCTCACTGCTCTGGGGGGGTTCCAAAGGCCGTACGACGTTCCGGCCAACGAGTGGCTCCAGATCGAGGGCCGGAAGATTTCCAAGTCGAGGCCATCCGACGTTGACGCATTCGTGCCTTCGCTGCTTAGCCACTTCGCGCCCGACGTCATTCGTTTCTACGCCGCCGCACTGGCGCCGCAAAATCACGACACGGAGTTGGACTGGGACGAGTTCGTCCGATTGCCGGAGGAGGTCCTTTCAAACCAGTATGGGAACCTCGTTCAACGGGTCCTCGTCTTCGCGCGACAGAACTACGCCGGCAAGATTCCCGCCCCCCCGTCCGATTATCGTGGGGACGACCGTGATGGCATCGGTGCGAGGATTCGGCGGGCCCACGAAGAGATCACCGGTCACTTCGAGGGGGTGCGTCTCAAGGAAGGATTCGAGCGGGCCCTCACCGAGGTTCGGGAAGGGAACCGGTGGTTCCAGGAGTCTCGGCCCTGGCAAGCATCGGACGTCGATAAGGCGCGGACGGTCTACGAGGGGCTCTGGCTGCTCAAGGCGGCCGCGGTATGGTTGAGTCCCGTGCTCCCATTCTCCTCGGCGCAAGTGTGGCAGATGCTGGGATTCGACCAAGGACCGGGTTCGGGGGATTGGGCCGGGGCTCTCGCGCCTCCCCCTGCGGGTCAGAAGTTGGGAAACATCCAGCCTCTGTTCCCTCGCGCCGACGTCGCCCCCGCTGCCCCGCCCACCCCCGGGGCCCCCGCCGCGACCGAGTCCGCGACGCCTCCTGCCACGGAGGGGTTCGTGGCGTTCGCCATACAGGCTGCCACGGTCCAAGGAGTCGTTCCACATCCGTCGGCGGACAAGTTGTACGTGCTCGAACTCAACGTAGGTGGGACGAAGCCGCGCACGGTCGTGGCGGGGCTCCGGCCCTTCTACAAGGAGGAGGAACTCCGCGGTCGGCGGGTGGCGGTTCTCTCCAATCTCGAGCCCCGGACCATCCGAAAGATGACCTCCCAGGGCATGGTGCTCGCCGCGGATACCGGGGCGCGCGTTGAGGTCCTGACCTACCCGGAGTCGGTCGCACCGGGAACCTTCGTATCCACGGGCGGGGGCGATGCGCCGATGATCTCCTATTCCGTATTCGAATCGAATCCACTGATGGTCGGAACCGTTACCGGCGTCCTTGGCGACCATCTCACGGTGGACCTCGGCGACCGAACCCTCGAGGTCGATGGGCGGTGGGCCACCGGGAGCCGTGTGGTCGTCCAACTAGACGGTCCAGGCGGGACCCGGGGACGGGTAATGCATTTCGCCTCCGGAGAGCTTTTAGTCCCGGGCGCCGACTTACCAGCCGGGACCCGGGTACGATGAACGAGACCATCCGACTGGACCTCCATGTCCACAGCCAGTACTCCGTCGACTCCCGGTTGTCCTTCGAGCAGATTATCCAACGAATCATATTCGAGGGGCTCCAGGGATTCGCCCTTACCGACCATAACACGACGGAGGGACTCGCCGAGCTCGAGCGCCTGCGCTCCGCCTATCCCCGGCTCTGGTTCGTGCCCGGGGTGGAAATCTCGACGCAGGAGGGGCACCTGCTCGTCTACGGCGTCCGGCAATCCCCGCCGCCCAACCGACCGCTCGCGGAGACCTTGGAACGGGTCGCCGCGCTCGGGGGGGTCTCGGTCCTTGCGCACCCCTTCCGCTGGGTACACGGAGTGGGCCGACGCCTGGCGGCGGATGCCCGCGTCCAGGGCCTCGAGGGACGAAATGCCAAGAACTCGGAGCTCGCGAACACGAAGGCGGAGCTCCTTGCCGCGCGTCGATCCATCGCGAGCACCGGCGGCAGCGACGCGCACGAGCCCCGGCTGGTCGGCCGCGCCTTCACCGAATTCCCCGGAGAGGTCACTTCGCTGGACGACCTGCTGGAACAGATCCGCAAGGCCGAGACAACCGCCGCCGGATCCTCCCTCTCGTTCGCCGGCCGAGTTCGGTCGAGCCTCCGCGACGGGCTGTTACGAACGGTCCGGGGTTTCCGGCCGGTCGGACCGCGCTCGGTCCACCCCGACCATTTTTAACGCAGGGCGCCTCCGTCGCTCCGCGCCAAGGTGGCAGAATGGTTAATGCGACGGACTGCAGATCCGTTTCCTGGGGGTTCGATTCCCTCCCTTGGCTGGAAGTTCTCCACGGATCTCTGGGGGCTCATCGTCCCACACGATGAGCGTCGGTGACCGGGGCTGTTCGAGCCGGGCTGGGGGTCGCAGCCGAGCGCCGTCGACTTGTCTGCGCCGCACCACCGGGTGCTGACCCCCACCTCACGGGACCGCGCCGCGAGTCCTCACGATGGATGAGTGGGCGCGAACTCGGGCAGCGGAGAGAACGATACCACCTTCACGATGCGCCCGGCATCGTCGATCAAGGTGACGTCCGCCCCGTGCAAAGGAGGGCGGCCGTCCCCGAACTCGGTCGTCCACGAATCCATCACCCAACCGTGATGCTGCGCCAGGACCTTCGCCGTGCACTTCTCTTTCGGGAATTGCTTCCGGATTTGGTCAATGTCCTCCAGCTGGGAGGAGATGCCGCGGTGTTCCCCGTACGGGCTAACGATTTCGGTCGCTTCAGTACAGGTCGCATCGATCAACCGGCGTCGCTCTTCCGGATCGTTCGCATTCCAGGCATCCGTAAACTGGGCGATTATCCGCTCGGCGTCCATCTCGCTTCCTCGAGTTGTTATGGAACCCGCCGTTGATAATGGAGGCTCAGGGTTCGCCTTAGGCCGCCCTCGGGGCCGGTTGTCGATCGGCGGGCGCGCAGGACGGACCGGCCCCGATCAGGATGCCGGTTGCCTCATTCCCGATCACTGTGGCTTTGAACCTTTAGCTCGGAATCCACCCTCGCTTGGTATTTCCCACGCGTGCGTAGGGCTCATGCCTCCGGGATAGACGTCTCGGTGCGAGGACCCTAGGGGGCCCGTAGGAACACCCCGCCGACGAAACGTCCGATCGCCTAGAAGCTCAGTCCACCCTCGGCGGGAGTCGATGGCCGAGATTCCGAAAAGGAGACCTCAGGAATCGCGCGCTGGCCAGCAGCGCGGAAGGGCAAGACGGGCCCGCGCCCCTCAGTGGGAGCACGTACCGCGCTGATCCGCGGAGGCCCACGGAAGACGAGTCTGGCAAAGGAGATTACACGGAATACGATGTGGCGGACGAGTCCAACGCCATGCCTTCACGAACAGTGACTCCCGGAAGGCCCCGGCCTCCTCCGTGGAAAGGAAAGCTGCGTGGTCGGGTTGCGCTGGTCACAGGGTCGAGCCGCGGGGTCGGAAAGGGGATTGCGTTGACCCTCGGAGAGGCCGGGGCGACCGTCTATGTCACGGGACGAACGGTACGAGTCCAGCGCGGCGCCCACGGGGTGCTCGGCACGATCCACGATACGGCTCGAGAGGTAACCGCTCGGGGAGGGGTGGGAATCCCCGTTCGGGTCGATCACACCCGGGACCCGGAGACGAAACGACTCATCGAGCGGATCCGTCAGCGCGAGACACGCCTCGACATTCTCGTGAACAACGCGTTCGGAGGAGAGGATGGGTCGCGGCCGATCATGACCTATGATGGCTTTCCATTCTGGAAGCACGAGTTCAATGAGTGGTGGTACCGGATGTTCACGGCGTACTTGCGGTCCGACCTGGCCACGACCTACTACGCGCTCCCGTTGATGCTCCGGAAGCGAGGCGGACTGATCGTCAACACCCTCTGGTGGAATCGCGGCCGGTACCTGTGCGACCTCTTCTTCGATTTGGCCTCCTCGGCCGTCGGTCGCATGGCGTACGGACTCGAGGTGGAGCTCCGATCCAAGGGGCTGACCGTCCTCGGACTCTCTCCCGGTTGGACCCGGACCGAGCACATGAGCCACCTCCCTCAAAAAGTCCTCCAGCGGCTCCCGTCTCCCGAATACGTCGGTCGAGCTGTCGTCCACCTGGCGCTCGACCCACGCGTGCACGACAAATCCGGCAAGCTCTTCGAGATCGGAGCGCTGGCCAAGGAGTACGGCTTCACGAACGTAGACGGACGGCTGATCGATTATCACCAAGACATCCGGCGCCGACCCATTCCGGGTTGGCCACCGGACTGAGCCTCGATGGGGTGGGACGATCCCGCCGAGCGGCGCGGGCATCGGACTCGCCCGATCGCTGTTCGGACCCCTCGGCCGTACGGCCGCCCCGGGCGACCGGCAGCCCGCTCGTCTCAGTCCGTCTGGAAATCCAATTCGGTCGGGTTCCGGGGCGGGGGACCCACGCGTAGACCGGCGGGCGCATACCAAGTGTATAGATCCAAAAGGAGCCGCCCCTGCACGAGAGCGGGGTCGTTCGCCGTGAGTTCTCGTGCCCGTTCGACCGAGGAGGTGGAGAAAACCAGCACCCCGCGAAGGTGGGTGTCCTCCGTGAAGGGTCCCGCCACGATCAGCTCCCCCGCCTCGGTCAGTCGACGAATATTCCCCATATGTCCTTCCTGAATTCGTTCTACTTCCTCTGCTGGAATCACGGGGAGGTCCGCCGGCCGACGGAACAGTCCAAGGACGTAGGTGGCCATCATCGGCAACCTGTCCACTTCGGATTGGGCCGCCACGACCTGCCTCGGACCGCCGGGGGTCCGCCTCTCCCAAGCCGTCGGTTCGAAAAAAACTACCGCCATCCCGAGACCGGTAGTCCGGCACCCGAGCATGGAGGAGATCTGGCGGAAGACTCGCCGTTCCCTCGGTTGCGCGAGTGAAGGAGAGGCTCCCGTTGCCCTATGGAGCTCCGCCTCGTCTCGAGACGGTACCCGCGCCCGATGGGCCTCCCCGACCTCGGTGGTGGGACCGGAATAGCGAGCAACTCCGGCGCGCCGTTCGACTGCTTGCCGCGCGATGGGAACCGCTACTTGCCCTTCGGATCGGGCATCAGGTCCTCGAGCACGGCCTGCGCAGCGTTGTGACCGGGAGCCCCCAGAACGCCCCCCCCGGGATGGGCCGCCGAGCCGGCGAGATAGAGCCCCGCGACAGGAGTTCGATAGGACGACCACCCGTGGACCGGCCGGAACGTGAAGATCTGGTCGGGGGTGATGTCCCCCTGGAAGATGTTCCCGCCGGTCATCCCCAGGATCGACTCGATGTCCGTCGGGGAGATTATCTGCCAATTCCGGACGACCTTCCGGAGGTTGGGCGCATACTCCTCGATGGTGTCCATTACGGTCTCGGCCACCTCCGGCTTGGCCGCGTCCCAGGAGGTGCCATCGAGCTGGGTAGGCGCGTACTGGACGAAGCAACTCATCGTGTGCTTTCCGGGAGGCGCCACGGAATCGTCGAGCACGCTCTGGAAAACGATGTCCATGAACGGTCGACGCGAGAACCGCCCGTGCCACGCATCGTCGAACGCGGCCCGGGCGTAGTCCATGCTCGGAATGATGTCGATGAACCCCCGATGATGCGGGCCGGGCGCGCCCGGCGCGGCGGTGAAGTCCGGTAGCCCATCGAGCGACGCGTTAAACTTGAGCGCCGACCCGCGGCTCCGAATCGCGGCGACCTGGTTCCGGAACTCCGGGCTGAGCGACTCCGGGGGAAGCAACTGGAGGAAGGTATGGCGAGCGTCGAGAGTGGAGGCGACGGCTCTGGCGCCGATATGGTCGCCGCGCTCGGTTTCGACGCCGGTCGCGCGGCCATCGCGAACGAGGATCCGTCGCACCGCGGTGTCCGTACGCATCGTCGCGCCGAAGTGTTCGGCGGACCGACGTAGGGCTTGGCTGATCCCCCCCATGCCGCCGCGAGCAAGCCCCCAAGACTTGGGATGGCCCTCCACGTTCCCGAGTTTGTGGTGCGCGAGCACGTAGGCCGTGCCCGGGGCGTCCGGCGGGAGGAACGTGCCAATGATGGCGCTCGTGCAGAGCGCCCCCTTGAGTTCCTCCGATTCGAACCACTCATCCAATAGGTCGGCCGCGCTACGGAGGAACAAATCCCGTACGAGGGTCTCGACCCGATCATCGGGCACGATCTTGAGCAGTTCGGGGAGGGGCACGGGGGGCGAGAGGAGCAACGGATCGAGAAGCTCGATGACCTCCGTCCAGAACTGCGAATACTTCGGGTAGGCTTTCGCATCGCGGGCAGAGAATTTCGCGATTTCTTTGACGGACCGGTCGTCGTCGTTCCACAGCGTCAGGCACCGCCCTCCGGGGAGGGGGACGAACATCTCCGGGTCGAGCAGGAACGTTTGATAGCCGAACCGCGGGAGCTCCAGGTCGGCAACGATCGAAGGCCGCAAGAGTCCCGCGGCATACGAGAATGTGCTGATCCGGAAACCGGGCCACGGCTCCTCGGTCACGGCCGCGCCGCCGACTACGCCGCGTTGTTCGAGAACCAGAGTGCGGGCGCCGGCTTTGGCAAGATAGGCGGCCGCGACCAGCCCATTGTGGCCGCCGCCGACCACCACCACGTCAAATTGGTCGGACATCGGCGCTCCGATCGCCGGACAGTCCTGGGGGAAAAAGGGTTCGCCGACGGGGAACGAGCTGGGTTCTCACCCGGCTAGACCTCTCGAGGCACCGAAGGAAGGGTTTCGTAGAATGCGACGGTCCGAGGGACGTCTTCCCAGCGGCTCACCTTGAGAGCGCTTCCCATCCATGCCCGATGGGCCTTCCGAAGCTGCTCGGGCTTCCATCGGTTCAGTCCGGTGAACAGTAACGGCCGTATCCCCGCCGCTCGAGCTCCTTGGAAATCGGCGGCCGCGTCGCCGATATGCACCGTCCGGCCCGGGGCGGCGTGGAGCTGCGAGAGCGCGCTGAGGAACGGTTCGCGGCGGGGCTTAGCTCGTCCTACGTCCGTCGAGAGCACGACCGCGTCGAACCGTCGGTCGAGGCCGTGCGACGCGAGCACGGCCCGGATCGCCTGCGGGGGCTCGTGCGTGACATTGGAGACGATCGCGAGGCGGAACCCTCGCCGTCTCAGCCGCGCCAGGGCCTGGTCTGCACCGGGGGCGACGTGAACTTGGTCGAGAGGTACCGCGGCCTCGAAACGTTCGGCCAGCCGGTCGGCATCGAGCCGGATCCCGATCCGCCGGCTCCACCGATGCACTCGCTCGTTCCACGATGGACTCCATCCTTCCAGCTCCGAGGATTCGGCCGCTCGGTCGATCCGAGTGGCCCACGTTCCGGCGCGCCGGGCCGAGCATCCGTGGGTCCGCAGGCTCTCCGCCCATACGGCCCGTCGGGCTCGTTCGATTGCCACTCGGACGCGTGGGGTTGGATAGATCAAAGTGTACCAGAGGTCGACGGTGAGCGCTTCGAGCGCAGGTGGGTAGGCGCCGGGTGTACGCTCCATTGGTGTCAGGAACCCTCGGCGGGAGTTTCCGGGCCGCGTCGGGCCAACGATCGTCCGATCGAAGGGCCCACGGGGCCAGGTTGCACTCTCGGGCGAAGTAGCAGGCAACCCAGAAATACCTGCCGGGGTCGGATCCGCGCTCCGGCGGGCGCCCGTCCACGGTTCGGAGGTCATGTTCCGAACACCCGTGCTCCGGTGAGCCACCCGAACGGTGCTCGGGCGGTGCCGTCGGAGGGGCGGTCACCGAGCGGCAGGTTGGCGGCCGCGAGGCGCCCGGGGGAGGTGTAGTAGGCCGTTGGGGCATGCCCGCTCGGTAGGTCGGAGCCGGCCGGTAGGTGGTATTCCGAGGTGTAGTAACTGGCTTCGGAACGACAGCGGGGACATCGGTGTCGCAGCCCGAAGATCGATAAGGTCACCAGCGGGCCGGTGAGTGCGATCCCGCTCGGGAACTCAAATCGACATCGTCGACACGTCACGAACAACGACGGCAACCGCGTCTTCCTCCTTCGGCCGTCCCCGGCCCAGAATCCGATTTAGCGTTGTGTCCAACGTCGATTGACGTGACGGCTCCGTCTCCGATCGTTGCCGAGGCCGAGTAGCTGGAATGCCCCTCGGCCGGTATAGTCGCGCGAAGCCAAGGGTGGTCGATCTTCGAGTCGGATCAGCTCGCCCGGCGAGCCCGAGGAAGGACGAGGGGTGGCGCCGCCGTCGCTACGGCGGGCGCCGGAACGCTGGGGGCCGGTCGCATCGCCTGAAGGAGCCGGCCGTAGCGCGCGACCCCTCGGCCGACGGTCTCGAGCCGCTCCCGGACCTCGGGGTCGGTGGGATTGCCCGCCCGGTCGAAAGCGCGGAACGCGAAGGGGACCACGGCGCGATTGGGGACGACCCACGCGTGGAGTCCTTGGAGCTGTTGGCGAAGAGGCTCGAGAGGATCCCCCCGCTCGGCCGAGCCGCCGGTGACGGACACGAGAGCCGTCGCCTTGCCGGCGATGGCGTCGTTCGGAATCGACTCGAGAATCGCCCGGAGCGGGCCGCTAATGCCGCCGTGGAACGTCGGCGTGGCCACGATCAGGGCATCCGCGTTCGCGACCGCGGTGCTGACCCGGTCGACGACCTCGTCCTGGGGAAGGTCGTGCACGGTGCCGGCGTGTCCGTCGAGGTTCGAAACGTCCAAAACCTCGACCTTTGCGCCCGCCTTGCGGGCGGCTTTGAGGGCGACCTGGAGCGCAGTACGCGCCCGGGAATCCTCGCGTTCGCTGCCCGCGATTCCTAGTACGGTGATGGTCGACATGCTCCTTCTAGGCCGTCGGGAGTATTTAAACGGGTTGTCGCAAACAGCTATATGTAGAATTGAGCATACCAATCCCCGTGCGAAAGGATGTCTTGGAGCGTGCCGTGCTCCGTGCGCTCCACGGGAAGGAGCTCCATGGCTATGCGATCCAGCGGGAGCTCACCTCGGCGGGATTCAGTGTAGAGGTCGGCAACCTGTATCGGGTACTGCGCTCGATGGAAGGCCAGGCGCAGGTGCGCAGTCGATGGTCCGACAGCCATCGCGGCCCCAAGAAACGGGTCTATACAGTCGGCCCGGAGGGTCGGCGGCAACGGGAGGTGATGCTGCGGGAGGCAATCTTCACGATCCTCCAGGAGTACGCCGACTACCTCACCGCGCACGTGGCGCCTCAGACCGAGGACCTCGAAGGGACCATCGTCGTCGTGACGTCTCCGTTCTTCGATCCGGTGCGTCAAACCGTGCTCCGCCGGATCTCTAGCCGGCTCGTGCGGGGCCGATTGTACCTCGTCAAGCCCCCCCAGGTGTCCTTCGAGTACGACCATCGGAAGGTCACGATCCTCGACGGCTCCCATCTGAACATCCCGATCAAGGACGGGAGCGCGACCGGGGTGATCTTCAACGACATCCCATCCGGCGCCGACATGGACCTAGCGTTGGACGAGGCCACCCGCGTACTGCACCCGGAGGGTTGGCTGTCGATTGCCACGTTGTTCCCAACCCGCCCCTCCGACGACCCGGCGCCGTTGTCGGTCTACTTGTTTCGCCTGATGGCGACGTTGTTCGGGAACATCCCGTCGGTGGAACCGGAGGAGCTCGAGCGCCGGCTTCGGGAGAGGTTCCGGTCGGTCCATCGAGTGGCCCTCGCGGACGAGAGCGTGTTCAACGCGTGGGACCTGCGTCCCCTGCCCACCCGAGCCCGGCGGAGAGGCCCCCGGGAATCGGCGCGACCGGCCATCCCTCGCCCAAAGTGATAAAATCGAAGGACCGCCGTGGGCGGCGCGCATGAAGGCGCTCGTGCTCATCGGTGGGTTCGGAACCCGGCTCCGACCCGTGACCTATTCGGTGCCGAAACAGCTCATCCCGATCGCCGGGAAGCCGATGCTGTACCACGTGCTGGACATGCTCCCGCCCACGGTCGAGGAGGCGGTGCTCGCGACGGGGTACAAGGCCGACGAGATCGCTCGATACGTCGCCGAACACCCTCCCAAGATCCCGGTTCGGATGGTCGCCGAGAAGGAACCGCTCGGGACCGGAGGCGGCATGCGCAACGCGGGGGGCGACCTGTCCGACCCGTTCCTGCTCCTGAACTCGGATGTCATTGCCGGTTTTGATGTGACGGCCCTTCTGGCACGGCAGTCGGACCGGGGCGGGATTGGAACAATGACCCTCGTCGAGGTCGACGACCCGAGCCCGTACGGCGTCGCGGAGCTCGATCCCGACGATCGCATCCGGCGTTTTGTTGAAAAGCCGACGCGGGAGGAGGCGCCTTCTCGATGGATCAACGCGGGCCTCGGCGCCTGGAAGCGCGAGGTCATCGGTCGCATCCCCGACCGGACCCCGGTCAGCTGGGAGCGCGACGTCGTCCCGAACCTGACCAAGGACGGTGTGTACGCCTATCGGGCCACTGGCTTCTGGGAGGATGCCGGCACCCCCGAACGATTGCTGCGAGCCCAACGGTACCTGTTCGAGGCAGGTCGGGGGGGCCACCGCTCTGTCCCCAGCGGGACCACGGGCAAGGGGCCCGTGGCCATCGACCCATCGGCGAGCGTCGAGGGCGCCAGCTTCGGCGGATCGGTCACCGTAGGGCCTCACGTGGTCGTGGGGGCCGGTGCGTACCTCGAAGATTCCGTCGTGCTCGACCGGGCGACGATCGAGCCGGGCGCATCGGTGCTTCATTCGATCGTTGGGCCACGGGCCCGGGTCCGGGCCGGCCACCGAGTTAGCCACCAAGTCCTGGGCGAGGCCGCCGAGGCCTGAGACGGTCCCTACCCGAAATAGGCGGGGCCGGTGACGGTCACCTTGAGGGCCTTCTCGGGCTGGGCGGCGAGTTGGAACGCCTCCGGAAGCTTGTCGAGAGGAAAACGGTGCGTGACGAGGTCATGTACCTCGAACCGTTTGGCGGCGAGGAGGGCGTGCACCTCGGCGATGTCGCGCTCCGTCGTGGCGTACGTGGGGATCACCTTGAGGCCCCGGAGATACAGCTGCTGGAGGTCCTCTTCGAGGTGGCTGCCCGCCTCGGGAAGCCCGAACAGGTTGACGGTGCCTCCCCGGCGAACCAGCGAGACCGCTACCGGGACCGCCGACGCCG
>JBARJD010000156.1:0-4977 GCA_049800095.1 Thermoplasmata archaeon | reverse complement strand
GTGAATTTCCCCGAGCCAGCGAAGAATTCGAATCATGAATACGGTACCGAGTAAAAGGTCGGTTATCTAGAAGGATGGATGCATCCGACACTAGCGCTTCGAACCAGAGTATGGTATCCAAGGTGGTCGTCATTCGTAGAAGGTATGGCAGACCTCGTGCAAACAGCTCTCTTCGAATCGCCATGGAACTCGGATTGAATTCGGGAGAAGCCTTGGCGAGTTTTAGCCCGACGGAGTATCTCTCATCGCCTTCGATGTACAGTCGCGGGCTGCCCGTGGGAGCGTGAATCCCGAAAGACCGAACCAAACTTCGGGAGAGAGACGAACCGTCGGCTCCGATGAATGTTACTTCGTTTCGATAAAACCCAAGCTGCGGATTGTCATCGAACGAGCTGAGCACGACCTTGAGCCGACCTGGTTCAAAAAGGTCATCGTCATCGAGGAAGAGCAAAACGTCACCCTTTGACGTTCGGAACCCCTCGGCGGCTTTCTGAGTGGCCGGCTTTGCATCGCAGAGTACGGATTGCACGCACGCTCCGGCCAAGTAGGCATCGATGAACTCGTCCTTGTAGTTCTTTACGACGATGATCTCAAATCTGTTCCTGTCAACGTCTTGAGCAATTATGCTTTCGACGGCCTGGCGCAGGTATTGCCTCCTATCGTGGCATATCACGATTACTGAGGCGAAAGTCGACTTTGAACCGTTCCGGTTGACTGCGGCCTGGTCGAATCGATGGTATCGCATCAGACGGATCGGCCTCCGAAGTAGGTTAGCTCGTTGGAGGAGTGAAGGCGACGTTCCGCCGACGGATCTGCTGAAAAGTGAACATCCTCGGAATCCAATAATCTAAACTTGGTGGAGAGTCGGGATTGTGCTGCTTCCTGAAGCAATCTGGTGCGATTCGCTGACGTCTGTTTCACACAAACCTCGAATCTTCGCCCCGCGGGGTTGCGTGCTTTGTGAATTGCATGGACCTAGTAGATGAACTATGACCCATACGCGGGCCCATGACGTTTCAATTCCCCTCCTGGGCAAAGGTTGCGCACGGATCCACAATTTGGACATTCCACGTCCAGTGACGCGAGCGTACTCCTCTTTACCATCTTGCGTGGCGCAACCACGGCAAATGCGGTACCCCTACCTTGGCTTCCGGTTCTAGAACGGCGAGCTAGCCAGCGCGGACCAGCGTCGAGCCCTTTCTCAGCGTCCAAGTGGACATCTGTTCCGAGCCCACTCCTATCGAGCTCGGTCACGTCCTGCGGGCGCGGGGCGAGCTCTTAATAGAAGTCCAACCAACGCGAACGCCTTGGGGGCCCGGTCTCGTCGCTGAGTCTACCATGATCTAGTTCGCACCGCATGCAATGACGAAGTCCCCCTTCGACTCCCAAGGCACCGAATCCAGCCCTTTGCACATCCAACTGTGTCATGTAGCAACTGTCCGGACTCGATCGGGCCCTACGTTGACTGGAGGAGCAGGTGGGGGGCTCGTCCACGCTGTCGGTCTGGCTCAGGAGTGGACAAGGCAGGGTCATTTCGTGACGGTGTTCACGAACCTCCCCGCGATGTTTGAAGGAAGATGCACCCGCGTTGTAGTCGTCGAAGGAACAAATCCGGGGATGATCCAACCCCACGGCGGTAGTCTCCTAGAACCTTTGAGAACATTTCTGGATGTTCTGGCAAGCAAGCCCGGGCTAGAGGTTCCCGCGGAACACCCATCTCCCTTCCCCCACACCTCCATTATTATCGCTGCATCACCGAACCTTGCCGACCTCACACTTGCGCGCAGACTCTCCCGATCGTCCGGAGTTCCAGTGATTGTAACTTTTCATCATCTCAGTCCTCGCCCGTGGTGGTACACACGTCGACGGGGAGGGATCGTTCGATGCACCGGTGCCTGGCTCCTCACCCAAACTGCGTTGCTAATCACGAAAGTCCAAGGCTTCGTGCCGAGTATCGACCAAGTTCGGATACTTTCGGAGTCTGGCTGGAGATTTTCTGGTCCGGTCTTGCGCGATGAAATTTTTCTTGATGACTGCCCGAACTACGGCTCATTAACGGAGGCCGACCGGCCGATCGATGTTTGCTTTGTTAGCAGGCTCTCCGCTGCTAAGGGCCTCTTCGACCTACTACCAACCTTGCTCGAAGTACATCGTCGGTTGCCGACGGTGAGGCTTGTCATCGGTGGAGATTTCGAATCTGAGTCGGTTGAACGACAGTTTCGCCTTGCCGCTGAAAGGAAAGGACTCTCCGGTTCGCTTACCCTGAAGGGGCATCTTTCGAACGAAGCTAAACGAGATCTCCTCGCCACATGCAAGATCTTCGCGTTCCCTAGCTACGAAGAAGGGTGGTCATTGTCGGTCATGGAAGCGGCCGCGTGCGGCTGTGTCCCCGTGGTTTATGACTTGCCGGCGTACGACTACATGGGGTCTGCCATCCCGCGAGTGTCGCCTGGGGACGTGAAGGCGCTGGCGGAGCGGCTGGCTGACTTGCTCCGGAATCCTCGGAAACGGAATGAAGTGGCGGGTAGACTGGAGATGATTCCGCGAACATTTACGGTCGAGCAGACTGCACGCGACCAAATTGCCTTCTTTCGAACGCTCCTTCGCTGAAAGCACAATGGAAGCTCTGACTCCATAGATCGGCAGACTCCATGCCAGCCGCTTACCGTAAGCGCTCGGAAAGGACTGACACTTTGAGCCGGCTAACCACATACCTCTTTTACGTGGTCCATGCAAACGAAGGCCGAGGAACTTTGGTGCACCTACGCGTGCGGGGGCGGTGCCTCCCTATCGACATGCGATGCCACCTGCCGCGGGTCGACGGGACTAGCCGACCCAATGGATTACGATGAGCGAATCTCTCTCGATCACGTACATCGTTCCACATGACCCCATGGCGCCCGGCTCGCGACTAGGCGCTTCGGTCAGCACTCGAGAGATTGCCGTCGAAATGGCGAGGAGGGGACATGACGTTACGCTGGTGCACTCGTACGTCGGAGCCAGCCGCCGACTCATTGATGAAGGAGTTCAGGTTTATGCCGTGCCAAACCACGAATATCCCTACGTGGGCGGGTTCACAGCAAACTCAGCGGTAGCGCGATTCCTATCCGAGTTCGGGAGGACGCACAAAGGTGACATCATCGACGCGAGAGGTGCGGGGATAGGGTGGGCGTTCAAACAGAACTCGCGCCTGTGGCACACCCCTGTCTTTCACCCCGTCGACATAGGTCTGGCGGAGTGGCGGTCCCTACCATTTGGAGGTCAGCTTGCTACAGCGCCGAAGTACTTCATGTTAGTTTACAACGAAAAACTGTGTGTCGAGGTGGCACACTGGATTGTCGTCGAGACCACTTCGGGTGGCCAGGAGCTCGGGCGGCTCTACCCTGATGCTTCACACAAATGGACTGCCCTCCCTCCGCCGATTCCACAATCGTGGGCTCCAAGGAAGGACACGTCGTACGACAGATCGCGCCTACTGTTTATCGGGGCGGGCCCTCGTCGCGACACGGAATTGTTCCTTAACACTCTTCACCTACTTTCCGACCAGGGTCTCCAGGTTACGGCAACTATAGTGAGGGAGGAGCGACAACAGTTTCGGGAGCTAGCGTCCCGGTGGAGACTTAAAGTAAGGTTTGCGAGGTTCATACCGGAGACCGAGATGCGAGAAGCCATGGCTGGCTCTTGCGCGTTCGTGCTCCCATCGCATCGAGAAGCGTATTGCAGGTCAGTTGTAGAGGCTGCCTATCTTGGTACCCCGTCCGTAGTCTCCGATTTGCCGTCGGTTCGGGAGTTCGTTCACGACGGCCAGAACGGAATTGTTGTCTCCTCTTGGGATCCCGAGGATTGGGCGCGCGCTCTTGAACTATTAATCCGGGATTCCGGTCTTCGCAATCGCCTAGGCGACGCGGCGAAAGTGATGGCAACTGAAAATTACTCAGCGGAGCGCATAGGTAACCTTACCGAAAAGGGGTATCGAGATGCACTGGTAGGGCGCGGCCCACACCATCACGCAAGCCCATGAGGGGCCGACTCATCCCGCCGAGCTACGTAAACCGTCGGGAAACACTACTCCGATGACGAAGATCGCAGAGGAATGCCGGGCAATTGCGCCGGTCTGGAACTCGCAAGTGCGATGGCGCATTTTCAGCTGGGCGGTACTACTCACGTTCATTCTATTCCTGTTCCGTTCGACGTTTTCGAACGGCCAGCTAATAACTCCGGATTTCTTTCTGCTCTTCCCCGCCACGCGTTCGTCGGACGGAATCCTCTTCTACATCTCCCAGTGGAATCCCGGCGGATTGGGTTTCTCTTCGTCGCAACCAACGGGATACGCCATCCTTTCGGCGCTCACCCTCGGCGGAATACCGCCTGCGACTATTGAGCCTCTCACCCTAGTCGGGCTCTCTTTCGTCGGTGCCACTTCGTTCCAATGGCTTCTCGAACCCCACCTCATGCAACCAAGGTTCGCTCTGGCTGGGGCTCTTCTCTTTCTGTTGAGCCCCTACCTCTTCATAGACGTGTTTAACGCAAGCAGCTCGATCCCCTTTGACCTCCTTCTACCGACTATTATTCTGCTGGGCCTGCAGCTCGCCAGGCGGCCTTCAGCAAAGCCGGTGATACTCCTGTCCTTGGTTCTAGGACTAGTCTTTGCCTTCGTCCCTTTCGGTCCGGTGTACACGTTGCCACTGCTCCTACTGCTGCCGCTCTCGATCGGATTGATTCGGCGTTCGGTTCTCACTACTTTTCGAACGTTCGTCGGAATCTCTATTGCCATCGCAGTGGGGTTGCTGCTCAACGCTCCGTTCTTCTTGGGGAACCTTGCTCATTTTAGCAGCGGCGCTCTCCAACCGTCCTACGTTACTGCAGCATCAATCGTCCCGACCGCCTACGGCTTCAGCAGCCCCCTCAACTTTTTCTCCATCTTGGGCGCCGGGCTCTACGTCCGATATGCGACCTTTTACCCTCCCGGATCCGAGG
>JBARJD010000155.1:0-2327 GCA_049800095.1 Thermoplasmata archaeon | reverse complement strand
TCTCGGATGGCGAAGACGAAGCCGAAGCCGAAGCCGAAGAAGGCGGCCCACGCCAAACGGCCTCCGGTTCGCCCCCCAGCCAAGCGGGCCCTCGCTCGACCACCGATGTCGCACGCCAAGCCGGCGCGCCCCGCTCCGTCGAGGCCAACCCCTAAATCTGCTCCCCCCGCCGCAACAGCCCCCGTCGAGCCGGCCCCTCCTCCCAGGAATCCGGACGAGCGACGCCACGTGCTCTCCCTGTCGTTCGTACGCGACGGAGATGAGTTCCTCGCCCGGATCGAGACCGATCACGGCCAGATCATCGAACTCAAGAATCGGTCCCTCGACCAACTGCTGACGCTAGTGGCGAGCGAGCTGGAAGACCTGCTCGAGTAGGGCGCGTCGCACTGAGCGGCTACCGCGCGAAATCGAAGAAGTGCGTGGCAACGAGATAGGTCCGGCGCGCGCCGCCGGGCGCCGAGAGTTCCACGAACTCCGTGGGCTCCGGCCCGAATGGCCCGGGATCGTTCGAGCGGAGCACGTGGATCCGCACCGTATCCGTCGGAAAGCGTCGGGTGCGTCCCGTTCGCTCGCGTACGACGAGTTGCCCGTTCTGGACCCAAGCCACCGATGGCGCCTGTCCGAGGGTCACGAACCAGCCGATGATGAGCGCCACGGCCACCGACACCGTGAGGATCGCCTCCACCGCGTAGTTCGTGCCGCTCACGACCGACGTGACGGCGAAGTCCATGAACACGCCGAAGATCACCGCGAGGGCGACGAGAAAGAACAGGAACGTACGGAGCGCCCGGGAACTCCCCGCGGAGTTTGTGAATCGGCGGCTGACAGTTCCCGGGGAGGTGGTCGACGGTGGGGGGGAGCGGAGGCTCGACGGAGGCTCTACGGCAATGGAGGATCCATCCCCGTCCCGAGGGATCCGGACGGCTCGCGCGGCGCCTGCCATCGGGGTGTAAAAGGGCGGCCGAGGGCGCTTAAGCCTGCCGCCGAAGTCGTCACTTGTCCGAGCGTGAACGAGGCACTGCCGGTCGGTCCGCTAGCCGGTTTCGAGCGCTGAGTCCGAGCCGACGGAGGCCCGCGGCGCCGACGGATGAGGGAGCGGACTGGTCATGTCCACGAGGGGGACCTTTCGGGCGATCTCCCGGGCCATCGCGGAGCAGCTCGAGGCCGGAACCGGCCGATCGGTGTACCCCGGGAGGGCCAGGTCATACGTGACGACCCGCTTCTCGGAGATGACTTCCCAGACCGCCCGCCAGATGCGATCCGCCGCCTCGCGTTCGCCGAGGTGTCGGAGCATGAGTTCGAGACTGAGGATCTCGGCGACAGGGTCGGCCTTGTCCTGTCCGGCGTACTTGGGCGCGGACCCGTGGACCGGTTCGAACAGGGCGATCTTTTCCCCGTAGACGGCCCCCGGCGCGACGCCCAGCCCTCCGGCGAGACCCGCGCAGAGGTCGGAGAGGATGTCCCCCATGAGATTCGTGGTGACGATCACATCGTACTCCGACGGCTTCTTGACGAGCTGCATGCACATGTTGTCGATCAACCGCTCATCGGACGTGATGTCGGCGTATTTCGCCGCCATCTCCCGGAACGCCGTCTGAAACAACACCCCGGTCGTCTTCATGATGTTCGCTTTGTGGACGCCGGTGACCTTCTTCCTGTGGTCCCGTCGCGCGAGCTCGAAGGCGAACTTGACGATCCGATCTGACGCCTTCCGCGTGATCACGTTCACGGTCTCCGCGGCGGAGTGGTCCTTGTCGACCCAGTGCTCCACGCCGGAGTAGAGACCTTCGGTCGCTTCCCGCACGACGACCAGGTCCGTCTCCGGATACCGAGTCCCTTCCCCGGCGATCGCCCGAGCCGGACGGACCGATGCGTAGAGGTCGAGCTCGGTGCGCAGTGCGACGTTCACGGACCGAAATCCGCTCCCGACCGGAGTCGTGATGGGACCCTTGAGGGCCACCCCGTTCTTCCGGATCGAATCCAGCACCGCGGGTGGCAGTGGCGTGCCGTTCGCACGGATCGCCGGCTCGCCGGCTTCGACCACCTCCCAATCGATCGATACGCCCGTCGCCGTCGCCACGAGTTGAGCGGCCCGGACCACCTCGGGGCCGATGCCGTCTCCGGGGATGAGCGTGACTCGGTACGCCACAGGAACGCCTTGGGCCCCGGCGAATCCGGGTTCCCTTATGACTCTACGCGCGGCCAGCGGTCGCCCAAGTTCTCGACGACTGGAGGAATCGCCGGAACGTCGGACCGAGGGTGGAAGCTGTCCCTATGAGATTTCTTATAGGAGTAAGTAAATCTCTAGGCCATGTTCCGAGCGGTGC
>JBARJD010000154.1:0-32442 GCA_049800095.1 Thermoplasmata archaeon | reverse complement strand
TCACTAAGTTTCGGCGACGCGCGGCAGAAGTCTTCCTAGTCCTTAAAGGGGTTATACTTCGGCGGGTCGTTGCAACGGCGTCGATCGACCGAGGAGTTCGCACCGGCCGGATTATTTGCTCGGGGCTGCCTCCCGGCGGGCCGAGTAGGTGAAATGAGACTTGCAGCCCGTCGCGACATCGGACGGGGAATCTCAACCGTCGATGTTTCAGGCGTTACCAGTCGTAAGGAGAGCGGAGGTCATGGCCGTTCTCAAGAACTGACTTGAAGTTCATCATGAAGTACGTCCAACCCCGAATGGCTCCCTCGTAGAGCTCGTCCCACGGACCCCCAAACAAGAATCCAGAGTGCGTGAACCTCAATACAGTTCCTCCGGCCTTGGGTTCGACCGTGAGTTTTAGTTTCGTCACGCCGAGCTTCTCTTGTCCCGGCCACTGCCAAGTTAGCGTAATGCGCTTTCCACGAACGAAATCTACAATTCGCCCAGTGTGAGTGGGACCCCCTTCCCACGTGAACGAATAGCGGCCGCCCTTTTGGGGGGAAATGGTCGCCCGATCCATGAACCAACGGGTAAGGAGTTCGGGTTTGGTAATCGCCTCGAACACTTTGCGTTGGGACGCATGGACAAAAATTGGCATGCGGATCGTTCGGGTCTCGGGGCTCGTCATCGATGGGGGGCCAGATACGTTGCTGGTAAAAAGTGATGGACAGGATTACGAAGCGGCTCGCACTGAGACGGGCCGCTCCTCTCAGTCCGGTTTGAGGCGATCGAGGGCAACGGACCTTTCAGCCACTGCAGAACGAATGCCCGAATCGGCTTCCCGGCGTGCTGAGACACGTCCCGCTCCTCGACCACGCTGTCAACAGTCGCTCAACACGTCGTGCGGGACGTCGAGGTACCAGACCTCCTTGAAGCGCCCGATGAAGAGCCCATAATTCAACTCAGCGCTTTTTTCACGAGCGCTACGATCCTTGCTTCTTCCGCTGGCGTCAATTTCGTCAGGGCGAAGTCCGTGGGCCACATGTGGCCTTCGTCGAGGTTCGCCACGTCGCTGAAGCCAAGCGTCGCGTACCGCGTTTTGAACTTCCCGGCGTTCCGGAAGAAGCAGACGACTTCGTCGTCCTTGGCGTAAGCGGGCATCCCGTACCAGGTCTTCGGAGAGAGCTCCGGCGCGTGGGCCTTCATGATGGCATGGAGCCGCTCGGCCATGACCCGATCCGATGGTTGCATCTCAGCGATTTTTGCCAGCACGTCGCGTTCCCCCTCCGGCTTGGCGGAGCGCGGACGCGCCCTCAGCTCCTTGGCGCGTTCCTTCATCGCGGCTCGTTCCTCTTCCGTGAATCCGCTGACGGACTTCTGCGCGCCTTTCATTGCCTGTTTCTTCTCAGCCATGATCTACCGCATTTCGTGAGTCATTTAAGAGGCTCCACTGCCGCACACGCGACTGTTCCAATCTGAATCACCTTACGGAACTCCGGGCAGGAAAAAACGCAATACGGCCGAGACCAGACCCGCTCCTCGAGAGTGAGTGCAACGGAAATTGCGCCGGTCTACGGGACGGACGTTTCTACCGAGGGCGGTGTCCCAAAATCTAAGTTCACTCCACAGGAGAACGGCACGCCTCCTCGGGAGGAACAATGGCGACGTTCGGATTTACTGCCAGAAGTGGAACAAGCCTTCGTTGAAGGCACGACGACCCTGTTCGCGCCCTGTGGGGGCCGCCGGCTCGCTGACCGCCGGGTCTAGCACGTTGCCACCAACCGAGGCGAAGGCCGCCTGGGTGGCTTCATCGGGGTTCACGACCTCCACGCGCGTGTGAGTGGCGCGTAATTTTTCTAGCGCGGTCTCCAGCGACGCAACGCTTAACGGAGGCACCCGGGCGGGGAGGGAGAGGATCAGCACGGAATTACATCCAAGGGCCAAGTCTGCGTTGGCCGTCGAATAGAAAGCGCCGTCCATGTAGGCGTGACCATTGAACGTCACCGGCTGCGAAATCCCGGCGACTGCCCCACTGGCCGTCACCGCGTCGACGAGGTTGATCCCTACAGTTCGGTCGAAGACGCATCGCTCCCCCGTCCGAACGTCGACCGCCACCGCAAGCAGACGTTGTTCGGGCCAAACGTGCGTCGGCAGCAAGGACTCGACCTCGGGCCGGTCCGAGGGGGTCCCCGGCGGGACGGCCAGGGCTAGCGAGCCGATGCGACGCAAGATTTCTGTCGGAGTTCCCCCACCGCTCCTTGCGCGTCCAAGGTCGTCGCGCCAGCGGTTGAAATCCACTTTCGGAGCCGATGACTCCGTCCACCTATGGGGGGCGATCTGCCGACGAAACAGCTCATCCAGCGAGACCCCGCTCGTAATTTGAGCCGCCACAATCGCCCCGGCGGACGTCCCCACGAACAGGTCGGCGTCGCGGGGGTCGATGCCGGATTCGGCCATCCCGGCGAGGAAACCAACCTACCACCCGATCGCAGCATACCCTCCAGCCCCGAGAACCAATCCTCGAACCGCACTAGGCAGATGCATCCCAACTCTTCCTGCGTTCCCGCAAAGGCGAATCCACTACATCTGACCGCTGGCGGTCCTACGTTGTGTTCTGGGCGGGCACATCCCACGCCACCTGGCGACGCTCGGTCAGCGCGGTCAGTCGTCGACCCTGCGTGGATTTACTCAGCGGTTCGCATACAAAGTTTGGGACTATAGAGCCTCACAACTAGCTCCAAACGGCGAATTGACTTCGGTCAGGAAGTGGCCCCTGTTGTAAACGTCGGGGGCCGAGTTGGATGCGTTGAGGATTTCCAAAGATGAAGTGTCTGGCACCATCCTTGGGAGTGCGCGGTACAATCTAGGTTACAATCTCTGTCGCATGTTTTCCGAGGAGCGGGTGCAAGGGAGAGTTCGACCGGTACTCCCCTCCAGGTAGGCTTCGACTAACCCTGACTGTCGGTATACGTCCGCGCGTTCACTGCGTTAGGGTCGGGTATCGGTATGGTCGAGGGTTTTTTGGAAGATCTCAAACGGGCGTGGGAGGCCGGGGACGCAACTAACGCGGCCAGGCTGTACCATGAAGATGCGGAACACCAGGACGGCGTGGGCCGGCAGGGGACGCTCTTCCGAGGGCGAGTCGCCATTCGCAACGCGATCCAAGAAATGTTCGCCGTCCGGGATCCTCGGTTCACGGTGACTTCGCTGTTCTCCATCGGAGACCGAGGCGCCGCAGAGTGGACCTTCTCTTGGGGTGATTCGCAGGATGAATCCCGTTTGGCGATTCGCGGCGCGAGTGTGTTCGAATTTCGGGAGGGCCTTGTCGCTAAGGAAGTGAGTTACTACGACCCCGTTCCAGCGCCGGTCTGACAACCAGGGTGAGTGCCCGCGATCAGGTTCGACCGCAACCCAGTCGGGAGTTGTACGGTCCATCGCACCCCGGTTTGCGGACTTGTTAATTTCCAGGCCTCAGGACCAAGAGCGTGGAAGTGGCGTGTGCGAACAGCCGTTCGCTCTTGTCCACGAGGCGGGCTTCTACCGAGGCGACCCGTGAACCTGAGTGAAGGATACGGCCGGCGGCACGCAGGGTCCCCGACTTCGCTAAGACCGGGCGGTGGAAGTTCACCTTGAGCTCGAGAGTGGTGTAGCCGACGCCGGGCGGAAGGGTCGTGTGGAACGAACAACCCATCGCCGTATCGAGCATTACTGTCACGATCCCCCCGTGGACGTTGCCCAGCGGACTGTACATGAACTCCGTGGGTTCGAACTCAAAGCAGACTGAACCCGGATCCACTGTGAGGATTCGCACCCCGAGAAGTTCCATGAATGGTGGTGGAGGAAGCTGGCCCGTCAAGAAGGCCCGCATGAAGTCTAGTCCACTCCACTTCGAAATTGGATCCGCGAACAGGGCGGGGTCCGCCCAACGGAAGGTTCGAGTACGAGGGTCCGCGGGGTCGGTCATAAGAGGACTCCGGACTCCCTACGAGTAGCTTAGATTTGCCGAGATAGAGGTCCGATCCACGGGGGTTAAGGTGTAACGGTCCTTGCAACCACCCTCTGGGGAAGACTCGGGCAAGCACCGAGGTTGCACCCGGACCTGCGTCCGTCGCTCAACGGCGCATGAGACAGTCGTGCTCGCTCTGGTCGACCAGATCGATCACGATAACGTCCCGATTCGTGATCGTGTAGTAGAGTCTGCGAAACGCTGGGAGGTCAACGCAGTAAAGGTGGGTCACTCGCCGCGCGCGAGAATAGACCCTCGGGATCGACGTGGGCGGAATGACCTCTCCCCGCTGACCGTCGATTTGGATTCTTGAAACTGCAGTACGAAGGCCCTTCCAAATCGCACTGGCAGGTTGACGTCCGTCGGCGGCAGGGCGCTCAATCCTGTCGAATTTCTCCCGAACTTCAGGATAAACCGTCACGGGGGCCGGTCGAAAGGGCACGAACCGACCTCAAAGTCGCCTTCCGGTAGCGGCGCCATGAAGGAGTTGTGAACTCAAGTTGTGAGTCCACAGGACCCCCTTTGAACCCTCCACCACGAGCCCGAGCTTCAGGGAATGGTTCAATACGCGATTCAGTCGGGGTCGAGAGGTGGAATGGCCCGATTCCTTGAGACGAACCAAAAGCCAATTTCGACTAACAGGGACCCCCCCAGCCTGTAGGAGAGATTGCACAAACTCAGCGGTCGAGAGATTGACTTCAATTGAGTGAGGAGCCTGTTGAGCCCGGGCAGCCATGGGGGTGTACACACCTTACCAGTACGATCATCTATCAAGCATCGTTGAACGATGAAAGCCGGTCCAGTCTCAATCGCACACTCGCACCAGCCCGGGTGCGATGGCCCGTTCACCCTGCACGGGGAGAGTTCAGACTATGGGGTCCAGGTAGGGGTCCCGTACCCCGGAGGTAGGCTGGGCGCCTCGGAGCCGCCGAACGGGTCAGGACGGGTCTCTGGAGCGCGTCCGTGCTTCTTCGCCAGGTACGCGTCGATCGCCGCCGCGGCGCGCTCGCCGGCCGCCATCGCGTGGACGACCGAGCGTCCGCCGGTGGCGAACACTCCTTCGACGTCAGTGCTACAATCGTCGTGCTTGCCTTCCGGCCAACCCATGGAGGCTATCTTGAATCCGTACTCGGTCTCGAAGCCTTCGAGATCGGCGACCTCACCCACGGCGATGATCACCGTGTCGCAGGGGATCGTCTCCTCGGAGTTCGGAACGACAACGAGCGTGCGTCGACCCTTCGCGTCCGGCGGGCCGTGCTCGGTCCGCTCGACGACAAGTCCTTCCACCCGCTCCGTTCCGAGGATCCTCTTCGGCGACCGATAGAAGACGAACTGGATCCTCTCAATCTCGCCGCCTTCCTTCTCCTCCGAGGTGGCCTTCATGTCCTCCGGCCCCCGCCGGTAGACCAATTGAACGGCGCCGCCTCCCGTGAGCCGACGGGCGGACCGGGCCGCATCGAGGGCGACATCGCCCGCGCCGATGACCACGACGCGCCGGTCCGTGCGGCCGAAGATGCCGGGCGGACCCATGTTGATCCGCAGGAGGAACGGCAGGGCATGGTAGACGCCCGGCAGATGCTCGCCGGGAACGGAGAGCTCCCGTGCCTTGGAGGCGCCGACGGAGACGAGGACCGCCTGGTATCCCTCCTTTAGGAGGTCTTTCGGGGTGAAGTTCACACCGGCGCGCCGACCGACCGCGAACGTGATATCGAGGTTCTTCCAGCGGGCGAGGTCGGTGTTGAGGTCGTCCGGCTCCAGGTGGTATCTCGGGATGGTGTTGACCTGCCCACCAAGGAACGGCTCCGTCTCGAACACGGTCACCGGGTGACCCCGGACCCCCAGATCCCAGGCGGCCATCAGGCCCGCCGGACCCGCGCCGACGACCGCAATCCGCTCCTCCTTCCGCTTTGTGGGGACGTAGAGGAGGTCGGAGGCCCCGTAGTCGAGCGCCGCGCGCTTCAGGTGACGGATAGCGATGGGCACCCCCTTCCCGGCCATGATGCAGTCGTCTTCGCAGAAGTGGTAGCAGGTTTTGCACAGGACCGTGGAGAGAGGGTTGTCCCGAAGGGTCAGACGGGCCGCGCCGTCAAAATCCCCCTGCGAGATCAGGATGTTGTACCCGCGGGCGTCCTGGGCGATCGGACAGCCCATGACACAGTACGGCATCGCGCACTGGAGACAGCGTTGCGCTTCGAGAACGGCGTCCTGCTTCGAGTAAGCGTCGTCGATGAGGGCAAATTTCTCGACCCGCTCCTCCCGGGACTGTTCCTGGATTGGCACCCGATCGTAACGACCCATCGATGAACAGCCCCGGGTTGCGGCAGTACCCGATTTTGTAGTACGGGGAGGTCTTTTAGTCTTGTATGTCGAGTGTGAAATCTTGACACGGCCCTGCACCCTTCTGCGGCCTCTGTCGCACGAGCGGGTGGAGAGTAGCTCAAAGGCTCATTAACAAAAGTAGCCGGATTCCTACGCCCAACCGAAGATTCCGTGCGCGGAGCCGTAAATCGCTGCCCGACTGCATCGGGAAATTGGCAGACCTTGCGCGGTATTCATCGGGGTTCCGCGACGAAGGCCCGCTTCTTCGGAGCCTTGGGGCTTTTCAGTGGGAACGCTTCGGACCGCGCCGAATTCGCCGTGACGCGAGTCTCTTGCGCGCGGGCCGTCGCACCGGCGGAGAAAGATACCGGGCATAGAAGTCGGCCGCTCGCCGAGCAACTTCGATCTGGTTTTCCCGGCGCATGAAGCCATGCCCCTCGTTCTCGAGGTAAAGGTGTTCCACTGCACGACTCGAGTCCCGGAGCGTTTGCACGATCTGCTCCGCCTCATGGATCGGGACCCGTGGATCGTTCCGCCCATGGAAGACGTAGAGCGGGGTCTGAATCCGGTCGAGGTGGTGGACCGGCGAGATGGCCTGCAAGAAATCTCGGTCCCGCTCTAGACTCCCGTATTCCGCTTCTCGCAGCGCCCGCCGGTAGGCGCCGGTCCGTTCGAGGAACGTCACGAAGTTGGAGATGCCAAAGTACTCGACCGCCGCGGCCCAGTATTCCGGATACGTCGTGAGCAGCGAGAGGACCATGAACCCACCGTAGCTCCCCCCATCCACTCCGAGCTGCCCCCGTCGGACGATCTTCGCCCGGATCAACGACTCGACAATGTCCCGCACGTCTCGGACCGAATCCATTCGCTTCCGGACGTCGTCAAGGTGCAAGTACGTCTTTCCGTAGCCGGTGCTTCCTCGTACATTGGGCTCGATGACCCGCCAACCTTCACCGAGTAGGACCGCGCGCCAGGGATCGAACGATGGGCGCGCCTGACCCTCCGGTCCTCCATGGATTGAGAGGATGGTCCCGCGTGCCGCTCTCCGGGCCGGCTTGAACTCCCAGTACGGGATCGTCAGGCCATCGGATGCCTTCGCGGAACCGAGCCGCGGCCGGGACAGTTTGGCCGGCGGAGGCACCGGTGAATGGGTCACCCGGTGCACTCGGCCATCCCGGTGGTTCCAATAGAAGATGTCCCGTCCACTCGGAGAGCTCAGATCGAAGGCAAATCCCGTGCCGTCCGGCCGCCACGCGATTTCCTCGGTCCAACCGCCTAGCGGACGAGTGGCGATTTTTCGATCCTTCGACCCATCCCGATCCAGAAGATGTAGCTCGGACCAACCGTCCCTGTTCAGGACGACTGCAATCTTGTCTCCTTTCGGGGACACCCGGACGAGTTCGACTTCCCCTGAGAACTCCCGGACCAAGTCCGGTTCGGAACCGTCGAAGGGATATCGGAAAACGGACTGAAACTCTCGGGCTGGATTCGCCGCTACGTAGACGCCGTCCGGTCCGACCGAGACCGAACTAACTGTCAACTCGCCGGTGTGGGGATTGAGGTGGACCGGGTCTCGCGAACGCTCCAGTAGGAAGAGGTCAACATCGAAGTACGTGTTGTATCGGGAAACAACGATACGGTCGCCTCGTGTAGCCGTGGCCTCTTGGTGCGCCTCCCCCGTCCAGATCCGCTCGGGAGGAGACCAGCCGTCTACATCGAGCCGATACACGTCAAAAAAGCGAGGATCCCGGGCGTTCGACGAGAAGAGGTAGTGATGTCCGTCGCTCATCCAACGGCCGGGCAGGTTCATGACCTTCGGATCGGCGGTGAGCGGACGACGGTCCTCTCGTGCGGCCCCTGCCGCACTGTCGAGCGCGCACAACTCCAGCTGCCAGACCTCGTTCCCGCCGGTATCCTGAGCTAGTACGACCCGCGGGCGCGTCGGGCAAGTGTCTGCTCGTCCCACGCGGTCGCTGGACTCCCTGAATCGACGAGCGGGACCCCCGCTGAGGTCCGTTCTCCACGCCTGCGGAAGACCCGTTGCGTCCGAGAGGTAGAGCAGTTCTCGCCCGTCGTGCGTGAACGAGGGAAGCCACGACGTGCTGACTTCGTACCAACGGATGAGACGGTCTATTTTCAAATTCGGGCTGGGCACCGCCTCGGCCATGCTTGGTCAATCAGGGGAGGGGATTATTCCTTGCCCGGTCCACCACGACAGGGGGCCGAGCAAACTCACCCCAGTCCGAGGGTGCAAGGGACCTTGCACCCAGGACCACTGCGGCCCTCCTGGCTAGCCTTGTATTAAATATAACATCCGATTTAAAGTGTGTATGCCTCTCACCTACCTAGATGCGATTGACCATCTTTACGGAACCTCAGAATTCACGGTTCGAGACTTCGCCACGCGTGTGGGAAATCGGAGGGCGACCAAGTTGCTGAGCGATCTGAAACATCGCGGGTACGTAGCTCGAGTCGGACGGGGGCGATACCGTCGCCTTGAAGCGAACGAGCGTCCGGACCTTCGCCGTCTAGAATGGCAACGGGTTCGGGCGATCCTGCTGAAAGGCCCGGACCCCAAAGCATGGGCCGGGGAAAGCGCCGTAGAGGTCTGGACTGGCGGCCGGTATCGGACGTCCCCCTCGGCGTTCACTAGGGTTTACACGCTGGCCGTCCCAAAGTCCTCGCTGGGCAAATGGCACCGGTACCTCCATTCCAAGGGGCTGTCATCGAATCCCAAGAAGCGGATCGGAGCGCGCGTGGAACTCCTCCCGGTCGAGGAGATGAAGGTCACCTTCGCCGAGGGCGAGCCCGTGTTGCCGAAGGGCGACGTCATTCGTCTGATTCGTGCCCACCCGGGAATCTTTGCGGGCGCAGAGGCTCTCATGCATGCTAGATCCGGATGAGAGAGAGCGACAGGCTACCGAACTGCTCGCGGAGTGGCCAGCCGACCTGGTTGGAGTACTGATCGGCGGGTACGCCGTCGCCGCGTACGGGAGACCCCGGTACTCCGAGGATATCGAAGTGCTCGTGTCGAACCAGAGTCGGAATGACTGGGTTCGGTGGCTCAAGGGTAGGAGACTGCGGATGGAACGAACCTACGTCGGTCCAGTGGAAGAAGGACACTCGGTCGAGGTCCAGGTTTGGCATCACGGGGCCGTCTCGTTCGAACTGATGATCGGCGGAGTCACGGACCGAGCATCTCACTTCGTGATTCCCGGGGCCTGGATCCTGCAGCACCCACAGACCGTCCGGCTTGAACTGCTCTCCGGACGAGTGGATTCGCCGGTGAATGTGGTGCGTCTCGAAGGTCTTTGGGCCATGAAAATCCTCGCCGGCCGGCCCCAAGATCTTACCGACCTTTTCGGAATCATGACTCAACCCGTAAATCTGGCTGAAGTCCGTGAGCTGTTCCACGGTCGAGATCAGCGGGCGCTCCGAAGCAAGCTGGACTCGTCATTGAAGTGGATCCATGAACCGAAGAGTTACCTTGACTCGCTTTCTCGGCTACGGTTAGGTAGCCCTCGGCTTCCCGAGAACCGGTCCGCCTGGGAACGCTTCGGCCAGATGGTAGAAAGTGCAACCCGTCCGCGCTGAGCAGGGGCCCGCGGCGGACGCCTCGCCCCAAGTCCGCGGGGCCCCGTCGCAACACCTCTGGCCACGGGTTGCAAGCTGGAGAGTGCAAGAAAATGTAGGACCGGACTTTCCCACCGGGGGCTCGAGAGTGGGTGCGACGTACCTTCCACCCGCCGAACATCCCAACAGCCGGTCGAATCCGTCCGGGCGGCGGCAATGTTCCGCCATTGGCCCAACCTCGTTTAGTAGTCGATAGCGAGTCCGGTGAGCGATGATTCTACCAGGGCTCATCTCCGCCGTGTTCTATCGGCGTCGTCCCAGCACGCTTCAGATTGGTCTGGGACTCGCTTTTACTGTCGTCTTGTCCGGACTCATTGGATACATACAAGACGTCGGAACCTCCCGCGTCTGGGAAAACGTCACGCTCGCGATCGTGGGAGGCGTCATTCTGTACGTCGCCATCCTCGCCTACCTCGTCTATCGATACTTCCCTAAGCACGCGAAAGCTGGGGAGCAACCGGCGCCTTCGCCTTCGGCACCTCCCCAGTGAACAGGGCACACGGGATGGAGCCCTCGGCCGAGGGCAGCGGGGGCAAGAGGCATTCCACCCACGCGAGCGCGACGCCGCCGACTCACGACGTTGGGCGGTGTGAAGTCAGCGTCGCCCCTAGTTCCAGATGCCGGTACCTATTTCCACTTCTTGCGAACGGTTTCGTAATGCAGCACCAATTCGCCGTCGTTCAGGCTCTTCGAGGAAAGGAGCTTCAACGTTTGCTGCTTCGCCATTTTACCGAACCATGTTAGGCCCTTCCATAGAATCACCGGGAAGACCACGATCCAGTAATCATCGATCAACCCGCGCCGCATGAACTCCAGAGCCAGCGAAGGTCCACCGTCCAGAATGATGTCCTTCCCCTTACTTCGCTTGAGTCGGGACACAATACGTGTGATGTCGCCGCTCACAAATTTCGTGTTTTGCCAATCGGACTTCTTCATCCGGTGCGAGAAGACGAGCTTCAGAACACCGTCCTTCCACCGCGAGTATTCGTAATAGTACGGGGGGTCCGACGGCTTCCTCTTGTCACTCGCCCAGAATCCGCGTTGACCCTCGAAGGCCTTCCGGCCAAGTATGACGGTATCGACTTCATCCCTGCGATCGAGCCACATTACTTTGAAAGCAGGATCCGGTTCTTTCATCGGGACGGCGGAACCAGGATAGGACGGGAACTCGGCGTGGCCATCCATGGTCATGTACAGGCATGCGGTAATCTTCCTCATCCGGGGTCTCCTACCTGGGAGTAACCGGGACCCGCTTATCTACCCGAAGGGGAGCGAATAGTAACCTAACGCAGACCGCCGGCTCTCTCCGAACCGTTCTTTCATGAGTGGGCCCTACGCAACCGGTCCGAAATGGTCACGCTGAGTGCGACAGACATTGCACCTACGGCGAATGGGGACTTCTGGCGAACCGGATTATGCGCCGAAGTACTCACTCCCCGAGTGAATTCACATTCTGACGGGACGTACAATTTAACAAAATACGCATAAATACGTGTCTTTCGAAGAATGGGGTGTCCGGGAAAGTCGGAGGAAGAAGATGGTCAGCTGTTTGATCCGGTCCGTGTCCGCCACCATCACTCTCGACAGCGGCGCCCAGATCAGTATACCTCGCCGCGCCAACGACCCCCCGGAGCGAACCGCGAAGGCCGTGGCCAGTCTCCTCTGTATCGATCGGTTTGAGTACGCCCTTACGCCCAGTCTCCGCTTCGGACCCACCGGGTCGCGACTGGCGGTGAGGGGCCCCGCATTGCTCGCTCTCTGATTTCGGGTACTATTCCGCCGAGCTGCACGGCGGCACAATTTCACAGGTTCGATAACCCATCGACCTCTTCGCTCGGTTGGGATCAAGAAGCATCGATCCCCGGGACGACCGGAACCGTGTCTGCGCGTTACCCTCACAGATTTTTTAACGAGTGCCCAATCATTCATCTGTCCGTCTTCGTTGTAGAGAGGACGGCGCGTTATGGAACTACGGGATCGGCATCGCCCGCAGAGCTACCGTGGCACAACGATTCGGCGGGTGAATTGGTCGAAGGAGCTCGACACCGTCCGCCGACTCTTTCAGGAGTACCGGCAATGGCTCGCCGACCACCAAGATCCCGGAGATCCGAGCGGTAAAATCGGAATTGGACAGATCGACGAGCAGATTGCTAGGCTGCCGGGACCGTACGGGCCCCCCCGCGGAGAGGTTCTTCTCGCCCTTGCAAAGGGAGCCGTGGCGGCGTGCGGCGCGTTACGGGAGTTGGAACCGAAGGTCGGGGAAATCAAGCGGATCTACGTGCGCGCCGATCATCGTGGGCCGGGGTTCGGCCCACGCTTGACCCGGGCGCTGCTGCGTCGAGCTCGAGAGCTCGGGTACGAACGGGTACGGGTCGACACGCTTCCGACCATGTTCGCGGCGATCCAGTTCTATCAAGCGCTGGGGTTCGTTCCAATCCCCGCCTATTGGCCCCACCCGGTTCCTGGAGCTCTGTTCTTTGAATACACCGTAGGAAAGCTCGCGGCGGCTCCCACGCGACACCAAAGTTCTACGTCGCCCCGCTCGGAACCTTAGTCGCGCGCTGGGTGGCCCACCTGCCGTCGCATCCAGTTTCTCGACCTGGGTGTCGACTTCCGCGCGGCCGACTTCAGCGTTCAACGGCGGCGATGCGATTATGTAATACGTTTGTACTTACGTACGACCGATGACCAAGCTCACCGTTCGCCGCACCGGAAACTCGCTCGCCGTTCCGCTGCCGCGTGCCCTCGTACGGAGCTTGGGGGTCGCGGAAGGCGACCTCGTCAACGTGGAACTCGAACGCGTTCCCGATTTGCTCAGACTGATCGGCAGCCTGAAGGGTCGGATTACGGGCGATGAGTTCACTCAACTGAGCAATGAAGGAGAGGATCTTGGCTGACTTCCTCGCCGACAGTTACGCGTTCGTCGAAGCGTTCGTAGGGAACGAACGATACGCCCGTATCTTTCGCCATCGGGCGGTCGTCACGACCGCCCTCAACGTCCTAGAGGTCTACGCCACTCTCCTCCGCCGGATCGAGAGGGTGGACGCGAGGTCTCACGCTCTGGCCCTGATCCGGTATGTCAGCGAGGTTCCTCCCGAGTCAGCGGTCGTGGCTGCCGAATTTCGACATTTCATGAAGGACCGGCACCGGGATTGCTCGTACATCGACGCCTGGGGGTATGCCGCCGCGAGCTCGCTCGGGGCACGGTTTCTGACCGGAGATCCCGCCTTCAAGGGGCTTGAAAACGTAGAATTCGTCCGCTAGCCTTGCGGGGGTTGGGTGAAACGACCGGGCGCACTGCCCACTGCCCTGCCTTGACCCGGGGGAGCTGAGGGGATAGGTTGACTGCCGCCTGAGGAGTCGGGGATACTTGTTCACGGAGGCGGCGGGACTGCGCCGGAAGGGGCCCATTCGGCGGGGGGAAGCGGGGCTCGCTTGACGATGATCAGGATCCCGCCGATCAACGCCAGTAGAAATCCGAGAAACAGCCCGCCGATGGCAGTCGTGAAGATGCTCAGGATAGCGATGACGATCGCAAGTAGGCCCCACAGGATGTTGAGGCTCGGCGCGACCAATGCCAACACTCCCACGACGGTGATGATGAGGCCGAGGACCGGGCCGAAATACAGAATACCTGTCAGAAACGAGTTGCCGACTCCGAACCCGTGGGCGAACCCGTTCACCAAAGTGGCAACGACCGCCCCAACCGCGAGGACCAGCAGGCCCCCCAAGATCACTAAGACGCTTCCCGCGACCGATCGTGCAGGTGCCATCGGGTTCTCCCTCGATAAGACTCTCGAACCGGGTAAATAAACCTGGGACCTCGCGGACGCGGACAAGCCTCAGGGGCCAAGCGCTGAGAAGAATGCGGAGCTGTGTGGCCACTGTGGCCGCGCGCGTTCACGGGTGCCGCGCGATGGGAGCGCGAAGGACCTGGGAGAACACGCCACTCGACTACGTCAGGCCGAGCAAGACCCGGACCTCGGAAAGATGGTCGAGACAGGGAATCGAGGGAGGAATCTCTGCCGGATCCTCGCGCGGATTCATCGAGTCCCAATAGTGCTGCCACAGTCCACGGTAGAGTGCGGCCCCCATCCCACTTCCCCGGGCACCTTCTACGTCCCACCTCCAACTGTCTCCGACGTGAAGGACTTCAGAAGCAAGGACGCCAGCCCGCCGAGCGGCCTCGGCAAAAATCCGAGGGTCGGGTTTGCAGGCCCCGACGTCCGTAGACGCGATGACATGGGCAAGGCGCATCCCACCAGTCTTCTCCAGGAACGATTTCCAAGCCGACCCCGACCGGGAGGTGTCCGTGACTATGACGACGGGAAGTCCCACGTCGTTCAGGTATCGGACGAGCGCCTGGGCCTCGGGATTGAGTACGGGGGGATGTTCCTTCAATCCCCCTTCAGCGTAACGCTGGACGACCTGCTCGACCGGATCGGCGTAGTGGGCTCCCAGGCGGTGACATATCCGGTCGACCTGAGTTGCCACCGGGATGGATTCAACAGGATGTACCCCGGGCTCCCATTCTGAGTCAAGAGCTTCCCGGGCCTTTCGGAGATCCTCTATTGGAACTTGACTCCCGTTTGGCATCCGGAGTCCTTGTGCGAGGAGTTTCCACCGAACCTCATACTGCGCCTCCACGGCCGCCCGGGTATCCCAGACGACCGTGTCGTGGAGATCCAACGACAGAACGCGATATCCCGTGGGCATCGTCCCCACACGTTAGAGCGAACTGTAGGGAGGGATAAGACTGACCCTACACCGAAGAACGGACCGTGCCGGGATTTTTGTGTAAGACCCGCGCGTCCGAGGGCCGAGTATGTTTATGGGCGGGCGCGCCCCTCGCCAACGTGGGGGTAGAAGGCCAGCCAATGAGTGGGATGGCCGTTGAAACCAGCCAGCATTTCCCGGGCCCCGCCAGCACCGTGTGGCCGCTCCTTTGCAATTCGCACATGGATGGCTCCCCGCGCTTCTGGTTCCGGTTTGGTATTCCCCAACCCGTCGAGTGTCGCCTGCCCGATGGTCACGGCGGAGTCGGCAGCGAGCGACAGTGCGTGTCTGACCAGGGCATCGTGCACCAGCGAATCCTCGAATGGATTCCCGAGCAGCGTCTTTTGTTCCGGATGGAAAAGACCGACCTACGGTTCCAACGTTATGTACGTGAGATCGTGGACACGTTCGATCTGCGCGTCCAGGGTGATGGGGTTACGGTCACACGGCGTACGGAGGTCGCGCTGAAAGGGCGCCTCCAGTGGCTGAAGTCGTTCGCACTCTATCTCAGCTTGAAGCAAGTACACCGGTACGTCTTCCGAAATTGGCTAAAACTCGCCCAGTTGCCCCCGAGTACCCCCCCCACCTCAGAACCAGAACGAGCTGGCGAGTCCCAATTTGACAAACCAAAGCTAACTCAGAACTCGCACTATCTAAGACCCGGAAAGGAGGTTGACCGACGCGAGCCGCCGGCTTTCCCACTTTGACACTCTGCTCCACCTCTTGAGCCGACGAGCCGTGCGGACCACGCCACTTCGGGGACTAGGCATCTCACCAACGGGAGGCACGATGGAGCGTTTCGAGGGCCCGAGGGGATTTCCGCTCGGACAGTGGGTGGACGAGCACTCCACAGTGCGATACAATCTTGCGCGTTCTGGAATGTTCGGCTCTTTGCACACCGTTCCGAGGCTCCTTCGAAACCCGTCCGCAGCGGAACCGGAAGACCTCCGCGCTCGACTCGCACGGGGTCACCGCGTGGACGCTGCGGAAGTATTCCTGACGCACGGGGCCCATGAGGCCAACTTCCTCGCGCTTGCGTTTCTTGCGGGTCGAGCGCGTCGCACTGCTCGGGCCCTGCGCGTCCGAATAGATTCGCCCGAGTATCCACAGTTGGTCGATGCCACCCGCGCGGCCGGCGGAACGGTGGTCTCCGGAACTCGGCGCGCCGACGCCTGGTTGCTCTCGAACCCAAACAACCCCACCGGGCGGTGGCGATCGGCGCACGAGATACTGACGGACCACCGAGGAGCCCAGTTAACGGTCGTGGACGAGACCTTCCGGGAGTTCACTCCGGTGCCCTCGCTGGCCGCCGCCGGCGAGGAGAACGTCTGGGTCACAGGCACATTCACCAAGACGTACGGAGCCGACGAGATCCGAGTCGGCTGGTCCATTCCGCCGAAACCGTTGACGGGTGCCTACGGCAGATTTCACCGAGTTGCGGCCGACAAGGTGGCTCCGCGTTCGATTGGAGCGGCCATGCGCATCCTCAGTTCGCGAGACGAGGTTCTTCGGGAAGTCCGCGAAATATTTGGCCGCAACGTGCGACGTCTGCGTCGGGCAATCCCCGGTTCGAACAGACCCCGAGCTCCCGTGTGGTTTGATCGCGCCATTGGAGGCGGATCGGGCACCGCCCTCCAAAACGCCGCACTTCGTCGGTCCGTGCTCGTATGCTCCGGAGAGTTCTTCGGGGACCCTTCGGGTGTTCGTCTTTGCCTCACTCGGCACAGCTTTCCGGAGGACCTCGGGCACTACCTAGCGGTCCGGGAGCGGTTCACACACTCGAGAACGTAGGTGCCAACAGATTTGAAGCCCTCTCTTTGCACCGTGTCCCCGCCCCACCGGCCTGGCGGATTGGCCATCGGGCCTTTTTCATTGGCATGCGCGCTACGCCGGCGGAATGGGCGGGCTTCCGGAACTTGATGGGACCCCGCCGTCTCGGCGCGCTTGGCTGATTCCTGCAGCAGTCGGAGTTGCCCTCGGGGCCGGTTTTTTTGCGGGGTTCGCAACCCTATCCATCGTATCGCCGTCGCAGTGGCTCGGACCAGTACCGGGCAGCTTCTCGCCGCAAGGCATTGATCTCAGATTCGTTACGAGCTTTTTTGGCGCGCCCCTCGCCGCGTTCGTGGCGGCCCGCATCGCCTTCATTGGAGTGCGCCTCCGCCGCCCGGTGACCTTCTTCATTCTGGGCGGGGCCGCGGGGATCGCCACGTTTGCCGCGGTCGGATTGGATTGCATTACCCTGGGGAATTGGTGGCTGAACAATCTTCCAACGGACACGAACCTCACGGCCGGCATCCTCTCGGCCCTCCTCTGTCCACCCGCGATTCTCGCCCTTCTGCTCTCCGTGGGAGGGAACCTGTCGGGAACTTCGACCTCGCGGAGGGCGAGGGCGCTGCAGTACGTCGGGTTTGGAATGGTGTTGGGACTCTTTGTAGGAGCGCTGTATGGTGGCGAAGCCGCTGCCGTCACCTGGGCGGTCTCCTGTCGGCCGGCGGAGAACTGCTTCCCCCTGACCACCGTTATTTACTCGGGCGAAACAGTGGGATGCGTGATCGGCATCCTAGTGGGTTTGCTCACCGGCTTCATCGCGTTTCTGGCGAGGATCGAGGACCGTAGCGTCATGCCTCCGCGAGCCGCAGCCCCCGCGCCCTGAATCGAAAGCGGGCCGGAGGCTTTGGTCACATCCCCCCTCCCTGAACCGGAACATCGATGTCCGGGAATGGTTCGTTGGGGCGTCTCCGCATGGAAACAGGATCGCACTTGCTTCCCCCAGTCGAACGGTTACCTACTGCGTGACAGGTCTCATCTCAGGGACATGACCCCTCTCTCCACGATCGATGGCTTCCTCGCTCTCCTCACGGAGTTGCCCCCACTGCGGCAGCGCGGTTCCGCGTGGGGACGGCTACTGTCGGCAGTGTTACCAACCGATGCCCGCGCCAGGAAACGCCGTGGAGGGCGGCTTTCCGCCCTCTACGGACCCGCTGCGCCATCTCACCCAAGGTCGACGGGGGCCGTTTGGTCCACTCACCGGCGCGCTCGGGGGGGTCGGCGGGATCTGGGTCTCACTTGGAGTTGTGCTCGTCGTGGTCGGGATCCTCCTTCTCGTCGCCGCGAGGTTGGTGGTGTTAGTCGCGAACTCTGTGGGCACGCAATGCTCCATGAATCTGATCTGCACTACCTCGCCGGGACTGCACCTAGCGTTGCTCGTCGCTGGTCTCGGGTTGCTGCTTGCCGGGATCGCCTGCAGTGCCTTCGGACTCCACCGGAGCTTGAACCGGTCGACCTGGTTGACGTGGCCGCCTTGAATCGCCGTTGCGGGAGCGCTTAATTGACGGAGGGACGTCCCAGGGGTGTGGCGGACGGCACGCGGCGACTTGCCGCGATCATGTTCACCGACCTCGTGGGATTCACTCGACTTGGCCAGCGCGACGAAGAGGCGGCCCTGCGACTGCGCAAGGAACACCAGATTCTCGTGCGGCCCTTGTTCGCCGCCCACGGGGGCCGCGAGGTCAAGTCCCTGGGGGACGGGTTTCTGGTCGAGTTCCCGAGTGCCGTCGAATCGGTTCGCTGCGCCGTGGCCATCCAACAGACCGTGGCGGACCGCAACCGCTTGCCCGACAGAAAGGAACGCATCGATTTACGCATCGGCATCCACTTAGGCGATGTGGTGGAGGAAGGGGGGGACATCCTGGGCGACGCCGTGAACGTGGCTTCCCGCATTGAACCGCTGGCGCTTCCGGGAGGGGTCTGCGTGTCGGGGTCGATCTTTGAACAGGTGCGCAACAAGGTCTCGGTTCCTCTCGAAAAACTCGGACCTCGGGAACTCAAAAACGTCGAACTCCCCATGGACATCTACCGGGTCGTCACCTCGACCGAGACGCCGGCCGCCAGTTCCCCCTCGACCGACCCCAAGTCCAGCCTCCGCGTGGCGGTGCTCCCCTTTGCGAACGTGAGCCCGGACGCGGCGGACGAGTACTTCGCCGACGGGCTGACCGACGAATTGATCTCCCAGCTCTCCCGGATCCCGACCCTCCGGGTCATTGCGCGGAGCTCGGTACACCGGTACAAGGCCAACCCCAAGTCCACGCGAGAAGTCGCTCAAGACCTCGGTGTTCGTCTCGTCCTCGAAGGGAGTGTTCGAAAGGCGGGGAACCGGCTGCGGATCACCGCGCAGTTGGTGGACCCCAAGTCGGAGGAACAACTCTGGTCCTCCCAATACGACCGACCGCTCGACGACATCTTCTCGATCCAGGAGGACATCGCAGGACGCATCGCCACGGCCATTTCCGGACACCTGTCCTCCCTCGGTGTTACCACGGTACTGCCGTTCGTACGGGCGGCACCGGACACGCAGAACATGGAGGCGTACACCCACTTTCTGCGGGGCCGCCGGCTTCTCGGAGAAAAGGGGTCGGAGTCGACGATCCGGCAAGCGCAAACCTTCTTCGAGGCGGCCGTCCGGCTGGATCCCGGATTCTCCCGGGCTCGCGTGGGGGTCGCCGACTGTCTACTCTGGCTGGGAGCGGAAGGGGCCACTCCGTATGTCGACTCGGTCCACCAGGCTCGGCAGGAATTGGCGAGGGCCTTGGAGCAGAACGAGAACCTGGCCGAGGCTCACTCCGCGCTTGCCGGACTTTTGCTCGGTGAAGACGACATGCGCGGGAGCGAGCGGGAGGCGCGACGGGCGCTCGAGCTCAATCCGAGCCTTTCCGATGCCTATCGGTGGCTCGCGCAACTTGCCGCCGGCGAAGGCAGGATCGACGAGACGGTCCGGCTGCTCGAAGCCGCCCAGCGCATCGACCCGTTGGACGTCAACATAGTGGCCTTCCTCGGCCGGGCGTACGCCTACGCCGGAAAGGACGCCGAGGCCCTCGACCACTGGAACCGGACGAAAGCACTCATTCCATTCCGGACGTGTGCGCACATGGCCGAGTACTACCTTGGAACGGGAGACTACGGCAAAGTCGAGGAGGCCGTTCGGGAGATGGAGAGGTTGCGACCCACGAGCGTATGGACCGAGACGTACCGAGGGATTCTGGCGGCCCGCCGGGGAGACCCGGAGGCCCCCCGACGGGCGATCACCCGTCTGGACGAACGGGGGAAGAGTGGAGAGCTCACCGTGTTCTTCTCGGGATTCCTGCACTACGCCCTTGGCGAAGAGGACATGTTCGTGGCGTGCATGGAGGAAGCCTTCCGGCGACACAACCTGCCGCTGATGGAGCTAACGTACTCGAAACTTTACGAGGAGGGCCGGAAGGATCCTCGCCTGCTGGACCTGCTTCGAAGACAGCATGAGCTTCGGTTGGTCCAGAACTAACCCACCCCGCGCCCTCGAGGTAGGACGGAGTTCCGTTCCGTCTCAACCAGAACCGGTCCGACCGAACCGATTCCGGGGTCCCGCGTTCGCCCCGGGGTGGCGCCCATCCCGTACTCGGACCCAGCCGATCGCGAAGCCCGCCGCTCCCAGCTGGACCGCGGTCAGCGCTCCAAAGGTGGGTGGCAACCAGAGGAGTGAGTTCAGACTAGGGTAGGTCGAATGGTGCAGTTGGACCAGTAGGCCGGGCCCCTCTATCTCCTGTACCGCGTACGTGTAAATGATCTGGTCCGTCGAGGGGATATAGGCGGAACTAAACTGGGAACCATCGCCGTAATCCTCGGTGGTCCCTACCAGTGACAGCGTCGATAGATTCAACGTGAACAAGGACAACGTACCAACCAGGTAGGCGTCCCCGTGCAACGGGTCGACCAAGATCTGGTTGACCTGATTCGGCGTGGCGCAGGTGTAATCGATGCAATTCGGTAATGTCATCCGGGCTTCGACGGAATACGTTTTCGCGTTGAAGACGCTGAATCCGCTGGTGGAGTCGTCGCTCACGGTAGCCGCGAGCAGTTGATCGGTGGCCGTGTCGACGGCCAGGGACTCGGCGAGAGCGGGCAATGGGACCGTTCCTGCGACCGTCCCATTGACGAGGTCAATTCGGATGAGCGCGTTCCCCGTCGAGGGAACGATCAGCTGGTCCGTGAGGGGGTCGTACACCATCGTGTAGCCTCCAACCCCGAAGCCGTCGGGCGTAAAGGTGGCATTCGCCACGCGGATCGTGGATTCGACGGCGCCCGTACTAGGACTCAGGAGCACCACGGTGCTTCCAGCTCCGACCACCAGCAGACCATTCGATGAATCCGCGGTCATGGTGGTGGCATCGATCGGATCCAAGAAATTGCCGACGAGGGTATTCGTCTGGTCATCGACGGCGAGGATAGAGGTACTCCCGTTCTCATTGTAACACGGGACGAAGTACTCGTTTCCAGTCCCGGGGAAGTAAGGAGCATAGGGAAAGCAACCCAAGTCCAAGGGCGAGCTGAAAGTACCGTTCACCGGGTAATACTCAACCAGAGCGTTCCGGGTCGTGTTGCAGAAGAACGGACAGTGACCCTCCGACAGGACAGCCATGCGGGCGGACGGGAGGTACGCTACACCGATGGGGTCGACGCACCACCCAAACTGGGCCTGGGAAGGACAGTTGAAGTTGTCCCAGTACGTTGACGCCGAAACTTGCTGCACCGTGGTTGTGGCAAAGAATCCGTCTCCCAGGTCCACGTTGCCGGGAGCGCCGGCCCCCCGTGCCGTCGAACCGAGCGAGGCTAGTGCGGGCACCGTGCCGACCAGGAAAAGCACGGCGACCGCGACGTATACGCGGGTTGAAGTGCCCGGTCGTGGGGCAGCGAGCATCCTCTCCGGCACGCCGCTTTCTCAGGATAAAGTCTATTGAGTGGGTCCACCCGTGACAAGATCGACCGACGACACTTTTCATAGAATCCGGGAAGTTGCAACACGCATTGCACCCTTGGAAATGGGTGCACTCGGTCGGGCCGGGCTTACAAGTCTAAGATCGTGGCGTCAGCCCACCCGTCCCGTTCGGGGACTCCTCAAAACATTGGTCAAATGCTGGAGGTATTCCTTTGGGCGCATACGATTATCATCTGAATGTCGGCCAAGGAGCTTCGATAACAGCGGGGGTCGTTCACAACTTTGGCGAAAATATCGACTCTCACCGAAGCGGTCTCCGCGGTCGGACATCCGGATCTCAATTTGTCCCGGCGTCCGGTGTTGCGGTCCGCGGGAGCTACTCTCCTCACTCTCGCGACGTTAGACCCAACAGGCGCGCCAGTTTGGCACGGGATCTGGATTGACGCGGACGGGATCCGCCCGCTCGGCTCACAGGTCCCGCGGAGCCTAACGGTCGAAGGGTCGAAGGCTCCCGCTAGCACCATTGCTCTCGTGGACCTCTTGCAGGCAGCGTACCGCTCCTATGTCGAGCGGCTCGAAGGCCTCGGCGGCCGTCTCGATGCGCTCGAAGGAAAGCCGGACCCGGCTCCGTTACCGGAGCTCGGCGCTTTGTTACACGCGCTCACCGGGGCTCGAAAGCAGATCGTCCGGCTGGAGACTCTTGTGGCAGAACTAGACGGCACTCTCGGGTCAAAGTTTCCCGGGTTAGAGGCCTACCTTCCGACGGTCCGGACGGAGGTCTCGCATCTCGATGAACTCTCGGCGGGGCTGGCCCAAGGCGTCCGCGACCTGGTGGCGATCCGGAACTCCGTCGAGGCCAACGACCTCGCTGCGGCCGCGAATCGGCTGGGAGAGGTCTCGAACCGGATCGCCGCTCTGGCCAACACGTCCAATCTGCGCATGCTCGGAGTAGCCTACATTGCTCTGGTACTTGCTCTCGTCAGCGTCGTGGTCCTGATTCCTAATACGGGAGCCACGATTCTCGGGATGCCGAGCGCGGCGTGGGTGCCGGGTTTCTGGGTCGATCTGATTCTGATCGTACTGGCCATCGTGCCAATGCTGGTGGTGTTTTCGCGCCCCTGGGTATGGAACACACTCCGGGGACTCCCGACTTTCGAAGGCAGGACACAGGAGGGCCTCTCCGACCTTCCGGAAGTCCGGGCTGAGAACGTGGACGGCGACGCATCCGACATCCGGCAATCCTAGTCAAGGCGGTCCCGGATCGACCGTGGCCCGTTAGGGGCCTCTCGGCGGAGATGCCTCAGCGCCGCGAGGTGCAAGCCCCGACACACCCATTCGAGGATAGTTCGAGGTACCCGTGCTAGATTGCCGGGCGCGGGCGGGACAATTCACGAGTCCTCAGGCTGGGTAGACCGGCCACAGGGCCTCCAAAGCGAGTATAAATATCGTGAGTGAGTTCGCCACCAGCCGAGTCAAGTGATGGTCCTCGTGAAGCGGCTGAATCGTTCGGGTCCTGCGTCGCGCGACATCTCGGGCATGCGAGCACTCACGAAGCCGCTCGCTGTGGTGATCCTCGCCGTGGTCGTGGTGGTTGCCGGGGCGGGGACCTTCGCAGCGTTCGCACACCCCGCGACTGCATGCGCCCCTGCCGACAACCCGGTGTGTATTCCTAGCAGCACCAATCCGTACGACCTCAGTGTCCTCGTGCCGTTACGTACGACCCAAGAGGACACGCCAATTCCCGTGACCGCGATCCTCCCATCGCAGGAGCATGCCTCAAGCTTCACGTTCAACTTTGGTGACGGAACCGTGAACACCACCACCTCGCCAACTCTGGACCACAGCTATTCGAGCGCTGGAGACTACATCATCTCGGTCTCCGCGCTGGTGAACGGCGTCGTTCACAGCAATGCGCACGCCCTTGCGACCGTCTCGGTCGCGACGTCCTACGCGACGGACTCTCTCGGGACTTTCCCCACCACGCTTGGCTCAATCCTGTCCAATTCCACGTCCACGGCCAATCCGACCACGCTCCTTCAGGTCGGGCAGAGTCTCACATTCCAAGGCATGTACACCCTCCCGCCGACGAACCCTCTCTACTCCCTCACTACCCCGACGGTCGTTTCGCCTGGAGGCACGGTCAGCGGCGCCACGAATACCTCCCAGACGGCCCAGGCGACGTTCACCTATGCGAAGCCGGGAGCCTACGAGGTCTCGTTCGTGGGGGCCGGGGCCGCCACGGGAAATCCGACGGCCTACGCGAACTACACCTATACGGTCGAGGTGGCCGCCGCCGGTCAGAACTATGGCTTCGCCGGTTCCTCTACGACGGTGGACCCGCATCCCGGGCAGATCATCGCGTACGAGGCGTACTCGGGCGGCGCCACCACATTCGACCCGGCGATAGATTATGACCTGGCCGGTTACGAAGTCGTCGGAAACGTCTACCAGACACTCATCGCCTACAACGGAAGCGCCGCGGGGCCCGACGCGAATAGTTACGTGCCCATGATCGCGACGTGCGTCCCCGGAAGCGCTCAATGCACCGCGCTCTACGGGAACGACCTGCAGCAGGGCGACAATTACACCTTCGTTATCAGCAGCACCCCTCAGTTCTACGACTACTACGATACGGTCAACGGAGTCCATCCTTCCTGGGGGGTCTACCCCTCTGACGTGATGTTCTCCGTCTTGCGCACGATGGGATTCTCGCTGCTTCCGTATCCCTTCTTCACCAACGGGTGGATCCTTACTCAGTCGTTGCTTCCGGGCGGGAATGGAACCTGGGACGACGGCCTCCACGCGACGTTCAACAACACGCCACAACAGATGTTCGCGGCGATGACCATCAACGGTACCGATTGTCCGACTGTAGCCATGACCCAGGAGCATGGCTGCATCACCTTCAATGCCAACGCCAGCAACAGTTACGGAAGCTCGTGGCCGTTCTTCCTCGAACTGATCTCGGACGAGCAAGGCGGGAGCGTCGTCCCCTGTGGCTGGTTCAGCATGCCCAGCCAGGGACAGGGGATCCCGGGCTGGACCGCCACGAACACGTTGGATCAGGGACCCCACCCCTGCCGAGCGCCGACCCCGGCACAGATCAGCGCGATGGCGCCGACCTCGTTTGACAGCTGGGAGCAGAACTACTACAACGCGGTGACGGGCGTCTACGCAGGCAACACCCAGTGGCGGACCGTCGGCTCCGGCCCCTACTACCTCTCCCAGTTCACCCTCGGTGAGAGCTACGGTCTCGGCGCCAACCCGGCGTACCAGGCGAGCCCGACGTGCACCTGGTCCGCATGTCAGCCTGCAGCCGGGGACTACGTACCGGTGGTCCACGTGACCTGGGAGTCCGACACGACTCTCGGGGAAGAGTCGATGGCGTCCGGCGTTGCCGACTTCGCGAGCTTCCCTGCGACCGATACCGGTTTCCTCCTCTCGCTGATTCAGGAGGGCAAAGCCAACGCGGTGGTGGTCCCATCGCTGGCCATCAACACGCTCTTTTTCGCGCTCAACTTCAGCGTGTCGGCGGCGAAGGCGTATACGTCGAACCCGGTGGACATTCCGTCCAACTTCTTCAGCTACCTGGGGATGCGCCAGTTCTTGATCCATGCCTACCCGTACGCGTCCGTCGAGTCCACGGTCAACACCATCGACGGAATCCAGTACGCCTTCGATTTCGGCGGAGCGATCCCCGATTTCATGGGGAATTACTATCCGCACAACATCGCGTGGCCGACCGGTAACCCGTGCACCAACGCGACCGACCCGAGTTGCCCCGCATACTGGTGGGCGGCCATGAACGACCCGACAGGGCCGTACTACGACCCCCAGGCGGCGAGCTGTACTTCCGCCAAGCCCTGCACGTTCTCGATCTACAATTCCGAGGGGGACACGGCAGAGGACGAACGGATGGAACTGTTCGCCGCGTCCGTTTCCAGCGTCAGCGGAGGGGCGATCTCGATGACGGTCGTGGACATTCCGGCCACAACGCTTGCCCTCGAGGGCACAGCCGGCCCTGGCACGAACGCGCTCCCCATGGAAACCGGGGTCTGGTACCCCGACTACCCAGACCCGACCGACTACGTCGCGCCGTTCTACTATCCCGACGCGACCTTCTCGCTCCCGGAATCCACCGCCGAGGGGCTTCTCTCTTCCCTGGTGGACACCCCGACCCCGAACGCTTACAACTCCACGCTGCCGTCGGGCGCCGCGTGCCCCACGGACTACAACTTCTACGTGAACATCTCCGCGGCTGGCTACGCCGTTGTGCCCCAGTCCTGCCAGGGGGCGGCCTACGACGCGATGATCGGGCTCATGACCCTCGCCGGAGCGCTCCCGGCGAACGGCCTCCGTGTGCTCGAATTCGACCAGGCGGAGACGATCGCGAACCAGCTCGGACTCATGATCAGCGAGTATCAGGACGACCTCGTCATCCCTTACGCGGCGTGGGTCCACCCGGACTCGATCTCGACGAATGTCATCTACGCCGGGTTCTACTGGTGGTGGCTCGTGAACGGGAACGGCATGCTCTCGTCGTCGTGAGCTGAGGGACGACCCGCGACCGAACCGGCGGCCCCGGGGGCTCGCGCTCCCGGAGAGTGGTTTATCGGCGGAGGCGAGGGTCCAGCGCGTCGCGCAGTCCGTCGGCGAGGAAGTTCACGCTCAGCGCGAACAGAAAGACCGTCAAGCCGGGGAACAGGATCTGCCACCAGGGGAACGTGCACGAGATTCCGGGCGTTGCGCAGTCGAGGACGAATGTCTCAAGGTTCTGGACCGCGATGGCCGACAGCGTGCCCCACTCCGGAAACGGTGTGGACGGCCAGATGGGGAAGCCGAGGAACACGATCACCCCGAGCAGCAAGGGCACCGTGCCCACATCGAGGGAGAACTGGACCATCACCGGATAGGTCACGTTCGGGATGATGTGTCGCCGGAGGATCCGGCCCGAACTCGCGCCGGCAGCGCGCGCCGCTTCGACGAACTTCTGCTCCCGTACGACGAGCGCCTGCCCCCGGACGAGCCGAGTGTACAGCGGCCACCAGGTCACCACGAAGGCGCCCACCAGCACGCTGACGCGTCCCAGGAAACTCAGCCCGGAGCCCAGCGCCGTCGATAGGACGGCGAGGAGGACCAGGACCAGCAGGAGGCCGGGGATGGAGAGGAAGATGTCCGTCACGCGCATGATCACCTCGTCCACGACCCCTCCGTGAAATCCGGCCACCGCGCCGAGGACCACGCCGATCAACGCGCCACTCCCCACGATCGCGACGGAGATCCCGAGCGACCAGGGGGCCCCTTTGATGAGCCCGGCCGCGATGTTGTAGAACAGCCCGTCCGTCGGGATCGGCGCGAGGGAGCCCAACGGTAATGGACCGATCGAGAGGGGCGACGCGGAGATCGTGGGCGGAAGCAGCGACTTTTCGTACGACGAGACGAGATAACACCCGGCCCCCGGGGAGAGCTGGGGCGCGGCATAGGTACACACCTTGACGCAGTTCGTCGCCGCGGACAGGTACGTTCCGCAGTAGAGGGTCATCGAGTCCGACGGGCCGGGGTAAAAGACCGAACCCAGTGCCACCAGGACGAAGAACAGCAGGAGCCCGAGCCCGACCATCGCCAGCGTGTTCTGCTTGAGCAGGTGCCAGGTCCGGCGGAGCTGGTCGACGCGCGCTCGGAACGCGCTCCGCGGAGAGACCTCCTGTCCGGCGGCGGCGCCGGCGCGCGGATTCGGTGGGGAGGTTTTCGAGGTGTCCTGCATGACCTCAGCCCAACCTCACCCGGGGGTCCATGTACGCGTAGAGAATGTCCACGATGAGGTTCGCGAGGACCACGATGATCGTGAACACGATCGTCGTTCCGAAGATTACGCCGAAGTCGTACGGCGGCCGGACCGAGTAGGTGAACAGGAGACCGATCCCCCGCAGCCCAAAGATGAGCTCGGTCACGGGGAACCCGGCAATAAAGGTCGCGAACGTGAGACCCAGGATCGTGAGCGTCACGTTGAACGCGTTGCGACCGGCGTGCCGCGAGATCACTTGGCGTTCGGACACGCCGATCGCACGCGCGTGCTTGATGTAGTCGAGGCTCAACACCTCGAGCATGCTGTTCCGGACAAACCGGAGGATCCCGGCGACCGAACCGAACGCGACGGTGAACGCGGGGAGCAGCAGCCGACGAATCGAGTCAAGCGCGATCAGAGGCTGACCGTGGAGCAACGCGTCGATTGTGATGAAGTGGGTCGGCGAGCTCTGCCCGTACTGGCCGATCCAACTCGGCTGAACCCCGTTGTACGGAGCGCAGGCGTACCCGCTCGGGTCGGGGGGCAGGCCGTACCAGAGGTCCCATGGCGTCGCGGCTCCCCCGCAGATGTGGGTGAACCCCCCGGTGAGTAGGACCGCACCAATTAACGTCCCGCCCGCGAGGAGGAACGTCGGGAGAGCGAACCCGGAGAAGGAGAGCAGCCGGGCCCCCTGGTCGAACGGCCGATTACGACGAACCGCCGCTCGGTTCCCTATCGGAAACGACAGGAAAAGGATCATCACGAGGGAGAGAGCCGCCAGCTCCAACGTGTAGGGAAGGTACCAGGAGAGCACGGTCAGGACCGGAATTCCGCCGGGAATACCCACGGTCGGCAGGAGGCTGTGGGCCGAGGTGTAACCCCACTGTCCGGTGAACGTATTGTACATGTAATGAGCCCACTGCACCGGTAATGGTTCATTGAGTCCGAGGTCTCGGATGCCGTTCACGTACCACGGATTGGGGCAAAATCGAGAACCGGTGGGTGAGGTCAGTCCAAACCGGGAGCAAAGGACGGACGGTCCCGACCCGAACTTCGACGTGCCGAACTGAGATTCAAGCCGCTGGCCGACGGGAATCGCGCTGACCATGATGAACGTGATCGTCATCACGCCCAGTAGGACCGGGATCATCAGGAGTATCCTACGAACGATGTAGACGTGGAGCTTCACGCGCGCTCACCGTTCCCGGGTCGATTCCCGTGGACGCGACCCCCGAGCGGTTCGTTTCCTTTCATTCGTCCGCCGGCCCCACTCCGCGCTTGGGTTTGACGACCTCCGGGTCCTTGCGGTGCCTTCGAAGCCGTCGAGGGGTTCGATAGGCTACCCCTACAAGAACAGTAGGTAGGCCGTCGCTCGCCGAGTCGATGAGCCGCCGCTCAGTCGGAGGTCTGTGGGCCATACGAGACCCCCCCGAAGGAAGCGTGGGGTGCTCTAGACAAGAGCCGCGCAGGTCTCGTCAGCTAGGTTTACGTGCGTCCGAAGGTCCGCTCTGGTCGATTTATGAGCCCGTCGTCGGATGTGGCATTGGACGACATTCTCTCCGTCCGCAGCGGCCACTTGTTCGTTGAGGACGTTGCGGCCGACGAGCTGGCCAGCCAGTTCGGAACCCCGATCTATGTGATGTCCGAAACTGGGCTCAGGCGAAGGGTCCGAAGGTATGCCCGGGCGTTCCAGGAGCGGTGGCCGGAAGGCCCGGTCCACATTCTCCCGTCCCTCAAGGCGAACTACGTCCTCGCACTCCGACACTTGTTGACCCAGGAGGGAGTAGGGTGCGACACGTTCGGCCTGGCGGAGCTCCACGCGGCGCTTGAGAGCCGTGTTCCACCTGAGCTCATCTCCGTAAATGGCTCAAGCAAGGACCGAGCCCTGGTGGAGCGGGCGCTCCGGGCGGGCGCACGGATCACCCTGGACAGTGTGCGCGAGGTTACCCTGGTCCGGGACGTCGCTCGTGAGCTCCGGGTGCGCGCCCGGGTGCGGTTCCGGTTGCGGCCATTATACGAGGATCTCGAGCAACCATCGGACTTTCATGACGAGGATGTTCCCATCCGAGAAGCCGCGCAAGCGTACAAGCCAGGCATCCCCACCGGGGCGTTGCTTGAGCTGGGCCCGGGGGCGATTTCCGCCCCGGAACTCGAGGTGACTGGTGTGATGGCCCACCTCGGTCGGCACAGCGCCGACCTCGAGGTGTGGCGACGGATGGCGAGGAGTGTGGGCGCCCTAGTCGGTGAACTTCACTCCGCGTGGGGAGGGTGGGAACCTCACGAGATCGACCTAGGCGGGGGGTTCGCCTCCCCCCGCGACCCAACCGCTCGCGCGACCATCCGTGGGAGCAAAAGAGCCGCGGGTTCGGTGTCGCCCAGCGTCGAAGAGTATGCTCAGGTTCTTACCGACGGGCTGCGTAGGGCGCTCCACGAGGGACACGTCGCTACGAGGGGAATGGTCCTCGAGGTAGAGCCCGGACGCGGATTGTACGCCGACGCGGGGATCCACCTGACCACGGTCCGCAACCTCAAATCGCAGACCGAGCCGGTCCCGCGCACGTGGGTGGAAACGGATACCAGTGAGATGTTCCTCCTCGACAGCCTCATCGAGAAGAACCGATGGACCCCCATCGTGGCGGAGAGGGCCGCCGCTCCGCCAGTGCTGACGGCGGACATCGTCGGGATCTCATGCGGGTTCGATGTCATTGTTCCCAATGCGCGGATCCCCGCGGTGAAGGTAGGGGACCACATCGCGTTCCTCGATACGGGGGCGTACCAGGACGCGACGGCGGCGAACTTCAACGCCATGCCGCGACCCGCGACCGTTCTCGTGCATGGGTCAGAGGCGGAAGTGATCAAGCAGGCAGAGACGATCGAGGACGTCTTCCGACGGGACATTGTTCCGACACGTCTCAAGGTCTCCCGGCCCGCGGGGCCTCCATGAAGGTGCGCGGACTGGACCATGTGTCGGTAACGGTGGCCGACCTCGACCGCTCCCTCTCGTTCTATCAGGGGCTTCTGAAGATCCCCCTCCTGGGTCGCGGGGAGGACGACGGCCCCCCGATATCCGGTCCAAGGGGTCGGACGGCGAGTCGCTTTCGTTACGCCGACCTCGAGCTAGGGGGAGGACAAACTTTGGAACTGCTCCAATACCTGCGACCGAAGAAGACGCCACTTCGCCCCACCCCGTTTGCGCCGGGCGGAGGTCACATCGGGATTCGCGTCGAGGACCTGAAGGCGGCCTTGAGGCGTCTCCGCGAAGCGGGGGTGCTACCGCGATTCAAGCCAATTCAGGTCGATGCTCCCGCCTGGTGGGCGGGGGCGCGGGTCGTGTACGTCTCCGACCCGGATGGAACGACGGTGGAGCTGGTACAGCGGCCTAATCGGACAACGTCCGCTCGTCCCGGACCAAAATCACAGGAACGTACGCGAGTCAGCCTCAGACGGCCCGTGGGCGCAACCCACATTCATTGAAATCGGATCGAGACCAGCGCTCCTCTGTTCTCGCCCGCGGACTGCCGAGTGGAGAAGGTCGGACGAAGGAGATATCGCGCCGAACGTTCTGCCCAGCCTCAATCGACAGGATAGGAAATGGGTTCCTGGCCTCCACCGCTCTACGAGATGCGTCAGACCTTTCGTGCTCCCTTGCCCTACGTCTTCCATTGGCTCACCGACTACTCGCCGGAGGATCCGGCCCTCGAGAAGGGAACGTACCAACGAAAGGTGATCGAGCGAAGCCGGCGACACGCGGTGCTCGAGGACCTCACCGAGACCAAGACGGGTTGGGAGTGGTACCGATCGGTCGTCACGTTGCGTCCGCCGGACCGCTGGCACGCCGAGCTGCGCGGGAACGTACCGGACTGGAGCCTCGACTACAGACTGGCTCCGCTTTCGCCCGACCGGACCCTCCTGACGATCCGGTGGCACATCCGACCGCAGGCCGGCGCTCGGGGCCAAAAGAATCCCCCGAAGGCTGCCACCGAGCGAATGATGCAGCACCTTTGGCGGAATTTCGCGACATCGCTCGATGGAGAGTATCGTCGGGCGGTTCGGGGCCGCCGTCGGCGGGCCTGACCGCCCCGGACCCAGAAGACCGCTGGGCCAACGTCGCGACCGCAGGCCGCTCGGTCGGGGGGACCTCAGGGCCCCGGGGGCCGTTCGAGCAGGACCAGACCGTGGCGCGCGAGAACCTCGTCCCTCCGGGCAGGATCCGGATTCCCCTTCGACTGGCTCAGCAACGCATCCAACTCGTAGAAAAGTTTCTCCTGAAGGTCGGCCGGGTGAAAGACGATGAAGGCCCGGCCCTCGGCTGGGCCGACGTTCTTTAGGCCGTGCGGCCCGCGAGACGCAACGTGGTGGATGGTGCCGGCGCCCCCACGCGTGGTCTCTTTTCCCCGCAGCCCCTTGGAGTAAAACTCGAAAGTTCCTTCACGAATCATTATGGTTTCCTGGGCCGGGTGGGTATGGAGGAACGCGGGACCGCCGCCGGGCGGAAAGAGGTGCTCCATGACCGAATACGCACCCCCGGTTTCGGCTCCCGTTACCCGAACGTACTGGGTCACGCCCATGACATGCAAAGGTTCCTCGGAGGCACGGCTCTGCTTCGACTCGATGGGGCTGGTCATGGTGGCCGGCACGAAGGACACTGTCAAAACGGTTTGCGAGAGAGTCCGAGTAAAGATCTGGGGGCCGGAGGCTGTGGGTTTTGAGGGGGAGCGATGGGAATTTCACCGATCGGGATCACGCATCCTCTAAACTCCGGAGTCGCAAGGCCGCCCGGAGCAGGTGGAGCTGAGTACGCGCCAGCGCTCGTTGACCGGTCTCTAGACCAAACAAGAGACTTTGAAGGGGAAGGATACGCCGATAGAAAAGTAGGCGTTCGTTGAACGTTCGGTCTCGAGGATCGCGTCGAGCGGCGAGCAGCCCCTCCATGAGGTCAGCGCCGATGCCTCGGAGCGTCGTAAGGTCGAACGCGGGGTCGCCGAGGCGGGCATCCTCCCAATCTATCACCCCGACCGGGCGGTGAACCGCCCGGTCCCAGAGGATGTGACTTGGCCAGAGGTCGTTGTGGAGCAGGACGGGGCGGTAGTGGGATTCCCTGACCGTGGCGTAGAACTCCTCGAACTGTCGGGTGATTTCGCGGTCGAGCTCGGCCGGAACCTCCCCTGCGCCCGTCTTCTCGTATCGGTGCTGCAG
>JBARJD010000153.1:0-8181 GCA_049800095.1 Thermoplasmata archaeon | reverse complement strand
GCGTCGATCGTGGGTCGGCAAGTTGAGTCGTGCCCCGTCGACTTCTTTAGGGGTCGACCAGTGGGGTCAGAACCGAGCGGACTATGACGGAGGTAATCGAAGGCATGGAAGCGGTGTCGATCCACATCCGAGACATCGAGCGAGCACGCAAGTTCTATTCTCAAGTGTTGGGGCTCAACGAGACCTCCTTCATTCCCGCGGCCTCTCGAGCCGCTTTCGCGATTCCCGGGACGACCACGTTGCTGACAATGCACATCATGGGGGAGGGTGAGGGCGGCCGCGAGCCCGGAACTGTTTCGGGGGTTGTCTTCTCGCATCGCGACCCCAAATCTGCGTGTGAGGAGATTCGGAAACGTGGCGGATCCATTGTCGATGAACCCGCAACATTCGAAACCCCTCTGGCAACGCAAACTCGCGGTGTGTTCGCCGATCCGGACGGAAATCAGTTCGTGATCCGTCACATCGAGAGGGCGCCGCAACCTACCCGCTCGTAGGTCGTCCGAGGGTGTGCAACAGTCCTTGCGTGTTTAGAGTCGCGCGCTTGTGCTCGGCAAAGAGGTCCCTTCCGGCCCGTGCCCGTGCCCGTGCCACGCCGATGGAGGGCGGTCCGGGCCGAGCGGCCCGCGAGGAAGGGGTGATGCTTCGGCTCCTAGGGTGGACACCCCCGCTGCGCTCCGAAGTTCCGACGATCCCGGCGTCGCACTAAGCGCGGAACCCTCGAACTGTTTCGTAATGGAGCATCAACTCTCCGTCTTCCATGGTGCTGGACGAGAGTAGCTTGAGAGTCGCCTGCGCCTTCATCGGACCCCAGTACTGCGGACCCTTCCCGTAGACCACGGGCTGCACGACGAGCCAGTAATCGTCCGCGAGCCCCCGCCGGAGGAACTCGAGGATAAGTCGCGGGCCTCCTTCCGCGATGATGTTCCCGCCCTTCTCTCGCTTCAGCTTCGCAACAATCTTGGAAAGGTCGCCCTTCATGATCCGGGAGTTCTCCCATCCCGGCGACTTCAGCCGGTGCGACAGACAGACCTTTTGGACGTGGTCGAGCCACCGCGCGTAATCGATCAAGTATTTCGGGTCGCTCGGTTTTCGCGCTTTCTCAGTCCAGACTCGACGATGGCCCGTGAACGATCTTCGACCCATGATCACGGTGGTGACATCGTCGAACCGGTCGATCCACATCTTGCGCCACATGTCGCTGGGCTCCCCCGTCTCCCTGTCGGAGCCCGGGTATTTCGGGAACGCGCCGCGGCCGTCTAGCGTCATGTACAGACTGGCGGTGATCTTTCGCATTGTGAGACCCCTTCTGTGAGCCGGAAAAGATTCACTCTACATATAGGCCGGAGACTTCATTCGGGAGTTCCTGAGTAAGAAATCGAGCCCCGGATGCGACACGACACGGCCGGGCCAACGCTCAGCGTCAGCGAAGCCGAGACCGAAGTGCAACGGCGTTTGCGTGATTAGAGTAGCGCGCGTTCCCCCGAAGAAAAACCCACTCCCGGAAGCGTCGAGGGTCGGTTTCAGGCCGGGGAAGGCTGGTTCCACAGGGAGGGGCAGGGAACCGAAACGGTGCCGGGGATGCGCGAACCCGTACTGATATCGGCTCCCGAGGTAGCGCGTCTAGTCCCGGCGCCCCTCCTTGGCGTTGGGAAACGAAGTCGAACCGGAGCGAACGGATCCGAATCGGTCGACGTTGCGCAGGCCTCACCAACCGGAAGGTCGGATACTCTTCGGGCCGACGCGCCGTCGGGAAACGCGGCCCGGATCCAGCTTTGCGAGCCACTCATGCGAAGGACCAGTTCTATTTCGCAACGATCAGCGAATTCGCGCGGAACATCCGCTGGATAAGTCTCGCCAGGTTTGGAGACCTATTGCCCCCGACGGTGAAACAGAAGGGGACGGGGTGTCTCCCAAACCCCCATCGCAACCGTTCCGCGCGGTGGTCCGTCGTGCCCAGGCCACTGTCAGGGAGACGCGAGGCGCGGTGCGGAATGCTGTGCGACGATCTTCGGGAAGTCGGGGGGGACTGCGGCGGCGAAACGAGTTCATCAAGGCATCCAATCCGCGTGCTCATACGGAAGCCCGGATCCAAAACATAGGCGCCCGCCCTCTCGGTTGCCATACGAGCGATAAATACGGGGGTGACTTTCCGCCGGTCGTGAGCGCAGCCGTAGAATCCCTCGCGCGGACGGTGCTGGGAAAGAACCTTGCTACCCACAAGCGGGAATCGGTAATCATCGAGACGTGGCCCCACACCCTCGAGTACGCCCGAGCGTTCGTCGAGGAGACTCGGCGTCTCGGCGCTGTCCCGACACTCCTCTACGAGGACGAGCCGGCGTGGTGGAGCGCAGTCGAGGCGAAGAATTTCCGCCCGTTCGCGAAGTTGTCGAAGGCGGAGAAGGCCGCGGTCGCGAAGGCGGATGTCTACGTCCACTTCTTCGGCCCCGAGGACTAGGTTCGGCTCTCCTCGCTCCCGAGCGGGATCCGCGAGAAGCCGTTCGCGTGGAACGAGGAGTGGTACGACGCCGCGCACAAGGGGAGTCTTCGGGGCGTCCGCATGTCAATCGGCCTCGTGCCGGACGGACTCGCGGAGAAGTTCGGCATGTCCGGCGACGAGCTGCGCCAGAAGCTCGTGAAAGCGGGTTCCGCGGACGCCACGAAGATGGCCCAGAAGGGCTCGAAGCTCCAGAAGCTCGTCGAGAAAGGCTCGAACCTCCGCCTTCGGCACTCGAACGGGACAGATCTCACATTCCAGCTGAAGGGCGTGCACGCCCGCGCCGACGTAGGGATCGTCGACGCCGCCGCCCGAAAGCGCCGGTACGGGGTCCTTGCGAACAATCCGACCGGTCTTCTCATGGTCGCGGTGGACAAGGCGAACGCCGCCGGCTCGCTCATCAGCAACCGCGCAGTCTACGACCTAGCGACCGCGCGGCGCTACGCCGATGCCGATTGGTCGTTCGAGGCCGGCAAGCTCGCCAAACGGACTCTTGGCGACGGCGCGAAGGAGTTCGAGGAGGGATTCGCGAAGGGCGGCAAGGGCCGCGATGCGCTGAGCTACTTCTCGATCGGACTCAACCCCGCGGGGAATGCCGCGGCCCCGGCCGAGGACACCGAAGAGGGCGCCGTGCTGATCAGCGTCGGGAACAACACGTTCGCCGGCGGGACTAACAAGGCGAAGATGCGCGGATTCGCGATGATCGCCGGCGCGGACATCGAGGTCGACGGCAAGAAGATTGTCGCCGGGGGCCGGATCCGTTAGATCGGAGACGCCGGGGCTCGAGCGCCCGAGCGTTTGCCCTGGCGCGATTCCCGGCGGGGCTTAGACGACGATCCGGGTGGTCGTTATTCGGACTTCTGGAATCGTGTAGGCCTCTAACAGAACACTGCGCTCCAGCTCGTTGAAAGGATGCTCAGGGACCGCCGAGAGGATCGGCCTCCCGTCAAAGTCCAGGAGCAGTAAGCCGACCCCCCGATGCGCAGGCCGCTTCAGCGCAGGGAAAGTGACGAATCCAGCCGTCGAGTCTCTGACGACGGTGTCGTACGGGAAGAACCCCGCATTCCATTCCTGCTGCACATTCTGGCCTTGAAGGCAGGGGACAAGTCGCCTGTATCTGACCTTCAGACACGAAGAGTAGTCGGTTATGACTGGGGGCTTCATGGCGCCGCGTGACCTGGGCCCCTCCTGCCGGATAAGTGTCGCTGGGTTTGGAGATGCCTTGCCCCCCGATTGTTAAACAAAATGTGAGATATATCCATATAGTTGTTGAATCTTGTTAAACGCCGTGCGGTCAGCGACCCCGACGAAGTCGGCCTCGTACTTTCTCGGCGTGCGACTAACGCCGGAAGAGGTCGAGCGACTCGACCAGTTCCAGAAGTCGCGGGAGGTGGGGACACGATCGGAGGCCGTACGGTTACTCGTTCGGCAATCGATCGAGACACCCCAGAAACCCGTCGAGTTCGCCGTGAGTCTGAGGGCGGAACTGGAAGAGGTTGTAGAGGATGGCTGGGCCCGAACGCTCGACGAGGCGGTGACCCTCGTCGCGACGTTGGGCATCCAGGAGCTGAGCCGTCTCCACGGTGAGCGACTCCCGGCACTCCGCCGGGCGGCGCGCGAGACGGCCGGCCGATCCGAACGACGACGCCGGGCCGACCGGGAGGGGCGCGAGCTCCTCGATCGCTAGCGCGCGGGTGTGGGAATGCAAGCAACCGAGCAATTGGGGGGAATCGCCTGGGCCAAACGCAGCGGGTTCATCTGTCGGTCGTGCCGACAAGATGCCAAGCATAATGAGGTGCTCAACATCTCGTACTGCCCCATCCATGGGCTGGGGTCGCCCCTCGATGCGCTGCCCTGGCGTCCGGAGGCTCGAATTCCACGCGGCTCTATTCCCGCACCGGTGACCGCGGGGACACCGGCCTCACTGGTGGTGCGCGCGTAAACAAGGCCTCGGCGCGCGTCCGCGTTCTCGGCAGCTACGACGAGCTCGCCGCTCAGCTCGGAGTAGCGGAAGCGTTCCTCCGCGACCGACCGGAGGCGCGGGCGCTACTCCGCCGACTGTCCCACGAGGTTTTCATCGCGAACAGCGAGATTGCCGCTCCCGGCCCCCCTGCCAAGAACGCCCACCGAATCGAGCAGCGCCATGTTCAGCGGCTCGAAGCGGACACCGATCAACTGACATCCTCCCTCGATGCGGTTCATTCGTTCGTCCTGCCGCGCGGCGGCCCCGGAGGCGCACACCTGCAGTACGCCCGCGCCGTCGCCCGCCGGGCGGAGCGCGACCTGTGGGCCCTTCACGCGGAGGAACCTCAACGAGAGCCGTTGCTGCACTGGGCCAATCGGTTGAGCTCGCTGCTCTTCGCGCTGGCTCTCGTCGTCAACCGCGCGGAGGGCTTCGCCGAGATCCCGCCCGATTACACCGTATAGATCGAGCCGGCGAAAGGGAGGGAGACGCGTCATGGAGGTCGGCATCGTCGGCAAGCCAAACGTCGGTAAATCGACGCTGTTCAATGCCCTCACTCTCCTCGACGCAACGATGGCCCCGTACCCGTTCACGACGGTGAAGCCCAACCGGGGAGTTGCCGCGGTGCGGGTGCCCTGCCCCCATGTGGAACACGGCGCGCCCTGTACCCCGGGCAACGCGGCCTGTCGCAACGGGGTCCGTTGGGTTCCCGTGGCACTGGTCGATGTGGCTGGATTGGTACCCGGCGCTCACGCAGGACGGGGACTGGGTAACCAGTTCCTGAACGACCTGAGTGTGGCGGACGGCTTCATTCAGGTCGCCGACGCGACAGGGGCCACTGACCCGGAAGGGAATCCGGTCCCGCCGGGGACCCAGGACCCCGGAGAGGAGGTGGGTTGGCTTGGCGACGAACTGGCCTACTGGGTCGCCGGGCTCTTGGAACGAGACTTCGACAAGCAGGTCCGAAAAGCCGAGCTCGAGGGCGTGAAGATCGAGGAGTATCTCGAACACCGTCTCACGGGTCTCAGGATCACTCCCGCCTCGATCCAGACTGCGCTGCGCGAAGCCCCTATCGACCGGGCCCACCCTTCCAAGTGGACGGCCGAGGACCTCCTCCAACTAGCTCGGGTCCTGCTGGATGCCGCCAAGCCCCGCGCCGTCGCGCTCAACAAGTGCGATCGCGTTTCCACCGACCGCGCGGCCGCCCTCGGAAAAGAGATTCTTCCCGTTCCGGCGACGCCGACCAGCGCGGAGGCGGAGCTGACCCTTCGGCGTGCCGCGAAGGCGGGCCTCGTCACGTACTCGCCCGGCGACTCGGACTTTCAGGTGCCCGACGCCTCCCGACTCTCCGCGCCGCAAATCAAGGCCGTCGGAGATCTACGTTCGCTCCTCGGACGGTGGGGTTCGACGGGAGTGCAGTCGCTCCTCGAGTCGATGGTGTTCGAACGACTGCACCAGGTCGTCGTGTTCCCGGTGGAAGACGAGACCCGCTGGACCGACTCGCGGGGTCGCGTGCTGCCGGACGCGTTCCTCGTGCCGGCCGGAACTCCGGTGCGCGCCGTCGCCTACCGGGTCCACACCGAACTCGGGGAGCACTTCATCCGGGCGATCGATGGGCGCACGCACCGAGCGCTCGCGGCCGACCATCCGGTCGACTCCGGCGCGGTGATTCGCATCGTGGCGCGTCGGTGACCGGGAGGGAGACCGAAGCTAGCCCGGCACCGGGCCAAAGAACTCGATCCAGTTCCCGTCCGGATCTCGCGTATACACGAGGTTCTCGTACTTCTCGCGGATACGGGCTACGATAGGAAGCTTCCGACGGCGTAGTTCCGCCTCCCACATCTCCACGTCGGAGACCCGGAAGCCGAGATGGTCGAACTCGGTACCCTTCCGGAGTGGCTCGTAGTACCGGTTGCCTCGCGGATAGAAATTGAGCTCGAGTTCCTGCGCGGCGCCGGGGAACGTGAGATGGACCCACTGACCGCCATGTCCCATGGTTCCGCGCTTCGAGACTCGGAAGCCCAGTTTCCGGTAGAATCGCATCGATCGCGCCAAGTTGCGGGCCCTCAGGCCAGCGTACACGAATTGGACCGTGACCCTTGGCATGCGAGAAGTCCAATCGCCGCGCAGAATAAAGTTGCCCACCGCCCTTCGCAATGTCGTACGCCCACGCTCGGGTCAAACCAGCTCGACGCCACGTGCCGCCGGCCCAGTCGCGAACGGCACGGCCCCCGCCCGTGCCAGTCGTCGAACGAGGTCGGTCTCCTGGCCCGGCTTAGGGAGAGCCACGATCGACCCGCCTCCCCCGGCCCCCGTGACCTTCGCGCCGAGAGCGGCCGGACGGGCAGCCTCGAGCAGCGCCTCCCGACGCGGGTGGGAGACTCCCACAGCTCGCAAAAGCTCCTGATTTTCGTCGAGCAGCCGACCGGTCTCGGGTCCGTCTTCGCCGGCCATCGCCCGGAGCCCCGCATTGGCGACCTCCGCAAACTGCTGGAGAAGCTCGCGGCCGCCCGGCGACGCAAAGCGCTCGCCCACCGCCCGAACCGTCGGACCGGTATCCTTCGGGATGCCCGAGTACGCCACGACCCAGACCCACCCCGGATCGCCGATTCGACGGGCCGTCCAGCTTTCCGCGCCGGCCTGGACGCTCCAAAGGGGCTCTCCGAAGGCCCCTACGTCGGTGTTCAGCGTCAGGTATCCTCCCGCGATCGACGCCGACGTGTCTCCGGGGCTGCCCACGCCTTGGGCCATGCGTTCGATGGTGAACGCCTGTTGCGCGAGCGTCGTGCGGTCCACGCCGCCTCTCGCCGCGCCCAGGACCGCGGCGAGCGCGGCTACAAAGGCGGCCGAGGAGCCCATTCCGGACGCCTTCGGGATTCGGGATACCGCGGTCACATTGAGGGGCGTCCCCTCGGACCGTAGTTCGTGGAGCGCGGCTTGGAGGTACCGGTGGCCGGCTACTGGGCCAACATGGCCGTTCAGTCGCCAGTCGAGGGAGGACTGAATGGCCACCTGGGTATACACGTCGATGGCCAGGAGCACTTCGGGCTGGCCCCGGACCACTGCATGTTCCCCAAACAGGATGCACTTTCCCGGCGCTCGCGCCACGATCGGGAGAGTGCGGGCCGGGATCGCCGGTTGGATCATTCGTCTTTTCCTTTCCGGGTGGCAACGACGCGCTTGCCGCGGCGCCGGGGGACGATGCGCTGTTGGGCACCCCGGAACTGAGCGGAGGACGCTCCACCGAGGAGCCGGTCGAGGAACACCGCTAGTGCAGCCACCTCGCTGTGCGGCTGGGACCCTACGGCCACGTTGCAGTCCGACGCCCCGAACAAGGCCGGAGGTACCTTCGCTCCACCCACCACGACCAACAGCCGACGCCTTTCCCGAAGCCGGGCGATCTGCTTGGACAGCGGCTGCCCGTACATCGTCAAGTGCACGACGCCTCCGCGGTGCTCCTCGACCACCGGCTTCCAGCTCGAGACGCCAACGACCTCAAAGGCGCCTCCCCATCGATGGACTACCGCGGCGATCCTTTCCGCCAGATCCGGGTCCGGAGGATGCAGGAAGAGCCGCGACGCTCCGAGGGCTCGGGCCGCGAGCGCCAGGTGGGTGGTGAGCCGCGGGTCGCGTCCCGGTCGGTGCCCGACCCGAAGCACCGCAACGTCGGGTCGGCCCCGACTACGGGCTGGCGCGGGCATGGAACCGCTCGATGCGGTGGCCC
>JBARJD010000152.1:0-1782 GCA_049800095.1 Thermoplasmata archaeon | reverse complement strand
GCGGACAGGAGTCCGCGGGCATCGCGACCGCCTCGCATGGGACCCTGCATCACCGAAAAGGGATGGGCCTCGTCCACGACGTGTTTAACCGGGAACTCCTCGAATCGCTCCGGGGACCCGTCGGGATCGGGCATGTACGGTACTCCACCACCGGCACTTCGGATATCGAGAATGCCCAACCGTTGAGCCTCCGACTACGTGACGAGGACGCCGCGCTGGCGCACAACGGCGACATCGTGAATCACGAGAGTCTTCGGCGACGGCTTCTCGCCCAAGGGGTCGAATTCCTCGGGAGCGCCGACAGCGAAGCGATGGCCCAGCTGATCGCCCTCGAATACGGACGAACTCGTGACCTGGAATCCGCCGTCCGAAAGTCGATGAGCGAGCTCGTCGGCGGGTATGCCGTGGTGATGCTGGTCGGCAGTCAACTCCTCGCGTTCCGCGACCCGATGGGAATTCGCCCGTTGGTCCTGGGAACCCTCGACGGGGGCTATGCCGTCGCCAGCGAGTCGGTGGCGCTCGAGCTGATGGGCGGCGCCCTCGTCCGGGACCTCGCCCCCGGCGAGGTACTCCTCATCGAGAAGGGAACGTCGCTCCGAAGCTCGCGGTACGCCGGAGCGAACGAGCGCGCCCACTGCATGTTCGAATGGGTCTACTTTTCTCGGCCGGACTCCGTGGTCGAGGGACGCTTGGTCTACGATGTGCGGCGCCGGGTCGGGGAGATTCTCGCGCGAGAGCGGCCGACGGAGGCGGACGTGGTGGTTCCGGTTCCGGACTCCTCCCGGCCGCAGGCGCTCGGGTTCTCCGCCGTCGCGGGTATCCCCTACGTGGAGGCGTTGATCAAGAACCGCTTCGTCGAACGGACGTTCATCCTCCCAGACCAGAAGCGGCGCGAGGAGGAGGTCCGGGTCAAGCTCCATCCGGTCCCGGGGCTCATCCAAGGAAAGCGCGTCGTGCTCCTGGATGACTCCATCGTGCGCGGCACGACCCTCAAGGAGATTGTCGCCATGGTGCGGCACGCGGGCGCGGCGCGCGTGGACGTCCGCATTGGATGCCCACCGATCATCGCCCCATGCTATTTCGGGATCGACATGAAGGATCGGCGCGAGCTCGTCGCGGCCGGACGCACTGAAGAGGGCGTCGCGAAGCAGATCGGCGCGGACAGCGTGCACTACCTTTCGATGCCCGGTCTGGTGGAAGCGATCAGCATGCCGGAGGAGAACCTCTGCCTAGGGTGCCTCACCGGCCGGTACCCCGTCGACGTCCCCGAGGAGCGCCGCCGGTTCCAGAAGGTGCTCGAGGAGTTCTAGAGCGTGCCGGAGGCCCTGGTCCGCTCTGGCCGGTGGCTCCGCTGGGTCGACCCCGAGGGACGGATCGTCGAGGAGCGGCTTCTCGATGCGCGCCCCGCGCGCGTGGCCGAGCTCCTCGTCGACGGGTTCGAGAACTTCCCCCCCGAGGTTCTCCAGTGGGTTCGCCGGCGGGCGACGGGCCCGGGCATCGAAGTGAGCGACCGACCGATGCAGGAGTGGCTCCAGCAACACGGTCTCATCGCCCGTGTGGCGGGGCTGGCCGCACGACGCGCGATGCGCGCCGGCGCGTTCAAACCAGACCGCGAAGAGCGGGCGGTGTTGCTGGCGTTCGCACGGCGCCGCCTCGAGCATGCGATGCAAGCGCCGGAGGCGACGCTATCGGCACTGGCCCGAGAGGAGGAACGTGTCCGACGAGTGCTGCGGCGGGAGACCAACGCGGCCGACAGCTGGGTTTCCGAAGGAACCCCGATGC
>JBARJD010000151.1:0-2347 GCA_049800095.1 Thermoplasmata archaeon | reverse complement strand
GCGACTGGGGGTGGCCTGCCGATCGGCTCGACGGGGGGCGGTGTCGAAGACTCTTGAATGATCTCGGGAACCGGGAGGGGTGACGAAGGGACCTCGGCCGGTGGGAGCACGCCGCCCTCTGAAGAGGGGAGTGAGGGAGGGATCGCCACGGCCGGAACCACCACCGGGGGCTTGGGTTTGTCGATAGACTCGGCCACGTGGTACGCGTCGATCATCCGGTCCGCCACGGCGCGCGTCTCCCGGAGCCGGACGAGGGCCTCGTCGTATCGATGGTCGGCGAGGGCAGTGAGAACGAACCGGACCCCTTCGTGCATCGGTTTGACATCGATGCCCACTTCCAGCAAATCGCGGATGTCTTGGTCCAAGTTGAGCACCGAGCGACGTATTTCGTAGGCAACCTCCTCGGGCGGCACTCCCAACACCTCGTGCGTGTCGGTTGGTGCCGGTAGTGCGACGCCCCCGGACGGTATCGTCACACTGAGATTGATGTCGAGGCCGTGCGGAGAGATTCGGTAGGGGTGGAGGTGGATGTCGTGCGAGCTGCCGCGGAACTTCTCGACGCCGACGGCGTACTGGCTCCGGCCTTCCGCTTCCCAGCGGAACAGGCGCAACTCGCCGCGCGCGAGGAGATGCTCCTCCGACTCCTCTTCTGCGCTCGGCACTTCGAGCGTGAGCAGCGTGGTGGTCCCCAAGTCGGACAGGAACCGGAGAAACGTCTGCGCGCCCTGAGTTTCGTCGACCCCGGGCATGCAAAAGAATTGGAGCGCAGTGAGCGAGTCAATGACCATGCGCTTGAAACGACGACGGCGGAGCTCTTGTCGGATGGTGGGCTGCAGTGACGTCATCGTCACATCGACGCTTTCGAACTCGGGCGTTTGACGGATCTGGTCCGGCACTTGGCCGAACCGGACCGCCTCGCGCGCGGACGCGATATCCTTGAACGGAATTCGCTCGTACCGCATCACGTCGGGCACGGCGTCGAAGACGAAGACCTGGTCGAGCTCGGGTCCCATCCCCAGATGGTCCTTCCGTACCTCATTGGGCGGCTCCTCGAGGGTGACGTAAAGCGCCTCCTCCCCGCGGCGGATTCCTTCGATCAGGAATTGGAGTGCGAGCGTGGTCTTTCCCGAACCCGGCGGTCCGACGAGCAGGTACGGCCGACGGGGCAGGAGCCCGCCGGCCAGCATCTCGTCGATCTCGGGAACACCCGTCGAGATCCGGTCTAACGGGGGAACGGACCGAGGATCATTCGCCACCACATCCGACACCCTCCTCGGGGCGAACCGAGACCGCCGGCCGCCTGTACGTGCCGGTGAAAGGGGGCGAAACGCAGATAGTCGTTTCCGTCCGCGGGCGTCCCCTCAAGTCTGCGCCGCCGCGTCGCGGCAGTAGGAAATACCGGTTCCACGCAATGCATCGGCATGCCTACGACCCGGTCCAGCGGAATGACGCAGATTTCCGAGTGGACCCGGGCCTTTCCCGCACAACTTCGGAGCGGCTTTGCCGCCGGTCGTGCCCTCGAGTTCCGGTGGCCGCGCGGGGTCGACCGGAGCGTCGTTGTCGGGATGGGGGGGTCGGCGATCGGCGCCGACCTACTGCGGTCCCTCACGGACCAGGAAACGGACTTGCTCCTCCAACCCGTCCGCGAGCCTACGCTCCCGCGCTGGGTGGGTCCCTCCACGCTCGCCGTGGCCGTGAGCTACTCGGGCGACACTTGGGAGACGTTGTCCGCGTTCGACGAAGCCGGCCGCCGGGGAGCGCCCCGCCTGGCCGTGAGCTCGGGTGGACGACTCGCGGAACGAGCCCGTCTCGAAGGCGTACCGCATCTCTCCGTACCGCCCGGGCTCGCGCCTCGGGCTGCCCTCGGGCACACCCTCGGCGGTTTGCTCGGTCTATTCGACCCTGCTTTCCCCGCCTCGAACCGGGACCGCCTCGACCGAGCGTCAAAGGTCCTCGTCTCCCAATCGGACGAACTCTCCTCGCGAGAGGGCGCGCCCGCGCGGCTAGCCGCTCGTATCGGCGCCCGGCTCCCCTGGATATGTTGCTCGCGGAACCTTGCGCCGGTCGCGCGCCGGTGGACAACTCAGATCGAGGAGAACTCGAAGCGCCTGGCCCACTGGGACATTCTCCCCGAAAGCATGCACAACGCGATCGTGGCCTGGGATGCTCTCCCTCGCCGCGAATCGAGTCGGTACTGCGTCATTCGGCTCGAGGGGTCAGGAGACGATGACGCGGTCCACGCTCGATCCGAGTACCTCGCATCCTTGCTCGAGCGGAAGAAAGTGCCCGTCGCTTCGGTGCGTTTCGACGCCGCCGACCGGCTGGAACGCACCCTCTCCAGCGTTCA
>JBARJD010000150.1:0-34167 GCA_049800095.1 Thermoplasmata archaeon | reverse complement strand
CCTCGGCCGCCACGCCGTCGACGAACCCGGCCGCCTCCCCGATCGCGAAGACTCCGGGGATACTGGTCCGACTCCCGGCCCCTAGGGCCGGGAAATAGCTCCCCGCGGTCCCCCGCCATTCCATCCGGGCACCGACCTGGAAGAGGAGTTGGGTGTGAGGGAGCCGGCGATGGGCGAGCACGATGGCATCCACGGGTACCGAGAACTCGGAGCCCGCTCCCCGGGGGTGAAGGTGGGCTCGGCGCACTCGGGCCCGTCCGGAAGCGGAGAGCACGAGGGTCCGTGGATACAGCTCGATCGACAGGTCGGACGCGCGCCGTGTGACCTCCGGCGAGATCGAGCCCGGCGCAACGACCGCCTCCACATGGGCGCCGAACCGATCCAGCATCTCGGCCGCCCGGGGACCGCCGCCGACGATCAACGCGCGATGAAAGGGAGGCGCGTGGTCCCCGGGAGCCATCGCGACCGCGGCCTCGGCGGTCATCACCCCCGGTCGGTCGTTTCCGGCGAACAGCAACGACGCGTCGTAGGCCCCGGAAGCGACCACGATGGCACGAGCCCGGAACAGGCGTCCCCGGTCCGGATCCTCGAGAGCGACCACCTCAAATCGACGATCCCCTGCTCCTTCGGGGGGAGGGAGGAACACCGCGGTCACACGGGGGAAGAGCGGAACGCCCGGTGGGGGTGCGGGAATCGCCCCTCGGTCGAGGAGGCCCACCGACCGCCCGGCCTCGGCGAGCCGTTGGCTGATCTGCCGTCCGGCGGGTCCCGCCCCGATCACCAGAATATCGAGGCTGACCGGGGCGGAGGTTGCGGTGGGTCCGGGGGCCGCCTCCGTGGCGATCGGAGCGTATCCGGCGAGCCGACGAACCACCCATTGGAACCAGGGGGTCGCCCACGCCGGTCGACGGAATCCGTGGAGGGTGTCGAGCCCACGGGGCAACAGGAAGTCGAGAATTCCCATGAGATCGTGGTTGGGAGAGGGCCACGCGTTGGAGGTGGTGACGGCATCCCCCGAGCGGGGAACGTAGCGACAAGCCCGGACGTTCGGCTCCCCGTTCACCCGAACGAGGCAGTTCGTGCAATGACCGATGCCACAGAATGGCGCGCGAGGTCGGTGATACCGGATCGAGCGCTGCAGCGTGGGAAGTCCCCCTCGGGCGAGATGCTGAAGCAGGGTTTCGTTGGGCTCCGCCGACTCGGCCCGTCGTCGGAACGTGAAGGGAGTCGGCCGGGAAGAGTCCATGAGTGCGACAAACGGCGACGATGCGTCGGGCTATTTGAGGCGACGCTCCGCGTTCCGCCGCCGAGGGCAGACGGATGCCTTCTCCTCCGCATTCGACGCTAAAAACCGCTCAAAACGCCACGCGAACCAGCATCTATATAGACTCACGGCGAGTCGGACGGCATACCGATGCGCACCGCGGACGGGGGGGAAGCCCGGCGAATCCAGAAGACGGGAGGCTCGACCTTCATCGTTTCGCTGCCGAAGACCTGGGTGGTGAGCCGGGGGCTCGGCTCCGGCGATGTCCTACTGTTCCACGGCGCTCCGGACGGCTCCCTGATGCTCCGGGCCGAGAGCGGAACCCCCGGGGAGACCGCGCGGCGGGAGCTGCGCGTGTCGAACGAGATGAACCCCGAGCATCTGTTTCGGCTGCTCGTGGCTGAGTACATCGCCGGGGCACCGCTCCTCGAGGTCCGGACCGACGGACGGATGAACGCCCGGACCCGTGAGGTCGTCCGCGGCTTCGCCCAGCGTATGATCGGACCCGAGATCTTGGAGGAGACGGCCGATGGGGTTGTCCTGCAGGATGTCATCGGTCCAAACCCGTTACCGATCGCCTCGGTGATCCGGCGGATGTATCAGATGGTCCGGGCCATGCAGGGCGACGCGATGGCGGCCTTCCACGCTCGGGATGCGTCGATCGCCCGGGACGTTATCGAACGCGACTGGGAGGTGGACCGACTGCACTGGTTCATCGGAAAGCAGATCACGTCCGCCTTGCGCGACGGCCGGGTCCTGAGCTCCATCGGGCTCACGCTCCCCGAGTGCGCGACGTACCTGCTCGCATCGCGCGTGCTCGAGCGGATCGCGGACCACGCGGTGCGGATTGCCGAGACGGTCCCCCTCCTCGGAAAGGAGTCGATTCCGCCGGGGGTCCTCGTGGAACTCGACCGGCTCGCCCTCGCCGCGGCGGAGGGCCTCACGGGCGCCATCGACAGCTTGGCCAATGAGGACATCGCCAAGGCGAATGAAGTGCTGGACGCGGCGGCCCGGGTGACTCGAGAACGGGAAACGATCCTCAAAGAGCTGACCAATAAACGCGGGCGCCTCGCTGTCGGGCTCGCCTACGTGCTCGAGAGTCTCGAACGAAGCGCGTTCTACGCGAGTGACCTGGCCGAGATCGCCATCAACCACACCGTGCAGCGAGCAGCCCAATCGGCCACGGCGACCGCCATGGCGCCGGTGCCGTCTCCGGTAAAAATCCCGGCCTGAGGCGAACCTCCCGCGGCCGGCCCGCCGGGTAATGGCCTATATTCCACTATAGAGAGGCCCCGTCGGCCCTATCCGGACACCCGAGCGAGGAGCGCGGCCAGGTCTTCCGATGAGGGGATCCGGGGGTTCGCCCCGAAGGACGTGGCGCTCTGCACGTAGGGGACCCAGTCCGGCATCTGTTCGCGCAGCGACCGGACGTCGACCCCGGCCGCCGCGAGCGTCGGTGGGACGCCGAGCCGGGCGTTGAGCCGACGGAACCACTCGGTGAAGGGCGCGGCATTTTGGACCGTGGCCGCCCCGAGGATTCCGCCCAGCGACGCGTACGCCTCGCGAGCGGCGGGAAAGTTGAACTCGAGCACCCACGGGAGGAGAATCGCGACGAGGCGCCCGTGGGATAGGCCGGCTCGTGGGCCGATGGCGTGGGCGATGGCATGGACCAATCCGCTCTGCGCGTTCGAGGTGGCGAGTCCGGCCATCGTAGCGGCGGAATGGATCTGCGCTCGCAATTCGAGGTCGTCGGAATGTTCAAGCGACTCGGGCACCCGTCGGGTCAGCGTCGCCACGGCCTCCCGCGCCAGCCCGTCCGAGAAGGGCGTGGCCCATGACGAGGCAAGCGCTTCGAGGGCGTGGGTCAGCGCATCGAGGGCGCAGTCCACAGCCGTCGCATTCGGCACCGTGGCCGGAAGCGTCGGGTCGAGCAGCGCCCAGTCGGGGGTCAGTTCCCGCGAGGCGATCTCGACCGGTCGACCCTTCGCGTCCCAGAAATGGGCCACCCAGGTAGCTTCGCTGCCACTTCCGCTGGTCGTCGGTATGGCCACCAACCGAGCGTGATCACGCAGGTAAAGCTCGGTAAGTGGTGTGAGAGAGGTCACTTCGAGTTCCGGGCGGGCGTACTTTAGCCAGATTCCCTTGGCGGTGTCGATCGTACTGCCCCCACCCACCGCGACGATCCAATCCGGCTGGAATTCTGCGGCCGCGTGGACTCCCATCGCCAGGGAGTCGAGCGTTGGAGCGATTTGCACTGCATGCGAGACCTGGACCTGGGCTCCGTCTTTCACCAGTTCCTCCCGAATCCTACGATCGGTGCCCAACTCCGTGACGGCGGGGTCAACGAGGACAAGCGCTCGGCGCGCTCCCAGCGAGCTCAACTGCTCGATGCTCCCCGGACCGAGGCAGATCCGGGGGGACGTGAAGAACCCCATCATGAAGAGGAGACCTCACGGGCGATGAGGCATCGCCCGGGGAGGCCCGGCACGACCCATCGATGGTTCGGGGCTAGCGACCTTTCTTCCGGCATGCGGCGCACGTTCCGGTCACCGAAAAAGTGACCCCGTCAATCTCCCAGCCCTCCGGACGCCGGCGGGAGAGCTCCATCAGGAAGTGTCGATCAAGTTCAGTCAGTTCCAGCTCGGCAATGCGTCCGCACCGGTGGCAGATGAGATGGCCATGCGGGGTTTCGGACGGGGGCGAGGTGAGCGCGACGCCCTCGGGAACGCTCCCGGGGACGACCGGTGGCGGTGCTCGATGGCCACGGGCCGGGTGAGCCGTCGCGGGCTTTGAGGTTGGAGCGCTCGCGTGGGCTTGGCGGGACCGGCGGGGCCCTTTCGACGCCATCGGAGAACTCCGGTGCGCCGACGCCCTCCGATTATTTACGGAGTGGCCGACCGGCATCGTACGACGCTCGGTCGGTTTCCCGGGGGCCACTCACCGTCTAAATCCCCAGAGCTCTTCCGGAGCCTGGATGCCGAACCAGCCCCCCGGCCCCCGGCCCGCGCGTCTCACCATCGTACTGGCGGACTGGTGTCCGCATTGCGTTCCGCTTTCCGAGGAGAAGGTTCGCGAGTTGGGGGAGCGCCTCAGAATTCCTGTACGTCGACTCGACATCGACGACGCCGCCCAGGAACGAGAGGCCGATGCGGTGGTCCAAGCCCACGGGGACTGGTCGCCCGACTACCTGATCCCCCAAGTGTTCCTGGAGTGGACCGACGGACGCGTGGATCACCTTCTGACCGGGTTCCCCGAAGGCGTATCCCGGACCCGTCGGGCTTGGGACGATCTGTTCCAGAGCGACATGGTGCGACGCCTCGCGTCGGCGCCCGGCGCATGAGCTCCTCGTCGCCCGGCCCGGAGAAGTTCGTCCTCGCCCCCTCCGGTACGTGCTGGCACCACTGCAAGGGCCGGACCCGGCCCCATGCGATCGCGAACGCACGGGGGCCTATCGGGTGGGTGTATGCCTGCCCCCGGGGGGCCGTGTCCACCGTGACATTTCTTGGAGTATCTCGTCGTCCGTCGCCGGCCCGGGTCCGGCGGTACCTTCAGTCGCGCACGGAACGGTCGGAGCGAGTCCGCCCGAGGGACCTTCGGGCGGCGACTCGCCACGGTCCCGAACTCGGACCGGCTGCCGAACGTTGGGCATCGGGACCCGGATCCGGCACGCCGATCCGCCTGCTCTACTGGCGACGTTATCCCCGGAAGGTCAGACATGGGTACTCCTACCTCTACGCGTGCTTCGAGCACGGCGCGGGAGAGGTCCGGTTCTACCCCGCCTCGAGCTCTCGCCGCGTCGGTCGGTGCCCGTTCTGCGCTACCGAGGTCTGATCGACTAGGCACGCCTGTCTCGCCGAGGACACCATGTCTGCGGTCCGCCCTTGCGTGGACGGGGCGAAGGAGATTACCGGATCCCATAGTCCGGGCGGCCCCGCTTATGGCTTTCTTCGCTATGAAAGAATGTTCAAACCGGGAGGGACCAGAGTAGTTGCGAGCGATGCTTCTCGAAGCCGCCAGATCTCCGTTACGGGAAGATGACCACCACGAAGAACCAAGAGTCGGTCCGCACGACGTTCTGATTCGAGTCGCGGCGTGCGGCGTATGCCGTACGGACCTCCACATTGCGGATGGCGACCTCCCGCACCCGAAACTCCCCTTGATCCCGGGACACGAGATCGTGGGTTCGATCACCGCGGTGGGGTCGGAAGTTGTCCGGGCGCGCGAGGGAGACCGGGTGGGGGTCCCGTGGCTAGGTTGGGCCTGCGGCAACTGCGCGTTCTGCCGGACCGGCCGGGAAAATCTCTGTGACCGCGCGAAGTTCACGGGGTACACTATAGACGGCGGGTACGCGGAATTCGTCGCGGCAGACGAGCAGTTCACGTTCCCGATACCCACCGGCTATGGAGACGTGGAGGCCGCTCCGCTCCTCTGCGCCGGGTTGATCGGATTTCGCGCCCTGCGCATGGCCGGTGACGCCGAGAGGATTGGCTTCTATGGGTTCGGGGCCTCGGCACACATTGCGGTTCAGGTGGCCCGATACCGTGGTCAGAAAATCTACGCGTTCACGCGACCGTCGGACACCCGAGGTCAGGAGTTCGCCCGAAGTCTGGGAGCCGTCTGGGCCGGCGGGTCCGATGAGTCCCCGCCGGAGCCGCTCGATGCGGCCCTGATCTTCGCACCAGTCGGGGCGCTCGTGCCGACGGCCCTGACCGCGGTCATGAAGGGCGGCTCGGTGGTCTGCGCGGGCATCCACATGAGCGACATCCCGAGCTTCCCTTACCACCTTCTTTGGGGAGAGCGCGTCGTGCGCTCCGTGGCGAACCTCACAAGGAAGGACGCCGAGGAATTCTTCACGGTTGCCGCGACGGCCCGGGTGCGAACCGTTACGACGCGCTTTCCGCTCGAGAAAGCGAACGAGGCGCTGGCCGAGATGCGGGCGGGCGGCGTCCAAGGCGCGGCCGTGTTGGTACCAACCGGCTGAACGTCATCGGCGCGGCGGTCGAGGTTTCAAAGGGAACACCCGGTCGCCTCTCCCCGACCCCGAGCCCAGCGAGGTCAGTGACCGCTGGGCTTCCAGCGTTCCTCGTAGACCTCCTGGTGGTTCGGGGACTGTTGGAAGTCCCACCGGGTCCGGAAGTGGAGCGAATGGTTCGGGTCCAAGGCGAGAAGATCGGCGACGATCTTCTGGTGCAGCGTTTCGGGAGTGCTTCCCTCGATGAACGGAACGACCGCTTGCCATTCGGCCGGGTGTTCGAAACTCGGGTGGGTCGGGACGTTGACGTCCCACGCGACCGGCCAGCGCAGGGCGAGCACGGCGCCAATTTTCTCTGAGAGCGCGGCGGTAAGCTCCCCGTCAGAGTAGATCTCGACGCGCAGTTCTAGGGGAGAGTCAGACCACACGAAGCGCGAATGCGTCGAGCGCTTGATAAAGACGCGCCGGGAATCCGGCGGGTCAAGGCGCGCCCGCGAATTCCTGGCAGGTTGGCCACGGGGAGGGAGCTCCCCCCCACCTTCTTCGGATCCTTGGCGCCATCAGTGCTAGTGCCGCGACGAAGCGAGGGTTGAGATGCAGGCTATCTGTGGGGTTTCCGCTTTGCACGAGAGCCATGACACTTGATAGAGAACCGCATGCACCGCCGAGGTTAAGCCCAAAATCCGGGCGCGGCGGGAGGGTTCATGAGGCGCGGGAACCGTCCACGGCACCGTGCCACACCAGAAAGTCCTCGATTGGCTGCTTGAACCGGGGCAGCCGTCGGTGCGGTATCTCGCCTTGACCCAGCTGCTTGGAAAAAGCGAGAGCGACTCCGACGTCCGGGACGCGAAGGCCCGGATCCCGTCGGCCGGGTGGGTCGAGGAGATCCTCGCCCGTCGCGACCCGGCCGGCGGGTGGGTCCGCGAGAAGAGCCTCTACCATCCAAAGTACATCTCAACGAATTGGAACATGCTCGCGCTCTCGGACCTCGGCGCCACTCGCGCGATCCCCGCCGTGCGCGCGTCGTGCGAGCTCTGGATGGACCGGTCTCCGCTGAAAGGAGGCGGCGTGGGCGGTTTCTCGAAGGGGAATGGTCACCACTGCTACACCGGCAACATGGCCCGGGCGCTGATTCGGTTCGGGTACGGGAACGACCCCCGTGTCCGCAAGGCGCTCGACTGGCTGGTCGAGACCGCGCACCCGAAGGGAGGTTGGACCTGCTGGGCTTTTGGGGGTGGCCCCTCCCCCGGTCGAACCCTCGACTCGTGGGAGGGCCTGAGTGCCTTCGCCGTCTATCCCCACTCGAAATGGACCCGGGCCATTCAGGGCTGCGTCGAGCGAGCGGCCGAGTACTATCTCGACCATGAGCTGCACCACCAAGGAGAACGATATCCGCCGTGGTACCGCTTCCATTGGCCGGTCCACTACTACTACGACGTCCTGGTCGGCCTCGATATCCTGACCGCTCTCGGCTACGGGCAGGACCCACGGCTCCGCTTCGCGCTCGACCACTTACGGAAGAAGCAACGGTCGGACCAGCGCTGGAACCTCGACGCGAACCATCCCGACGTAGAGGGCGCTGTGGCGCGATACTACCGCGACCATCCAAAGGATCGACCAACCCCGCTCGTGTTTGAGACCGTCGGTCGCCCGAGCAAGATGATCACGCTCCGGGCGCTCACCGTCCTCTCCAGGGTCAGTTGAATCCCCGGGAGCCGAACCGCCCGTTGCGGATTCCTATCCGGCAGATCAGCCCCGGGAGTCCCGGTCAGAGCGGTCTTCCACCGGTCCGTCAGAGACGGTAGACGAACATCCGATCGGCGGGGGTCTAGGTAACAGATCCGGTCGATTGGTAGAGCTTTGCCGCGGCCTCGTACGCAGGATCGGTAAACACGAAGACCTCCTCGAAACCCCGCTCACGGCAAAAGTCGAGCAACCACCGGATCAACTCGCCGGCGATTCCGTGGCGGCGAAACTCAGGCAGGACGGCGATCTCGTAGAGGAACATCTGCCTTCTTGTCGACGTTAGTTGACCTAGGCCCGTTCCTCGAAGAAAACCGGTGACATTGGAACCTTCGGGGGGCAACAGGAAAATGTTCCGATCGTCAGCAAGGTAGGAGCGTGCGGCTTCCGGATTGGGAGCTTCGTCAAAGAGTTCCGGGGACGCGAGTATCGCTGTTTCGTTGCCCGGGCGTAGGTGAGAGATACGCATCCACCCTATAGTCGCCGGAGATGGTCAGAGTGGAGTAATGGATAAACAACCCACCCCTTTGGAGACATCCTGCGACCTGATTGTACGATCTCGGGGTTCCCCAAGAAGTTCGGCGGCGGGGAGAGCGACTCGAACCGGCCGGCGGTTCAAAGATAGTGGAGAGTGACCTCCAAACCGCTCAGGGTCAGATTTGGAACCCTGGTGGTGTGTCCGAAGCCTTGGTTTCGGAGCCGGAGATGCTCGGGATGGCCCCCCTGACCGCGAGCCTGATGCGGGGGCGCGCGACTAGACGGAGGGACTCACCGTGCGCGCATATCTCCCGGACCACGACCGTGCCTTGCGACACCGTCTCGAAGAGATGCTGCGAAGGAACGGCGTGGTTTGGGAAATCCTGACCCGCGTTCCGAGGTTGCAGCTACCGGACTGGTATCTCGGTGCCGGCTGTATCGCCCAGACCGTCTGGAACGAACTGCACGGGTTTGCCCCCGCTACGAACATCAAAGACTACGACTTGGTCTACTTCGACTCTTCTGACCTTTCTCGTGAGGCGGAGGAATCCCACGCGCGGGATGCGCGTAGGCTGCTCGTCGACGTTCCCGCAGAGCTCGATGTCGCGAACGAAGCGAGGGTCCACTTCTGGTACCCCGAACAGTACGGGTATGCCATCACACCGTACTCGTCCGTCGAGGACGGAATCGCATCGTGGCCGACCACCGCGACGGCACTCGGGGTGAGGATCGAGTCGGACGGCCACGTCACGACCTACGCGCCGTTCGGTCTCGAGGATCTGTTCGGGTTGATCGTTCGGCCCAACAAGCGACAGATCACCAAAGCGATTTACGACAAGAAAGTCCAACGATGGTCGGCCTGTTGGCCAAGACTCACCGTGCTGCCCTGGGACTGACCGCCCGAGACGGATCGCTCCGACTCGCCTCGACCCAACCCGTTCCCTCTTTAGTGGGCCAGCATCCTCCCTGAGCTTCGGACGCGGACCCATGGATGATCCCCCGATCGAGCCACGGATCGCCGACGTCTGGGACAAGGAGTACTCGACCGGTCGCTACTCTGATGAAGAGCCGGTACCATTCATCGCCGATGTCCTGTCGACCGCTCGGGACCGTGGAATCTGTCGGGGATTGTATCTCGGTTGTGGGAACGGGCGGAACTTCGTACCGCTGATTACGGCCGGGCTGGAGCTTACCGGGGTCGATCTCTCTTCGGTCGCGATTCGACAGCTTTCCGAGCGGCTGCCGGCCCATGCGGAGCGGCTCTACGTGGGTGATCTCTCGGTGCTTCCCCGCGGGACTACCTACCCACTCATCATCGGCATCCAGGTCTTCCAGCATGGAGACCGAGCCACCTGCCGTCAGAACCTTCGAAAGGCACAACACCTCCTCGAACCGGACGGACTCTTCTGTATCCGCGTCAACGCGATCGGATCGGCGTACGAATATCGGAACGAAGTCGTTGAAACCGGCGAAGACGGCTCTGAGACGATCCGCTATCTAGCCGGACCGAAGGCGGGACTGCTGATCCATTTTTTCAGTCGGGGTGAGCTGGAGGTTGTCTTCGAGTCGGAGTTCTGCCAAATCCTCCCACTTCGCAGGATCACGATGCAAAGAGATCTTCCTAGCGCAGGGCACTGGGATCAGTGGGAAGCCATTTGGCAGAAGACCAAGGGCGGGCTAGCCGGCGCAGGCTCAGCGCTTCGCCGCGAGCCGAAAGGCAGTAGTTCAGTTCTGCCTTGAGGCTCGGCGGCGACTTTGCAGTCGAACGGGGGGAGTTCGTCCATCTTAGAGAACCTCTCACCAAAGGCTCCTTGTCACAGCGTACCCCTCTGGGTGTCTTGGGTTCGGACGGCGTTCCGCCGCTTCGGTGGCCAGGCGACGCACCGGCCCTCGGGAAGTAGAAGGCCGTGCAGTAGGGGGTACACGCTCGTCTGATGCCCAAAGACGATGAGGACGACGTCATCTGCGGCGATGGCATAGACTCCTCGCCCAGGGGATATTCGCAAGGTCCACAGGTTCTGGTAGCCCGATAGCTGGTGAACATCCAGTTCGGGAGAAAGGGACCGCGGGTGCTGCACGAGGAACTCGAACGCCTGGTTGAACCTACGCTGCACTAGACGAGGGAGCCGGTCGAAGCTCTGCCCGGCAATCGGGTCGGCGAAATGCAGGGTGTACATTCAGCTAGACCGCGAAAGCCGGTGTCTCCGACGGAAGCTCTCCAAAGACTCTCGAGGAAGGATCAGCGCGCGCTGCACGTCACGACGAAAGTAGTCGGGGGGATCTCATCCATGAGGTCCTCGATGGCTTGAGGCGCACTCTTCCCTCCCACTTGGTAGTCGCGCAATCGATTGCGGACGTGTAGGGGCAGGGTGATGGATGTCATGGAATTTTCCGCGGCGAGCATTGAGGTTTCTATTGATGCAATAGGATCAATAGGTTTCATGTCGGCATAGAGTCCGCCCACCCTCGAACCCTGGCCCGAGGCGCAGGGACGTGAGTCGATAATCGAATGGATCGCCCCGCACCGGGTGCGGGCTGTGGGACTTGAACCGACGATGGGTTCGAATATTCGGAATGCGGGGAGAGGACCCAACCGATTAGTTCAATTCCCCTGCCCGAGGGCGATGGAGGGAACGGGGCCTCCGCGTTGAGATTCCCCCATTACACAACCACGGCTATAGAAATCGGTTCTCAGGATTGAATGCACCCCCCCATCAGAGAACGAGCCTGTTTCCAGCCAGTCGGTAACGCCTTTCCTGCCTAGAAACGTCGAAGGGCCGTCGCGACGCCCAAGAGGTGAGAGCGAAGAGCTGCCGTGCAGACTGCCTACGGGGCTTTCGCCCGCTACTCAGGTTGCCAGGACTCGCTCATCAGGTTCACAGCAGTTCGTGCGGGCCCTGTACCGCGATCCAGCCGGAACAGCCGACTTAGCTCGTAGGTACGGACACCACGGTCACCATGTCCGTAGCAAAATTGCTGATGAAGATCTCCTGTTGCCCGCTGTCGTAGGTGACCGAATTGGCATCGTTCCCCACTGCGAGGGTCTCGACCACCGCGTTCGTCGTGGGGGAGATTACGTACAGAGTGCTGGTCGGCGAGCTGTCGCCAGCGACGAAAACCTGCTCGGTCGCACTGTCGTAGGCCGCTCCCTTGGCGCTCAAGTCGAGCAAAACGGTGGCGACGACGGAGTTCGAAGTGTCGTTGACCACGTCCACCGTGGCGTCGGCGGGGTAGTTCCCCGAGTTGGCGATGAACACCTCCCCGAGGGCGCCGTCATAGGTGACCGCCGCCGGATAGTCGCCCGCTCGGAGCTGAGGTGTTATGACCGTGTTCGTCGCGCAGGAGATTACCACGAAGCTGCCGAGCCCGCCATCGCCGTACCGAACGTCGAGGAAAAGTTCGTTCTTCGCGTTATCATAGACCATCTCCCAGGGCCCTCCCGACACCGAGATGTTCGCCACGACCTTGTCGGTCGTGTCGTTGATCACGCTCACCTTCCCGGCGGCGGAGTCCCCGCCGGCATAGTACATATCGGCGACAAAGATCTCGCCGCTCCGGGGGTCATACGCCACCCCTACCGGGTTCGTGCCCACGGCGATGGTCGCGACGACCTTGTTCGTGGCGTCGGAAATCACGCTCACATTGTTCGAGACCTCGTTCGTGACGAAGATTTCTCCCTTCGCATTGTCATACGCGAGCGCCTCGTTGTACCCAAACTCCTGCCCGGTGGAGCTACCGACCGGAATGGTGGCCACAATCTCGTTCGTTGCGTCGTCGATCACGCTCACGTTGCTCGAAAGGGCGTTCCAGACGAAGACCTCGCCCTTTGCACTGTCGTAGGCCATTCCCTGTGGGCCGGTGCCCACGGGGATGGTGGCGACGATGCGGATCGCGGCCAGTCGCATATCGATGAAGCCCGCCTTCTTGTTCGCGAACGCGAAGAGGCCGAGGGCGTCGGCCCGGTTCGTCCCTCCCGCGTCATGGTTGGTCGACGTCTCGGTCACCGTGTAGGTGCCGGCCGTGAGGTGCGCGTGCCCGACCATCACTCCGGACCAGGTGCCCCCGGTCCCGTTCGCGTCGAGGGCCAATCCGGGAATGCCGGCCAGCAGGATGCTGTCCTGTCCTCCGCTAGCGGCCACGACCACGACCAGCGCGGACTCGCGCAACACGAAGGTATCCCTCAGCGTGGTGGAGGGTTGTACGGGCGGGGTTGAGACCTGAGTTTTCTCGCCGTAGTATTGGAATCCACTGACACCCACCCCGGCGATCGAGTAGTAGTGGTCGGCGGTGGTGTAGCTGTCCGAGCTGTCCTGTGTCGCGGCGATCGCCGCCGAGATGTGTCCCATCTGGTCCCGGGCTACCGCGAGCGTGCCGGACGAGAACTGCGTCGTTCCGCGATGGCCTCCGTTCGCCTCGAGGAAAATATTCAACGCCCCAGGGGACGTCAGCGTCACGGACGATTGTTGTATGGCAGCGGCAGCCCCGGCGACATACGGCGCGGTCAGGCTCGCGGGGGTCGCACTGGCTGTCGAAACCGAAAGCTTGTCGGTCAGTTGGGTCGACACGGACGGCAACAGCATTACGACGGTGATAGCCACGACCGCGAGCGCCACAGTCGAGCGAGTCAGTCCCCTCCGTGACTGGACACTCCGCCATCTCGTTGCACTCAGCATCTTCGCGACTCCCGCTCCCGGAGCGGTTCAAACCCGCACCGCGGTTCGAGGGGTCCTAGCTTGGGGTGAGGCAGGGAGCGGTTCCGAGTTCTCAGTCATCTTATACCGAGTCTGCATGTCATGGGCCCTCTCCCCGGAATGCCCCAGCGACCGCCGGTGAACTGCCTTCCTGTGATAGGTGCGCCTGAGCCGAATCAAGCGTCGCCTTCGAGACACCGCGCTGGGAGGGAGCACCGAGCGAGTCGGGGAGTTTGGTTCGGGTTGCGGGGAGAGAGGGGGTCGGACTGAAGCTAGAGGTTTGACAAACTACCCTTTGGAAGACGTCCCGTGACTAAATTGCCCCCTCTATCGGTTCCCCAAGAAGTTCGGCTGCGGGGAGAGGGATTTGAACCCACGAACTCCTACGAGACCAGACCCTGAATCTGGCGCCTTTGACCAAGCTGGGCGATCCCCGCGCGACCTCCGGGTATCGTTGGCGGATATGAAAGCGACGCCGAAGGCGGAAGGCCGTTGGCCGACGGCGCGACCACGGGGGACCGGCCGCTCACATTTCTTTTTCGAAATCCAGGATCGTCGCGAACATCGAGGAGAAGAGGTGGTTGGACCCGGGACCTAGCTCGAGCTCCCAGACGTCCCGGATAGCGAGGATCTTGTGCCGGACGTGGCCCACCTCGCGCCCGTCCGGTCCCATGATCTCGTACGTTCGTCGAAGGATGCTGCCCTTCGTGGTCATGAGCGGTTGTCCCGCCGGGGCTACCCACGTCGCGGTCAGCCCCCCCATCAGGCTGCGCTTCAGTTCGATGAGCCCCACCGGCGTTCCTAGGAACGGGTCGACCACCTGGAACTGAGAGTGATTCCCGCCCCCCGTCTTTCGAATCTCGAATCCGAGGTTGCCCGCCGGGTCCTTTACCGTGTAAGTGTAATTCATGCTCCGGCCCACATACCGCCCGAGGTAGCCCCCCACGGCGGATTCCAACATCTGGCCCTGCATGTTCTGTCCCGAGGTGAGTCCGATGCGGCAGAGGACCGTCTGGTTCGGGTCCATGACGTCGTAGTTCTTCCCCATGGAAAAAATCTGCATTTTCATGACCAGATTTGGCTGGTTGGACAACGCTTGCATGATGTTCTGCGCCACGGGGTTGAGTCCGGCCATGCGAATGGGACCGGCCCGGCCTACATCTTTCTTCTGAGTGGCGTGACCCTTGGGTAAAGTGGGTTGCCCGCGGAGGAACGGCCCAACGGGATTCGGCCGGTTGAGCGACTAGGACCGTACGGAGGCGGTAGGAGCGGTCATTTTTTTCGCGGCGTCCAGGACCTGTGCCGCCTCCCGGACCGTGGCCTTCTCGTGCACGATGGCCCGAATCGCCTTGATCATCGCAACGGGGTGGTCGGATTGCCAGATGTTACGGCCCATATCCACCCCGAGGGCTCCCTTTTCGATGGCACCCGCGCAGAGCTCCAAAACCGATTGATCGGTGTCGAGTTTCGGACCTCCGGCGACGACCAACGGCACCGGACAGCCCTCGACCACCTTCTCGAAGCTCTCGCAGTAGTAGGTCTTGACCAAATGAGCGCCCAGCTCGGCGGAGACCCGACACGCGAGCGAGAGGTACCGCGCGTCGCGTCTTTCGAGCTCCTTTCCGACCGCGGTGATTGCCATCACCGGCATACCGAGCGCCTCCCCCTCATCGACCAATTCCGCGAGGGAGACGAGGGATTGGTGTTCGTGCGGCGCCCCGACGAACACCGAGAGGGCCACCGCCGAAGCATTCAGCCGCAGCGCCTCCTCCATCGACGTGGTGTTCGCCTCGTCACTGAGGTCCTCCTTGAGCACGGTGACCCCGCCGGAAACTCGCAGAACGATGGGGACATCGGAGGTCGCAGGTATCGAGTGTCGAAGCACCCCTCGGGTGACGGCGATCGCATCCGCGAAGGGCAGCAACGGCCCCAGGGTTGCCTCCGGGTTCTCGAGACGCCGGGTCGGTCCCATGAAGTAACCGTGATCCGCGGCAAGCATCACCGTGTGGCCGGTGTTAGGCTTGATGAAGCGGGCCATCCGGTTCTGTAGTCCCCAGTCCATCGTGGTCCCCGTTCCCGACAGTCGGGGCGCTTCCTTAAAGGCGTTTCCGAGAAGAACCGTCGGGTCCCCTGTCAGTCGGGCCGACCGGCGCCCGACTGTTAGGAGGGTCGCGCCGAGATGGGAACCCGCCGGTCTTCCTTCACACGGTTCAGCACGACCTGGGTGCTGGTACGCTCCACAAAGGGGTCTTGGAGAGTGTGTTTGACGAACCGGTCGAGGTCTCGGCGGTCCCGGAACCTACCGATGATGAGCGCGTCGAAATCTCCCGTGACATCGTAGATGGCGTAGGCTCGGGGGTCCTTGCCGAGCCGCTCCTCGACTTCCCGGAGCCGACCCTTCAGGATCCGGATGCCGATGGTGGCCCAGAGGTCCCATCCAAGCAGCTCGTCGTCAAGGAGTGGGATGTACCCCCGAACGATCCCGAGTTTCTCGAGTCGCTCAAGGCGATGGCTGATCGTGGTCGGGGAGACGTGGAGCCGACGAGCGATCTCTCGGTCGCTCCGCCGGGCGTTGATGTTGAGCTCCTGGAGCAGTGCGCGGTCGAGCTCATCCACAGCGGACGATTGACCCATGGGCTGCCTCCTTATGTTTACTATGTCCACTCAATATTTATTTGTTGGGATGATTGTCCATTTCCACCGACGTAGGGTTGATGTATCGAAGCGCGGTCGGAGGGTTCGGGGGCGGCATGTCGGCGGCAGTTGGTTCGAGCGGCGGGGCGGGAATGGCGATGACGGAGGCACGCGGTGCGGAGATTCTGGCGGACCTCCGGGCGCGGAAGCTCCGTTGGGTGGAGATCTTCTACACGGACATTCTCGGCGGGTTCAACCACTTGCACATGCCGGTCGACGCGCTGGAGCCGGACTCCTTTGTGACCGGAATACCGAAGCTGGACGGTTCGTCGGTCCGCGGCTTCCGGGAGATCTACGAATCCGACATGGTCCTCCTCCCAGACCCGAGCACCTTCGCAACCGTGCCGTGGGGCAGCGCGGGCTCGGGAAGCGCCCGATTTATAGCGGATATCCTGGAAGGAGGGAGCCGTACACCTTACCCGCGTGACCCGCGAGGGATCGCTCGTCGCACAGTCCATGTGCTCGAATCCGCCGGCTACGACCGATCCTTCTGGGGACCGGAGATCGAGTTTTTTGTGTTCGACGGCGTCCGATTGATTCCGTCGGCCGACGCGGTGCGGGACGCGTGGAGCGGCGCCGGATATCTGATCGATAGCTCCGAGGCGCCCTGGCAGGAACAGGACGGGTTTGGCTCGATCCGGTTCAAGGAGGGGTATCACCGGGGGGCCCCCGCTGACCAGCTGCAGGACCTCCGAAGCGAAATGTGCAATATTCTGATGGATGATTTTCATATCAAGGTCGACGCGCACCACCACGAGGTGGGTACGGCCGGCCAGGCCGAGATCAACATCCGGTACGACGACCTGATCCCGGCGGCCGATCACGTGCAGGACGTCCGGTTCGTCATCAAGAACGTCGCGCGGCAACATGGAAAGATAGCCACGTTCATGCCCAAGCCCGTCTTCGGTGACAACGGCCTCGGGCTCCATACCAACCAGTCGCTCTGGACGAAGGGAACGAACGTCTTCTACGATGCGTCCGATACCTATGCCGAGATCAGCCAGACCTGCCGATACTACATCGGGGGCCTCCTAGAGCACGCGCGGGGACTCTGCGCCATAACGAACCCGATTACGAACTCGTATCGGCGGTTGGTCCCGGGATACGAAGCGCCGGTCTTCATCGCGTATAGCAAATCCAACCGCTCGGCGAACGTTCGGATTCCCTTCTACCTGAAGGGGCACGCCTCGGCCAAACGGTTGGAGTATCGGACGCCAGACTCCTCCGCCAACATCTACTTGGTCGAAGCGGCGCTCGCTCTGGCCGGCCTGGACGGCATCAAGCGCAAGATCGACCCGGGCAACCCTGTCGACACGGACATCTACAAACTCACGCCCGAGAAGCGCAAGGAACTCGGCATCCGAGAACTGCCCGGATCACTCGGGGAAGCGCTGGACTGTCTCGCATCGGACCATGCGTTCCTCGCGCCCGTCTTCTCGGAGTCATTCCTCGGCACCTATCGTGAGCTCAAGATGGATGAGCAACTGCAGCTCAACTTGCGGCCGCACCCGTACGAGTTCTACCGGTACCTAGACGTCTGAGCCTCGTGGACGAGGGGATAAGTCCCGCCGTCGTTCGCCTCAGTGATGGGGTCACCGGTCGACCGAGCTTGGGTCAACGGCCGGGTGTTCACGGGGACCGGCTTCGCGGAGGGATTCCTCGTCGAAGACGGAGAGGTCCGGGTCGTCGGCCGCGACGATGCCGTGCGTCGGGGGAAAGGGACGGGGACAGAGATGGTGGACCTTCGGGGCCGCCTTGTCCTGCCGGGGTTGATCGACCTTCACATGCACCTCACCGACACCCTTCTCGAGAAAGAGGGCGTTAACCTACGCGGCGCTCGGAGCCGAGACGAACTCGCGGAACGTGTCCGGAGCCGGTTGACTCCCGGCTCCTCCGTCCCTCTCGTCGGAGTCGGATGGGACTCGTCCGGCTGGACCGATGCACGGGACCCAACCCGGGACGAACTCGACCGGATTTCACCGGAGCAAGCGATGATTCTCCTTCACGTCAGTATGCACGCCGCGGTGCTGAACTCACGAGCGCTGGTCGAGTGCGGGTTCGACGAGAGGACGACCGACCCTCCAGGGGGCCGAATCGGACGGGATGGGGTGGGGCGGCTGAACGGTCTGCTCTACGATTCGGCGCTCGCCGGTCTGAGCCGGTCGGCCGCAAGCTCGCAGTGGGTCCGAGCGAACCTTCCCGCCTACCAGAAGCTGCTGTCCGACGCGGCGTCGCTCGGTCTGACGACGATCTGTCCCGTCTTGGCGACCCCGGAAGAGGTCACCGTGGTAGCAACTCTCTCCGGGGCCCAGTTGCCGGTCCGCATTCGGTTCTACCTCGACCTACGGGACCTCGATCGGTTCGGCTCGTTGCCCGCCCCTCGGCCCGACTCCGGCTGGAAAATCACCGGCGTTAAGGCGATCACCGACGGCGCCTTCGGGATCCGGACGGCGTGGCTCAGCGCGCCTTACACCGACGCGCCGGGGACGGCGGGGTACCCGATTTGGGACGACGCGGACCTGGAACGAGCTCTCCAAGAAGCGAAAGCGCTCGGGTTGCCACCCGCTCTTCACGCCATCGGCGACCGGGCAATTGGCCGTGTCCTAACCATGCTCGAGAGAGTCGAGACGGCCGGCGGGCCCCGGCTCGAACATGCCTCGTTGACTCCGCCCGCACTGTGGCACGCCCTGGAGAAGATCCGCCCCCATCTCGTCGTTCAACCCCACTTCGTGGAAACGGACCGATGGGTGGTGGCTCGCCTGGGGCCCGAGCGCGCCCGTTGGACCTACGCGTTCCGCACTCTAACGGACCTCGGCTTCCAACTCGGGGGGTCGAGCGATTCCCCCGTCGAACCGCTCGACCCGTGGACCGGCCTCCGCGCGGCGGTCCTTCGGGCTCCCCGGTCGGAATTCGGGCGCTTTACCTCCTCCGAGCGTCTGGCTCCGATCGAGGCGTTCCAGCTCTATACGCGGAATGCCGGTCCGGTTCTGGATGAATCCGGCCTCGGACGTATCGCGGCCGGAGCTCCGGCCGACTTCGTGGTCACTTCGACCCCCTCCCTCGACGCCGCTCTCGCCTCTGACCGTCCACCGGTCGTAGAAACATGGGTGGGAGGCCGCCGGAAGTTCCCCGCGCCAGCGGCTTAAGCCGCCAAGACTGACGTACGGGGGGTTCGGGTCGATGAGTGGGGTCGCGCCGGTTCCGGTCTTCAAGACGTTCTCGCCATCGATGCGTGTCGATGCGCTCCTCGGCGACTGGCGGGCCAACCTGCCTGTGGAGCTCACCGCGGAAGAACGAGAGGCCCAGTTGTACGGGGAGGCGTGGCAGGAATACCTCACCGGGGACTATGGGTTCGGGCTCTGGTGTTGGCATGAGACCGACCGCCTGACCAACTCGTTCGGGGGCAGCGTCAAGGAAGTGACCCGGGTCCTCGGGCCCGGCCGGTTCTTCGGATTCTCCCACCGGCGGGCGGTGGCGGAGAAGGTTCCGCTGGACCGGATCCATCGACCTAGGAAGGGCGAGATGAGCACCCCCCGACCGGAGGCGGTCGTGCTCGCCAACTACCAGTTGCTCTGCACGTACTTGCTCCACGCGAAGCTCGGGGACGCCAAGGCCAAGGCCCAGTACGAAATCGGGCTGTTGGACCTCGAAGACCGGCGCCGGGCGGATCCGTATCTCAAGTTCTTCGAGACGTTCCGGGACCTGCTCGAACGATCCGCGAAAACCCCGATCGGTCCGAGTAAAGCCGGCTGAGCCGGCCCTCCTCTGTCCTTCCGAGTCGCCGATGACGCGATGGCTGGTCCGATTCGGATACGATGGGGCGGGGTTCGCCGGATGGGCCCGTCAACCCGGACTCCGAACGGTCGAGGGAGTCCTGCGGGTGGGAATTCCCCGGACGGGCGTCGCGGCGACGACGGAGGCCGCCGGGCTCGCGGTCGCCAGTCGGACCGACCGGGGGGTGAGCGCCCGCGGCAACGCGCTGACCCTCACCTCATCACTTCCGGCAACGGCGGTGTTGCGCGCGCTCAACGGGATCGCCCCGGAAATCTTCTTTACCGCTATCTCCGAAGTCCCCATGGAATTCTCGGCCCGAACCGCCGCACGGCGATGGTACCGCTACTTCGAGCCGTCCGAAGGCCGACGCCTCGAACGATGGCAGGATGCAGCGATGAGGTTCCGAGGGGAGATCGACGTCCGTTCGTTCGGTCGGGACATGCCCGTCGACCACGCGCTCTTCCGAACGATCCACGCCGTCCGGGTGCGCCGATCCGGCGCGCGTTGGTTCGTCGTCGATATTCGGGCCCCGGCCTTCGTCTGGGGGATGGTTCGAAAGATCATCGCCTCCCTGCGCAAGGTCGATGACGGCACTCTGAGCCTGACGCGCCTGGAGGGGGTCCTCCGCGGGGAGTACCGCCTGACCCTCCCGCTCGCCGAACCGGAGGGGCTGGTACTCTGGGAGGTGACGTACCCCATGAAATGGTCCCGAACGTGGGGGGGTCCGAATCGCGGGCAGGCACGTCATCTGGCCGAGCTGGTGCGACGGGGACGCCTTCGAGAGTCTATCGGTCGAGAGCTGCTCGGACAACCCACGGGCCGGAAGGAACGAGGCGGGCGCTAGCGCCGGTGGTTCACGAAGGGGCGAGGAGGCGAGACCAGTCCTGTTCGGAGGCCCACTCGTCGAAGCGGTGCCAGCCCACCTCGGGATAGTCCCTGCGGAGCCGCGCGATGTCGACGGTGTAGCCATGTTGGCCCATCCAATCCGACATGCGGGCCATGTCTTCGCTCCGCTGGCGGATGGCCTCCAATGGTACTTGCCGGAACTCGATCAAACGGCCCGTGTGACGACTCAAGATCTCGGCCTCTTGAACTCCCGTGAGTTCGTCGCTCGCAATCTCGATACGCTGTCCCCGGAACTTTGCGGAGTTCTCGAGAACGACGGTGTCGAACGCACCTAGATCCTCGAGCGCGATCATTTGCTGCGGCTTGTCGGGCGGAATTCCGAAGCCCAGCTGACCCTGTCGAAGTCCGGGAAGGGAAAACGGCGAGATGGCGTTCTCCATGAAGGCCACCGGCCCGACGATCGCGAACGGAGTGCCGGAGCTCCGTAGGTGGTGTTCCACGGCGAACTTGCTGTCGAAGTGGGGAATTCCGGTGTGTTGGCTGGCCGATGCCACGGAGGAATACACGATGTACGGAACATCCGCTGCCCGCAGCGCATCGATTGCGGCGATTCCATGGGCCCGTTCCCCATCTGCTCCCTTCTCGAAGGGCGTGCCCATGAGAAACGTCGCGTCGACGAACTGAGCGGCTTGTTCGAGCGCGGGCGCATCCCCGAAGCTTCCTTGGAATACCTCGACGCCGAGACTCTGAAGTCCCTTGGCGGCCGCGCTGTTCTTGTCCCGAACAAGGGCCCGGAGACGATGACCCCGAGCCTTGAGGTGGCGGAGGACGGTGCCGCCTTGGTGACCCGTGGCGCCCGTGACGAGGATGTGAAGCGACTTGTCGGCGAGCATGTGCACGGCTGACTTGGAGGATGGCATGGAGCCGGTCCACACCTACGCGGGGAAATCGTTGTCGTCGTCGATGAGAACCTTCGGGGTGGAACAACGTCCGACGTGACGGGACCTCGAGCGGAGTTGATATACCACGGGTCAGAGAGAACGGGGGGAAGGGGGTTCCATGAACGCCGGCGTACCTCCCCACGTCGCCGGGCTCCCCGTCTCGCCGACGCAGACGGCCGGCCCGACGGCGCCCGTGTGTGGGTTGGCCCTCCGTCGATGGTTGCGATCGAACCGCCCCGCATTGGCTCTCGTGGGACTCTCGATCCTGATACCCGAGCTACTCACGGGGTCGACGCCCGTGGCCTCCCTGCTGAACCCGGTCGGCGATCTCTTCTTGCTGGGACTCTATGGCGGCGGCGTTCTCGTCATTCGGGAGGTGACGCTCCGATGGAACCGGGGCTGGGCCCCGGTGCTGCTACTTGGGGCGGCGTACGGTATCGTCGAAGAAGGGTTCGGCACCAAGACGTTCTTCGACTGGGTAGAAATCGGGCGACCGAACTTCGGGCCCTACACGCACTGGGCCGGAGTGAATTGGGTCTGGGCCGGCGAGCTCACCCTATTCCACGCCATCTTCAGCATCGCCCTTCCGATCGCCTTGGTCGGTATCCTGTTCCCGGCATCGCGAGGCCAACGGTTCCTCTCCCGCCGAAACCTCGGATGGACCTTCGTGGCCTACCTCCTCACCGTGACACTGATGTTCTTCCTCTTCGACCGAACCTACGTTCTTTCCCCACCCGTGGAGGCCGGTTGTCTCGTTGCGGTTGCCGCGCTCGTGCTCGCGGCCTGGAAGGTTCCCATCGAATGGTTGCGACCCCGAGCCTCCTTCCCGACGGCCTCCTCGCGCGCAACGCTTCTTCTAGGGGCCACTTTCGTGTGGGGCTTCTTCCTCATTTTCTGGGGAACGCCCGGTCTCCTCAAGAATCCCTTCCTGACCGTCGCACTTGGGTGGTTCTTCTCCGGGGTCTGTTTGTACGTGCTCCGGGCCGTGATTGGTGAAGCGGGGAACGCCCCCCAGGTCGCCTATCTCTCGGTGGGTCTGTTGACATTCCTCGTATTCGACGCCACGATCGCGGAATTCCAAGGAGATCTCTTCGCGTTCCTCGCGATTGCCGCGGCGCTCTGGTTGATGGCCTGCCTTTATCGACAGTATGGGACCCCCGGCGGGGCGACCCCGGCTCCGGCCGGCGTCACCGTAGATTGACGGCGGTGGACACGCACGAATGCTCCCGCCGGAACTTTGGCGAAAGTGGATTCACAACCAGCCAAACAAGAATCCCATGGTGATCTCCGTGCAGCGTCCGCGCCTGCCATTGCCAGGGACGTGCGATGCAGCAACCCATCGTTCGACCACCGAGGGAATCCCCGACGCCAACCCCGTCACGCGCAGGCCGACTCGACCTGCGGGTTGGAGGGTAGTCGGTAAACAACGTCGATTTGGACCGGGGCTCGCTCCCAAGAGTGAAGGCCCCGCGGTATCTTCCCCTTAGCCTAGCAGAAAATAACTAGGCTAAACGATGAATTGACGGGGGCGGCGTTGGTCGACGAGAAGGTGTACAGATTGACCGACCCCGGGGAGGGGCCATAGGATGGGTCGACAATGACATCGGCCGGCGGATAACCGTACGGGGTTGCCTCTTCTGAGCACCCCGCGTTAATTTTCACATTAAACATAATGAAGTAGGCTCCAACCGCTTCGTGTTGGACCGATTGAACTCCGTAACCGCCAAGAAGAGCTCCGCTGGCGCTGACGTTGGCCCAAGCGCTGGCTGAGGGAGTTGGAGAAGGGGAAGGTCTCGGTACCGTGACTGCGACGACGAGTGCGATTACCGCAATTGCCAACGCGGTGGCGCCCAGAATGGTGCCGAGTTGGGTGGGGCCCCGGTTCCCAGAAACGGACCGGTCCCGGATACCTGCTTGCGGCGATGCATCCTGCATCGGCCGGCACACACCCCCGACCGCCATATCTTGGATGGGGCGATCCGGTTCGATGCCTGCCACACTGGGGCTAGTTGCATCCCCAATCACTGGTAGCCTTCGATTGAAATCCTGCGGACTTCGCAGACAGTAGCAGCGGACGTGCCGCCAGAACCTGTGTTCAATGCTCCCGCCGGGATTTGAACCCGGGTTGGAGGGTGTCCTCGGTGGGGATTGTTCCCACCTCGAAGGCCCTCTATCCTTGACCGGACTAGACTACGGGAGCACCTCTGCCCCGGAGCGCCGGAGCTTATTCCACTTCGGGCTCCGCCGACGCTCAGCCCACCCGTTCCCACCGTTCGAGCTTCTGCACCTGGCCCAGAGTGCTGCCGCGTTGGATCTCTTCCCGGACCCGGTTCTCGTGTTCCAGTACGTCCAAGGATCGATTCGCGATTTCTTGGGCCCGTTCGCGGGGTACGACGACCAGCCCCGAAAGGTCTCCGACGATCCAGTCGCCGGGGCGGACCCGCTGCCCCCCCACGATCACCTCGACGCCGATCTCTCCGTGGCCCTTCGGCTCGCCCGCATTCGGCGAGATGGATCGACTGAACACGGGGAAACCCAACTCCAGGATCGCGTCAATGTCCCGGGCCGCCCCATCAATGACGACTCCGGACACCTTCCGGGTGTGGGCACTCCACGACGCGAGCTCACCCCAAATGGCCGTCGAGCCACTCCCGGCGTCTACCACGATCACGTCTCCAGGGCCGGCCCGGTCGATGGCTTCGACCGGCTTCGCCCAGTCCCCGTCGCGGGTCACGACGGTCACGGCGGGACCCGCCATTCGAAAGTTGGGATCCTTGTGGTGCGGCAAGAGCCCGTGCAGCGCGCCCTTCCGTTGCAGCGCGTCACTGATGTTCGGGGTGGAGACTTTCAGGAACGCCTGACGTATGTCCGCCTCGCTCACGCGACGGAATAGCTCCGTCGCGACCTCGGTTTGGGTGGTCATCGCCTGCCGGATCCGACGCGTCGCCTCGGTCACGTCGGCGCTCTTCGTGATCGCTCCTCCGACAATCAGAATGAGCGCTCCCGCCCGGGTGGCCTGCGCGATGGTCTCGGAGTTGAGACCGCCGGCCACCGAGACCGGTATCGGCGACGCGCGCGCAAGCGCCTCGAGCGCCTCGAACGGCGTTCTTCCCGCCATCTGCATGTCGATCCCGATGTGCCAACAGACCGCGCCGGCGCCGAGCTCGGCGGACCGCTTCGCCCGGGCCGCGGGGTCCGAAACGTTCAGGAGGTCGACGACGATCTCGGCCCCGTACTTCTCTCCGGCCCGAACCGCGTCGGCGATCGTGTCGTCATCGGCGGCGCCGAGGACCGTCACGAGGTCGGCGCCGGCCTTGGCCGCGATCTCAACCTCAAACGCGCCGGTGTCCATTACCTTGAGATCGGCGACAATCCGCTGGTGCGGAAAGGTCCGTTTCAATTCTCGGACGGCGTCGAGTCCTTCGCTCTTGATGAGCGGAGTTCCGGCCTCGACCCAGTCGGCGCCTCCCTCGACGGCCTCCTTCGCGACCTGAAGGGCCCGGGAAAGGTTCTCGAAATCGAGCGCGACCTGCAGTACGGGCCGGTCGAGCTTCACGAGCCTTCGAGGGTCGATGGGCTATAAACCGTGAACCCGCCTGCCCGGGGCACCGTGGCGTCCCGGGGGTCGGTGCGGATCATCGCCGGGGATGCCCGGCGCATGAACGGGGTTGCGCCGGGGTCGGTGGCGTTGGTGGTGACCTCCCCGCCCTACCCGATGATTCCACAGTGGGACGATCTCTTCGCGAGCTGGGGAGCGAATGACTTTGAGGCGATGCATCAGGAGCTGGACCGGGTCTGGACGACGTGCCACCGGGCCCTGATGCCCGGAGGCATCCTTGCCATCAACATTGGGGACGCGGTGCGGACCGTCTCGGGTGAGTTCCGACTGTGGCCGAACCACGCCCGGGTCGTCTCCGCGGCGGAGAAGCTCGGCTTTCGGTCCCTGCCGTATATTCTCTGGAAGAAGCCCACGAACAAACCCAATGCCTTTCTGGGGTCCGGGTTCCTGCCGCCCAACGCCTATGTGACCCTGGACTGCGAGTTCATCCTGCTCTTCCGAAACGGGCCTCTTCGACGGCTGTCCCCCGGGTCCTCCGCACGACTGGGTAGCCGGTACCGCAAGGAGGAGCGAGACCTTTGGTTCTCGCAGGTCTGGGAAGGGATCCGGGGCATCCCCCAGTTCCACGAGGGCCGGCGTTCCGGTGCGTTTCCGTCGGAGATTCCCCGTCGCTTGATTCGGATGTTTTCGATTCTCGGAGATACCGTCCTCGACCCATTCGCCGGGACTGGAACGACGCTCTGGGAGGCCTCCAATCTGGGCCGGCATGCCATCGGGATCGAGGTGGACCGAACACGAGCGCGCGAGCTCGAGAAAGAGCGTCGGCGACGCGGGACGAGTTCAGGGTAGGCGACGGTGGGCTAGATCTGGCGGTGCTGGACTTCCTCTTCCACGGCCCGTTGCAGGTACTTGAGCGAGGCGTCGGGCAAGCGGTCCATGTGCAGCAACAGATAGTGCAGATAGATCCGCTCGGGTCGGCGGGAGGGCCCGGGGGTATGGGGCCGGGTTCCCGGGGAGGGTGGTTCGGTGATCGTCGTCATTTCGTCCAACGTGGGCTGATGGTGCTGATGCTCGGAGCCGTGGAAGTTGCGGCCCGTCTCCCCCACCAAGGGAGGGTGGATGCGCGCGACGGGGTCATCCGGGTCATCGGCCTCTTCCATCGGGCTCCCGGGAGCCCCGGCACGGACCGATACCCGGGGGGGCGCCGCTGGGGCGGGCGGCGGGATGGACATCAGGAACGGATGCGCCGGTCGTCCGGGCTCCTGCATCTCCTCGATCGAACGGCCGGTGACGTCCTCGACAATGTGCCGGAGGTTCCAGGAATCACGACGACGGCGGGCCGGACCCTCCTCGGTCGCGGGCTCGATTTCCGCCATCGGGGGAGGCTTCCCCGGCGGGCGGACTTAAACGTGCCGTTCGAAGGGAACCGGCCTCGGGTGGGGAGGGGCTTCTTTCCCCTCCTAGGAGTGAACTCAGCCACTCGAATTCGGGCGTCGAGGCGACGATCGCCAACGGCAGGTGCCCCGCCCCGAACCGGAGCAGTCCCTCGGAGTAACCGGCCTCCCCAGGCAATCGCGTCTTCGGGAGCCATTCCGCTTCGGCGGCCGTGAGCTGGAAGAAGTCCCGAGTGGCGTTCGAAACCTCGGAGAGACGCAGCAGCAACGTGGCCCGCAGGTTGCGGAGGAGCGACCGACCCGCTTCGGTCGCCAGGAAGTCCTCGGGGTTCTGGCTCAAGAGCAGGAGCCCGGCCCGATAGTGGCGGACGTGACGGACCAACTGGTCCAGGAATTCCGCGGTGGCGGGGTGGCGGGCCAGGTAGTGCGCCTCGTCCACGACCAGCAGCTTGGGTCGGTCGTCGGCGCGTAGGCGGGCGGTGAGGGCATCGAGGGTGTAGGTCAGATGGAACGGCAGCTGTTCCGTGGGGACGGCATGCAGGTCCAGGGCGAGGGGAGATCCTTGGAGCGACACCGTCGTCGGGCCGTCGAGATACCTGAGCGAACCATGTCGAAACACCTCGAGCAGGTCGTTCAGTCGCTCGGCGCCGGGTCGATGGGCCAGCGAGTCGAGGAGGTCGGACCACACGGGAACCTGCCGACCCTCCCGATACAACTCGCTCAGTCGACCGTCGAGCAGTGCGCGCTCGGCATCGGTGAGACTGGGGAAGAGGGCGCGAAGCATCGTCCCGACGCGACCCGCCTTTGCGTCGCGGTCACCGCCCGTCGAGACGGGGTCCAACGGGTTCAATCGTTCCTGGCCGCCGGGGCCTACCGTGATGACCGACCCTCCGAGTGCCCGGGTGAGGCGTGCGAACTCCCCCAGCGGGTCCACAAAGAGCAGTTGGGTATCCGGACAGCTCCACCGCGTCCGGAGCGACCACAACGCAGCCGCGAACGACTTGCCCGACCCGGTGCTTCCGAAGATCCCCCAGGAGTGGCTCCCGTGGACCCAGCGGTTAAGAAAGACCGGGTTCGCATCGTCTAGGAGCAGCCCCACCAGGATACCTCCCGGTTCGTGGACGCTCTCATCCACGAAGGGAAACAGGGCAGCGATCGCGTCGGTGGCGAGGGTGTGCCAGTACCCCGTCGGCCGAGGAGAGAGTTCGCTCGGGTTGGGGACGAACGGAATGAGCCCGGTCTCGAAGGTCGGCAGGCGGGCGCGGAATCCCAGTTCGTGGAGGCGGTGAATGAGGTGCAAGCGGACTCGCTCGGCCTTTCCCCGTCCTCGCCCGCGCGCGTGGAAGCTGACACCGATGCGCCACAGGTCTTGCTCCCGGCTCGCGACCCGTGCCGCGAGTTCTCGGGCGCTGTCAGCGTCGTACTGGAGCTCCGACGGACGGGCGCCGGGAGCGTTGACGCGGGTTTCGAGGTCCGCCTCCGCGATCGCGGCGGCCTTCTCGGCGACGTCCAGCGCCGAGGTTCTCGACAGTTTGCGGAGGGTGAGCCGAAGTTCCACCGGCTCCGAGGTGGGGAGCACCCTCCCGAGGAAGCCGAACGGCACGGCGGGAGGGAGGTCGGTCACCAGCACGGGCGCGTCGACCTGGACGCCGCGGGTCAGCCAGGAACGGCCCTCATCGGGGCCGGAGGCTCCTCCGCGACGCGGCATGTCAGATCCCCGCCCAGGCAGACCGCGCGAGGAACCAGAGCCCTACTGAGACGCCCCCCAGGAGCAGGGCGCGCCCCGGCGGGAAGGCGGACCCGAGGAGGAAGGCGGCGCCCCACCCCCCTCCACCGAGCGCGAGGAACGGAAGGAGGCGGGCCGGTCGGAAGCCCGAGGCGCGCCGATCTCGAAACGCCCGCAGGGCCCGGATCCAGACGACGAAAGTGGCCACGACGGCGAGGCACAGGGCGCCGGCCACCAATTCCGGCCACACGAGTGAAGCGGCGCCGACAAGCGCGGTTCCGACCGACGAGGCCGAGAGAGGGTCGACGTCGCCCGCGGGTGGCGTATCGGGGCCGGCCGTCACGCAGGGGCCCCCACGGTCGCTGCGGGTCCTCCCGCATCGGTCGGCACCCTCTGCGCCGGTATCCCGAGTCGGTCGAGCGCAGCGACCAGTTCGTCGACTTGGGCCTCCCGACCGATTCTCCCCGATGCTGTGTCGGAGGGAGTGTTCCAAACCGTAAGGTCGACCACTCGGCGGTATCGTCGACGGAGCAGCAAGCGCACGAGCTCGCGGTAGGATTCTAGGGCCGTTCGCTCCGCTTCGCGCGGGGTCGCGGCGACCGGGAGGAAGGGCAACGGGGAGAACAGTTCTCCCCGCACCCGACATCCGATGGGATGGTCGAGGGTCGCGAGCGCAGATCGCCACTCCTCGAAGAGACGCTGGAGTTCGCTGGGGGGAAGGTACGCGATAGGAATGCCACCGGCTCGGATCGCGGGCGGGGGAACTCGCGAGGAGGCCGAGATCCGGGAGGCGGGGGGCGAGGGCCCCGCAGCACCGGGGAAGCCGGTGGAGGATCGCCACCGGAATCGCCCATACCCTAACGCGAATTGGTCCAGAGACTGACCTTCTACCCGTACAAAGGCGACCATCGCCCCCACCGCAAGGAACGGGAGCCAGACGACCGCCGAAGTGACCGCCGCGACGGTCGCGCCGACGGTGGCGAAACAGAGAAACTTGACTAGATCACGCGCCGATCCAAAGGGCCCGAGGTGCAGCCGGCGGGGGGCCAACCGTTGGACGGGAATGGCCGTCAGATCGGCCGGCACGAACCCCATGCCCTCCTCCTTTCAGCGTGGGCCACCGGTCAAGGGCGGTTGTAGCGACCCGGAGGTTCGGGACGGGTGCCCCCGAACGGAGGCGTGGGCGGCTTGGAAGTGACGCAAGTGTTGGAACAACTGACGGGATCCTTGGGTCACCAGATGGCCGGCCCCCAACGCAGCTCCACCGGGAAGCGGTGCCTTCCCTACATGATTCGAGAAGCTCCGCAGCGCCGATCCTAGCTGAGCGGCGCGTCGAGTCGAGGTCGCGCTGGGGGCGATTCCGTTGGCACTGCCTTGAACGGTCAACGAGGCCACGGTGAGTCCCCGTTGGAGGCCCCCGGTGAGCGCCCCGCCCGCCGAGGGGAATCCCATGCTCCCGAGCTGGGTGCGGGAGATGGAGATGAGATACGGCGACCCCACCGCCAGGGAGAGGTACGCCAGCACGAGGAGAACCGACGGGGCGCCGACGGCGAGCTCGAGCGGGATCAGGATCACCGAGGGTAGGAACGCGAGCTCGACGAAGAGGGACCACCCGCGCCGAGCCAGCGATTCCAGCGGGGGAAGCGCCCACAGGAGCGTGAAGATGGGGAGCAACACGAGCAACACGGCGACCATCGCATCTCGGAGTGCGACGACCGTTGCGAGCGCCAGTACCATGGCGAAGAGCGCGAACGTGACGACGAAGGCGAGCACTCCGTTGTCCCAAGAGAACGCAATCCCGCCGGCTGGCACAAGGTTCGTCCACTGCCGCCACGCTCCGTTATCAAAACTCGAGACCAATCGGAACGTGTCTCCGCCCAGGTCCAATGCAGAGGCGGCCAGCGGGAGAGTGAAGTTCGCTCCGAGCAGAGCGATGACAAGTCGAGGTAGCAGGGGCTCGAGCCGGTCCCCGAACCGGGAGGAGAAGGATCGGACCAAGTAGAGGCCGGCCAGTCCGACGAGGACGAGGGCGATCGCCGGATCCACAAGACTACCGACAATGAAATCACTGAACGGGATCGCCGCGGAGAGGAACCCCGCGCTCGTACCGGGGTGCGCGAGAGACGGGAACAGGGAGGGCGCCGAAAGCTCCGGGACTACGAGGTTGTCATAGGTCGGTTGGATGAGGAAGTTCAGCACCGCCGTACCGGCGGCGAAGAGGGCAAACAGAATCGCTTGAACCACCACGTTCCAGTCGATGGAGTTCCAGTCGACCACGGTCCTTCCTCCGTGCGGTCAGATGCCCGTGACGACCCAGTTCGCGAGAGCCCAGATCAGGCCGCTCACTGCGCCGACGAACAGGAGAGTGCCGATCAGCGCGTCGCGGGCCCGCTCTTTCGCGAGGACCTTCTTCATGGAGTCATGTGAAAACCAACTCAGCGCCACGCGCGCCCAGACGAGCGACAGGAGTCCGGCCCCGGCCGCGGCGGCCAGAGTGACCAGTCGGTCGATCGCGGAGGTGAAATTGGAAACGGCCGGATTCGTAGTGGTCGCTCCCATCGAGACCGCCGGTACGTTGATCCGGTGCCCGGAGGCCGAGGGAACTCCCGAAATGGCAACGGCCAGGAGCAGTAGAAACGTCAGCGAGAGCCGGCCCAGCTCCCCCCGAGACGTCATCGAGGGTCCTCGTCCGGCGCTCCGAGCGGGTCCATCCCTTTCCATCGGAGCACCTCGTCGTTGGAGGATCCGGGCTCGGTGCTGACCTCGCCGGTCGCGATCAGTACCTTCAACGCGGCCTGCGCGGCGTCGGCTGACTCCCCGGCCTCTTCGCAGAGCAATAGGAGGGTCTCGCGGTCGATGATCTGGGACCGCTTCATCAGATCCCGTACCGCCGGCAAAGCCGATCTGTCCGGCGGGGACAACGACCCGGGCCCCCGTCGGAGTCGAAGATAGGCGTACAGGCCGGCCAGTACCACCACCAAGGCCAGCACGACGATTCCTCCGTAGACCGGTAGCTCGGATCGAGGGGGATCCGAAGCCTGGGCCGACGGCCCCGCGACGCGCACGAATTCGGTCGAGGTCGATGTCTGCCCTAGTTCGTCGGTCACTCGGACCTCAACGGAGTAGTTCTCATCCGGCGAGGGATCGAAGATCGCGGAGACGGATCCGGGGGAGGCCAGGGTTCCGTTGCACGCCTCCCCGTCGGAGAGCCGAACCTGGTAAGTGTACGGCGCGAGGCCGCCGGAGAGGTTCGCGCTCACCTCGAAAGGAGTGGAGGGTTGGAGGCCCGGGGAGGTCACCTGGACGGAGAGCGGTGGTTCCACCTCGACAGCGGTCGTCGCCGTCAGCAGAGCACCCACCGCGTCGAATGCGGTCAGGTTCAAGATCGCGAGCCCCGAGAAGGCGAACGACACGTTCCATCGGAACGTCCCGTCCGACGGGAAGATGCCGAAGGGGATCTCACCGCTCGTGAGCGGGAGGGAGCTGGCGAGCGACCAATGGAAGGGAGGGGCCCCCACTTCCAATGCCACGGCGATACCGAGCGGCCATCCGACCTCTCCGACGGACCCGTTCGTCGCGAGGGCGATAGAACCTGAAGGGACTACCTCGGTAACGAGCTCGTCCGCGACGGTGGATTCCCCGAGAGCATCTGTGGCGCGGACGGCGATCCACCCGGGTCCCGGCGCCAAGAAATTGACATCCTCGGAGTAGTTCCCATCGGTGGGCCAGCTGGCGTTTCCACCGGGACCTCCCCCGGAAGGCACCCAATTTACGGTGAGCGGTGGAGTGCCACCGGCGAGGTCGATGAACAAGGGAGCCGGAACCCCGGCGTCGACCTGGGTTAAGGGGGAGCTCAAGGTCACGGAAAGCGCCGGCCGAATCAGGACCATGAGCGTGGCCGTCCCGGCGTCCCCGAGGAGGCTGGTTACGTGCAGGGTAACGGTCAGGTTGCCTGGGACGTCGACGTCCAGTTCCCAGGTCGATGCGGTGTTGGAGCCGCCGAGGCTATCCGTCCAGTTGTAGAATAGCTGGGCCGCCGGGGAGACTACCTTCGCGACGAGTTCGAAGGGAAGCGATGCGTCGGCCGGATTGACGGAACTTACGATGGTGACGGGAAGAGTCCCTGTCCCGTTCGTCCCATCGACGACGAGTCCCGACGGGAGCAGCACGAAGAGAATCGCGACACTCGGGCCGAGTATCCAGTGTTGTTCGGCCCTCCGAGCGAACCGCGGTGCACCGCGCGCAAATCGAGTGCTTCTCGGCAGACGACCACCCGATCGCGGACCGGGGTTGGGGTATTTTCCTCGAAGGTCACCGTTGAACGGTGGGCGGTGCTCCCGTCCGTGTCACGGTCAGGGCGACGTGGTCACGAGAAAATGGAGCGAGCGACCGCTGGTCCACCACTCTCAATCCCTGACGGGTCAGGGTCGCCCGAGACTCGGTCACCACGGCGGCCACGGGGCGACGCTGCGTGACCGATCGGACCTTCAACATCAGCAGCGCACTGCCGGAGGCCGACAGGGTGGCGGCTGCGTTCTCCGCGAACACGTCGGCTTGGTTCCGCTGCGCAATATCCTGGTACAGGAAGTCGACAGGGCCGACATCGGCCTGGTATCGCTCGGGGAGTTGCGCATCGGCGAGGATCGGGAACAGATTCGACCGGCGGCGCGACAGGGCGAGAAATGCACCGAAAGATCCCGCGCTTTTCTCGATTCCGAACAGCTGGGCATCGGGGAGCAGGTCGGAAAGATGGCTCAGCGTGGTCCCGTGCGCCGCCCCCAGATAGAGCACTCTCCGGGGGTGGTCGAACGGCAGTTGGGACGCGCCGTTCAGGAGATAGGCAGCCAGCTTCGAGCGCCACGGGTCCCAGTGCCGGTACTCCACTCCGTCCTCCACGACGAGTTCCTCGCCGTAGACTCGCTCCCCGGGCCGGAGATTTCGTGTATACAGCTCGCGGCCGCGACGCCAAATGCCGGGCCACTCGGACTGCGGCACTACCCTCGTTAAGCCTCGGTGAGCGCCACTACCATCTCGACTTCGACGGGGGCGTTGAGTGGCAGCGCCGCGACCCCCATCGAGACCCGCGCGGGCCGGCCGGCCTCGCCGAAGATCGCCGTCAGCACCTCGGTCGCGCCGTTGCCGACCTCGTGGTGGCGAGTGAACGAGGGAACCGAGGCGACGTAGACACCGACCCGGAGAATCCGACGGACCCGGTCGAGGGATCCAAGGGCGGCCTCGAGGGCGCTCAGCGCTTGGAGCGCGGCGCGACGGGCGACCTCCTTCGCGGTGTCCGGCGAGACGTCCCGGTCGACTAAGCCGGGATGCACAATGGCGCCATCCTGCAGCACGATCTGACCGGACACCCACGCCTGCGACCCGTCGATTACGACGGAGGAGTACGTTCCCGCCGGCTTCGGAGGAGACGGCAACGTGAGACCGAGTTCCCTTAACCGCTCGCCCGGAGTTCCGCTCACGCTGACCGCCATCTAGGCGCGAGCTAAAACCTATGCCGGCCCCCTGAGAGCCGAGGCGACTTCGCGGTGCCGGGGCGCGAAACGGAACCGTAAAGTCCCATACGGTCTCGCGAGGGAGAATGGTCTTTCTTTTCAAGCGCTTCCGGAAGGACAAGAAGGGGGACGAAGAAGCTCCGGCGGCGGAGCCCACCCAGCCCGTCCCGGAGCCTACCGATTCCCCTATGGAACCGGAGACACCTGGCCCGGGTCCCGAACCGCCGACGCCGGAGCCGGAACCCGTTCCATCGACTCCCCCGCCTCCCTTGCCGACGGCGGTTCTTCCCGCGGCCCCGGTCACGCCGGTCGCACCGCCCGCTGAGTGCTTCCTCTGCGGGACGCCACTCGAAGACCACCACTGCCCAAAATGCCAGATGACATGGGTCGAATGATCCATCGCTTCATCGACGCGCAGGGAGGCCATCCCCGCTGACCCAATCCACCCGCCACTCTTTTCTCGCGCTAGCGGGTCGGCCTCCATCCGGGGACGATTCCGTCCCCGCTAGAGCCGGTGGGAGACTGGGAAATTCTGATCACGCCTCGGAACTCAACGCGTTGGAACATGAGGTCCTTGAC
>JBARJD010000149.1:0-4754 GCA_049800095.1 Thermoplasmata archaeon | reverse complement strand
TCTGGCACCCCTTCTCCCGAAGTTACGGGGCTAATTTGCCGAATTCCCTTGCTCGAATTCTCGCCGACACGCCTTGGGCTTCTCACCCAGGGGCACCTGTGTCAGATCTCGGTACGAGCCGCAGATGCCGTCCTCTCCTTTTCACGGGCCGCCCGGGTGGGCCGAAGCTTCCTCGCGGAAGCCCGGATCTCCTTCCCTCGGTTCTCACCATGACGGTACTCCCCGAGGCGACGGAGGACAAACAGGCTGGCGTATGCCCGTTCGGCCTACCGGCCGGCTAAGATGAGGACGCTTTAACCTGCGGGTCCCAGAATATTAACTGTGTTTCCTTTCGCGTGTGCCGACTAAGGACACGCTTAGGCTCGACTAACCCACGGCTGATGGTCGTTGCCGTGGAACCCTGGCCCCTACGGCGGACGGGACTCTCACCCGTCTTTGCTGCTACTCCTCCCAGGATTTTCGATGGAACGCGGTCCATAGGATCTCACGACCCTACTTCTACCCACGCACCACGCCTTCCTACACAATCACCGCTTAGAGCGGTGTGCTCGCATATCGGGGGCCGATTTAGCCCCGTCCGTTTTCGGTGCCCATGCCCTCGACTGGTGAGCTGTTACGCACTCTTTGAAGGATGGCTGCTTCTGAGCCCACCTCCCAGTTGTCTTCGAACACGGACGCCCTTTGCATAGCACTGAATCGGCACTTTGGGCCCTTAATGCGAGGCTGGGTTGCATTCCCTTTCGCACGGCGGGCTTACCCCTGCCGCGCTCACTCCCGGTGTCTACACCGCCCGGCAATTCGGAGTTCGACAGCAGGCCAAGACCTTTCGGTCCTGGGTCCCACAATCGGTGCTCTACCTGCCGGGCTGGCTCGACCGAGACCTACCTGCGAGTAGTTTCGGAAGGAACCAGCTATTCCCAGTCTAGATTGGCCTTTCACCCCTAAGCGTGGGTCATCCGAATGATTTGCACGTCAATACCGGTTCGGTCCTCCACCTACCTTTCGGCAGGCTTCAACCTACCTACGCTTAGATCGATTGGCTTCGGGTATTCCACCAATGACTTCGGGCGAGCGCACCCCGTCCCTCACGCCTTGCGGCGCTGCGGACTGTCGGTTTCCCTTCGGCTGCGGCCGTTGAGGGCCTTAGCCTCGCCATTGATCGAAACTCCCTGGCCCGTTATTCAAAACGGACGCATGCACCCTGTGTCCATGACCTTGCGGTCACTTCGTTCCTTGGGGGCGGCATGCGGCTTATCGTCAGTTGGTTTCAGGCCCTTTTCACCTCCCTTTCGAGGTACTTTTCAGCGTTCGCTCGCGCTACTAATGCACTATCGGTCTCGGGACGTATTTAGAATTGGAAGACTGTTCCTCCCAGATTCCCACGCGATATCCAACGCGCGGTACTCAGGATACCGCCAATCGCCTCTCTTCGTTGCGCCTACGGGACTGTCACCCTCTAGGGTCTGCCGTTCCAGGCACGTTTGGCTTCCGAAGTGGAGGCGTACGGCGGTCCTCCACGCCACATCTCCCAGCGCTCTCGCGTCGGGATTCGGTTTGTTCTTGACCGTTTTCGATCGCCTTTACTTACGGTATCTCGTTTGATTTCTCGTCCTCCCCCTACTAGAATGCTTTACTTCGGGGGGTTCCCCTTCCTTGCGGAATGTCCCTTGCGGGACCGGAGTTCCGATTAGGAAATCGGTGGATCAAAGGTTCCTTGCGCCTACCCACCGCTTATCGCAGCTTGGCACGTCCTTCTTCGGCGCCCGAGCCGAGCCATTCCCCAACTGACTGGAGTCAGCTACACTGAATACATCGGACAAGCGTCCAGAACGCGTGTGATCGGCGTCATCGGTCCCCGACGGCCACTCCCCCCGGAGGGGGCACAGCGGCCGGGGCCCCTCGCCCTTCCCCGGTGAGGCCCCGGCCTCCACGGGTGCATAGCGTACGCCAACCGTTCGTGGAACTGTTGACGTGCGGGCGCCCGACGGAGCCTTGCTAGTTAAGCCTTACGAAGCACCTCCCGACGGAAACAGTTCCACGGCGTCGGCCGCGCCCAGTCTTCGGGTTCTCTCGCCCACTTCGCGCCGGCGAGCTAATGCCCTTTGGCCCCCATCCCGCACTACGCGGGTTCCCGATTGCCGCGGTTGGGTTCGGGGGGCTCGGTGAAGCGCGCCTTTCGCAGGCGTCGTTCCACAAGGGGGAGCTGTTTGGACACGAACGCCCATACCCGGTCGGCTTGCGGGCGCATGTACTGGTGGATGAGGAGCGTGCGGAGGTCTCGCAGGTCGGCCCAGGGGACGAGCGGGTTCGCCCCCTTGAATCGCTGGGAGGCTTGGTCGGCAGACGCCGCGAGGTGCTCGAGATGATGAATGACCAGCTCACGGGTGTCGTAATCGGAGAAGAAAACCACTCGACCTCGCGCAACGTAGCCGTGTGTGCGCTCGATGGCCTCCAACATCTCGTTCAGCCGGAGCTTGTCGGTCGCCGTCAGAGGGGGACCGCCTCGTACAGTACTTGCGCCCGCACGAGAGGATGGAGTGCATCCTCCGTCGTCACCTCGACCGGTCTCCGCAGCAGTTTCCGGAGGTCCCGCATCAGATGGATCTCGTCGAAAAGGTCCGCGTCACGTCGGTAGTCCACGAGGAGGTCGAGGTCGCTTCGGGCCGTCGCCTGCCCTCGTCGGACTGATCCAAAGACGCGCACGTGCCGGGCTCCATGCCGACGGGCTACTCGGAGAACCTGCTCCCGATGCTCTCCGATCACGTCGGCGATCCCAAGTCCGGTCCGGGCTCCGAGGTTCTTTCGGATCTTGGGAACGTCCCACCGCTCGGACTTGCACCGGGGACAGATTCTCACCACCGGCTGCGAGGGACGCCACGCGTACGCGCATCGGTGGCACCGGAGCACTGGAATCTGCACGACCTGCATGGCATCCTTCTCTGGAGCGGAGGAGCGGCCACGGAGTCTTAAGTCTACCTTAAGGTAAGATATGACCCCTGACGGAAGGCGAGACGATAGGAGGGAGAGGTCGGCCCGGACGCGTCAGGCTGGGCTGGAGGGGTCGGCGTCTCCCGGCCGCGCCGACGCAGGCACCGACGCCAATCCTTCCGTGGGATTTGTTTGCCCTTGGAGGCGAGAGTCACCCCGCGCCGGCGCGGTCGACTTCGCCCCAGACATTTCCGTCTACGACAGCGTCGGCGCGGTGTAGGTGCCGTTGACCCAGGCCGTGACCCCGGGGAGGATCGCCGGGTAGGCGCCCATGAGGGTGAACTCGAACGTCCCGCCCGCAGACGTGGTGAACGTCTCGGTCGTGTTGGCGTAGTTGATGGGGCCGACCGAACCGCCGACCATGTTGGCGTAGACGATCACGGTGCCCGACGGGTTGGTGATGATCAGGATGTACTCGGCGGCACTCCCCAGGTAGTGGGAAGTGAATCGCAGCGACACGTACGCGCGATCGGGGAACGTGTGGTTGGTGGAAGCCGTCTTCTGGCACTCGCACGAGCTCGTCGAGAACCTGAAACTGAAGGCAGCGGGTCCGATCGGAACCGCCACGAGGCCGTAGATCGCGAGCGAAGCGACCACGATCACTCCCACGACTATCCAGAACCTCCGAGTCAATAGGAGGCCGATCCACCGGTGCGGCGGGGCTCGTGGCGTCGGTGACGTGGCCAATGTGGTCCTCCCGGAATGGATAGGCGAGCAAGCCCCACTTGAGAATGTCGCCCTTACGGCAGGTCCCGTGGGGATGAGGAATGGGCCGGCGTTCAAGCGGCCGAGGGGGTGCTGTGCACCTGGACACCGAGGCGCCGCAGGTTCTCGAGGCCGGCGAGCACCAGGAGACCGCCGGCGGCCAAGAAGCTCGGCACCACCTGGACACCGAGGCTGGGGGCACCGGTGAAAGGTAGGGTGAGTAGAATGCCGGTCTCCAGCAGTACGGCGCCGCCCCAAACGAGCCCCCGGGAGAGCGTGATACGTCGCTGCGCTACTCCGTGCTGCGGCGAGTCGGGGGCGGGAACCGGGTACCAGGGGAACGAGGCGATCACCGCGAGCCCGCAGACCACGAGCCCCGTGACCGCTGCGAGCAGGTAGACCGATGGCGCGCTGATCGCGTGTCGGGTGACCAGACGGATGACGAGGAGAACGACCCAGAGGGCGAGTCCGGCGGCCAGGAGCCACTGCCCGACGCGGAAGCCGATCGCTGTCACGGAGCCTCCCGAGGCCGAGACCGGCCCCGGAGATACACCGCGTTCCTCCGCCTACGCGGAGAAGGATTTGCCGCAGGAACAGGTGTGCGTCGCATTCGGATTGTAAATCTTGAACCCAGAGGCTTCGAGGCCCAGAAGATAGTCCACCTTGACCCCGTTGAGCAGCGGGGCGCTGGCGTGGTCCACGACGACCTTGAGGCCGCCGTCCTGGAACGCGACCTCGTCGCCGGTCTCTTCCTTATCGAAGGTCATGCCGTAGGTGAGCCCGGAGCAGCCACCGCCCTGGACGAACAGCCGGAGAGCGGTGCCGGCCTTGCCCTGCTTCTCCATGATCTTCAGCACTTCCGCCTTCGCCGGCGGAGTTACCTCGACTTCGACCATTTGCACACCTCGCTGTGATGGAACTCCCCTGAACGGCCTTAAGCGTTTCCGAACGCCGGCGTCAGCCCCGGCCACGACCGGGGGCTTGCGCCCCCGGGGAATGGGTTGGCTTAGAGCCGGCTTCGTGCGCGGGTCTATTTCCAGCTGATTGAGACGGTCTGGGAG
>JBARJD010000148.1:0-3386 GCA_049800095.1 Thermoplasmata archaeon | reverse complement strand
GCCGGGATCGACTGGGCGGCGCCGTCCATCCCGGAGTTCGTCCTGGACGTGGTCGCCCCCATCGAGGCCGGCGCGACCGAGATGGAGATCACCGCGATCTCCGCTTTCCGCGACTTCCTCGCCATGTTCCGCGTCGAGCACACGGTCCGGAAGACGTCCGTCTACGAGCACGGCGGCGGGATCGAGGAGTCCGACTCGGTCAAGGGGGAGGGCACGATCATGCTGGACAGCGGCATCGACGTGAACGAGGGCCGCGATGGGCTCGCCCCGAAGCGGATCGCCGGCGACTGGGTCAGGGCCCCGGTCCTGGACAGGTACAACGCCGAACAAGACCGTCGCTCGCGACCCGAGCTGCGCTTCGGCTCGCTCAAGGAGTTGTCCGAGTGCGCCGCCCGGGAGGCCGGCCTTCCCGGGGAGGCGTTCTTGCGCTACGACAAGGGCAGGGGACTCTGGAAGCCGAGGCAGCCCCAGTTCAACGACGGCTCGCGCAAGTCGGCCGCCTTCGTGCCACGTGAAGAAGGTCTGATCGATGGCGTTCTAGAAGGGACCGCGTGGGCCTCGACGACTGGACCCCCCCTCGTCCAGTCCCGGCTCGAAAACGACACCGAAAACGGCGATTTCTCTGACGTTGAGTCATCCGGGACCCGCGGGTCCCGGCAGGTCCCGGTGGGTCACGCTGGGTCACTTCAGGTCCCGGCAGGTCCCGGCCAGGTCCCGGAGGCGTCCACCGAGGTGAAAACCGCCCCCGGACCCCCCCTCCGGGACCCCGGGACCCGATCCGGGGCCCCCCCGACGGTGGTCAGGAGGTCGCCCTGACAACGGAGGCGACCGTCCTCGGCATCTCCGACGCTGGGGAGATCTGCAGCGTCCGGGGATGCGGTGTGGGGAGGACCATCTCGTACAGGATCACCAACGGCGAGGTGCTCCGCTTCTGCGCGGGCCACGCCCCCGTGCACGTCCGCGTCTTGGGGAGCCGAGCCCCCCGGCGCCCACCCGCGAACACGTGGGCATTCGCCGACGCGGTACCTCGATGGGCTCTGGACGCCTTCCCCGGTCGGGGCTGCGCGTTCGCGGGCTGCGGCTGCGCGCGAGATCGCTGGGTCGTCCTCCTCGTAGACGGTCGGTACGAAGCCGTGCCGAGCTGCGGGCACCACTCGATCGCGGAAATCCGGAGCGGGCCGTGATTCCCCCCGTTCCGCCACACTGGCCAGGGTGTAGACATTCGGGGACCGGCGGCGTCGTGATCGAGGTCGACGCCGTGTGGCATGGTCGCTGCGCCTCCTGCGCGGCATGGTTCCGACGCACCCCGTACGACGGCCAGTCACAACGGTCCTCCGGTTACTGGCGGCGGGTCTCGGGGCACGACGCGCGCCTGCTCGAGGCCCGTCTCGAGGAGGCGCCGACGGGACCGGCATCGAGGTCCGCCGTATTGAGGGCACATCACGAGATCCATGACTTCTGAGCAGGACGCGGGGGACGCTCCCCCGCCGGAAACCCGTTCGAGCAAGACCAGAGTCAAGCCGCGCGCGGCGGGCAGCGAGCCGGGCCGCGAGCTGGACGGGAACCTCCGTTCCCCCGTCCCCCGTGATTTATATCGGACGGGGAAGGGTGCCGGGAACGGTCGTGGGAACGTGTCCGGGAACGGTACGGGGAACAAGGCCGAGAACGACACCGGGAACAAGGTGGGCGATAAGCCCGAGAAGGGGTCCCGTGCGTTCAAGCGGAAGGACGTGACCGAGGCGGAGCTGGCCGAGGCCCGCAAGGAGCGGGACCGGATCCTCGGGCTGCACGCGCTCGCGACGCCGCCGTCGGTGATCGGGAAGCTCACGCACCACAAGGTCAGGGCGATCGAGGCGGTGATCGCCGAGGGCCCGGCGCCGGCGGGGTCCGGGGCGAAGGCGCCGACACCGACGACCAGCTACATGTACAAGGACGGATCGACGTCCGACGCACCGAAGTCAGCCGGGCCACGCGCGCCGACGGCCGAGCGGCACGACTTGACCGCCGAGGAGGTCGCGCGCGCACTGGGCGAGGCACCGAACGCGATGCTACCGTCGTCGTCGTCCGCCTCGGACTGGTCAAGCGGGCCCTGGGAGATCCGGACGCCCCAGAAGGCGATGTTTGACGCTATGAGAATGTTCCAGATCCCGGAGTCGGTCGCTAGGGGCTTGACGATCCAGTTCTTCAACCTCCACGCAGCCAACGACTACGGTTCGTTCGACAAGATGCTCGGCACAGCGTCAGTCGCCGCCTGGGCCCGCGTGAACGCCGTGGCAACGTACCGGTCGATGATGGAGCCGGGCGGGGCGGCGGACGGATCGTTGGCACCGGGAGGGGACGAGGACCGCTACATGACGATCGTGATTGCGCCCGCGGGGTTCCCGATGCAGCAGCGGATCGAGAGGAAGGACTTCCCGATGTGGGCGCCGTTCATCCCGAAGCCGATTGCGAACGGCCCGGTCGCAGGAGGGTCCAACGCCGAGAGCGCGGAGATGGCCGCGCTGCGCGAGCGGAACCGCCTGCTGGAGACGGCATTGCACGACAAGGAACTCCTCGACCGGATCGACGCTCGGCTCGCACCCCTGCAAGCGCAGATCCGCGAGGTCGCGGCTTCCGCGCGGGGCGGGGCGCGCAGCCTGACCGACGTCGAGATTGCGGACGCGGACCGTCAGTCGATAATCAAGGGGCGGGCCCAGACCGAGTTGTTCAGCGAGGCCGCAACGCGGCTCCACGACGGCCCGCATATCGGCGCGAAGGTGGGAGGCCTGCTGGACAAGGTCACGGACAGCCCGGCGCTCAACGACGCGATCCTCCGCCAAACGCGGCACCTCCTCTCGACGCCGGAGGAGAGGGCCGGCGTCGGCGTGCCGCCAACCGACGCGGAGTTGCTCGAGGCGGGCCAGCGGCTCGAGCGCGAGGCCGGGCTCCGACAGATGGGCGGTGCGCCAACGGCCGCCGACCTGGAGGCGGAAGTGCAGAGCCTCGAGAACCTCTCTGGCGGAGCGCCGCAGGTCTCGCGCCGGCCGATGTACGAGCCGAAGTAAATGGCCGACTCAGTGCCGGCCGACTCGCGCAGCCGGGTCCAGGAACTGCGGGTGATCAGGCGCCACGCAAGCGCGCGAGCGGAGCGTAGCGTGGAGGGGAGCGACGCGCGGCAGGTCTGGGGGGCAATCCTCGGACTCGCGTCTGCGCTCACGATGATCGAGGCGACGGTCGCCAAGCTGCCCACCAACGAGCTGCGGAGGTTCGGCGCCGCGTTGAAGGCCGCGACGCCCGTCGAGCTCGACCGCCTGGCCCAGCTGCTGAGGTCCTGGGAGCGAGCCGTCCGGTGGCGCGGGCGGTCGTCCCCCCGCGTCCGCCGCGAGCCGCCGACGACGGGATTCGGT
>JBARJD010000147.1:0-1671 GCA_049800095.1 Thermoplasmata archaeon | reverse complement strand
GTGAGTGCCTTCGGTCCGTACACCGGAATCCTCTCGACCTCGTGTTTGGTCGCGTCGTATCGAGTGTAGGGGGCCGCGTCCCGCCGGTAGCCCTGCCGAACGAGGGAGTCGAGGACGGGTTGAACGTCCACTGGCCGTCGCACGTCGTACTCGTCGATACATACGAGACGACCATCGGCGAGCTCACGCGCGAGGGCTGCGACCGAGACGTTCTCGAAGACCAGGCCGCCCCCGAGCTTCCCGATCACGTTGAGGAGGCTCGTCTTCCCGCCGCCGTACCGACCCTTGACGATGAGGTAGAAGGTCGCGGGGAGTGCCCGCGCGAGGTGCGCCTGTATCACGAAGAGCGCGCAGAGGACCGAGTGCCAGGGCTGCTCGAACTTGTAGTACCGCTCGAGCATTTCGCGGACCTCGCGGAAGAGCGAAGACCCGTCCGTTCCCGGTACGGTCGTCGGCTCGTGCCTCGGCTCGTACCGGCGAGTGACATCCCGAGCGAGAGCTTCAACCTCGGCGTCAGGGAGCGGCGGGACGCACCGGCGTCCGTTGAAATCGCGGAGGTCGGTCAGTATCGCGTCCGCGCCCACTCCGAGATCCCGGAGCCTCCCTGCTCGGCTGAGGAGCGTCGAGCGTCGGCTCCCTTCGAGCACGGGCTCCTTGTCGTCCGGTTGGCCGGCGACGGCCGCTTTCGGGCGGTGGTCCTTCCACGCTTGAGCGAGCCAAGGAGCGGCCTGGTCGAGCGCGAGCCCAGGTGCCTCGAACTCCGGGATCGGACAGTCTCGGACGGTTCGGTACTCCACCGCTCCGTCGAACCTGGTCGGCGGTACGACGAGCAGCCCGTCGAGCAGCACGTCAACGAATCCGCCGACGCCGATAGTACGACGCGCGACCCTCTCCGGCGGCGCGACTTTGAAGAGAAAGAGGTCGTGCGTCCCGCCGCTCTTGGTCGAGTGTCGATAGCCACCGGGGAAACCTGCCGGTGGTTCATGCATGCCGTCCTTCCGGTTCTTGAGATCGGTGTCGATAGCGCCGAGGTGCCGGCCGTCGGTGGTCGGCCCCAGCACGACCGCGAGTTGCGCCGTGGGGTTCTTCGACCAGAACGCACGGACCTCCTCCTCGGTGCGGAGCGGGCCGTCCTCCTTCCACCGGACAAGGGGGCGCGGGCCGTTCGATAGCGTCGGAGCGACCGGGACCACCGGGACGACCCGCACCCACCACTGGGCGGCCTCTACCACGGTGACGGAGACCGCCGGGACGATCTTCGTCGTCGCCGGGACGCTCATGGTCCTATCCAGGTCCACGGGTGACACCGGGCACAGACGGCGAGCCGCGCCGCCGGGTCATCCGGCTTCCGGTCGTCGTCGTACACGTCGAGTCGGAGCCCGACCGAATGAAGGCAAGGTTGAAGGGGAGGGCCACCATCCCGAAACTCCCAACCGAACTCGAGCGAGATACCTACGATCTCGCGCGAGGAGGGAAGCTCACGAACGCGGCTCGGGTCCTCAGCACAAACGTGGACGTGCGGATCGCCGAGACCGACGCAACCCGAGAGGCACCGTTGGACGCGACAATTCCGGCCGGCTACTACATGCGGCCCGAGGAGGACGTGCGGCCCGACTGCCCCGTTCGGATTCTTCCGGGCGGTCGCACGGCTCCCCGGCAGTAGGTCCGGCG
>JBARJD010000146.1:0-11180 GCA_049800095.1 Thermoplasmata archaeon | reverse complement strand
CCGTTGGGATCGTCGCTTCAACTCCTCGGGATCGCCCGAAGCAATCTTGACGAGTTTCGCCGGAGTCAGCTTCGTGTCGAAGCAGAACTTGCCCAGTCGGCGGAGGTTGACGTCGGCCGACAATTGGGAACCCTTATTCTGTCGGACATCGGCCAGCCAGCTCTCTACGTGGCTATCGCGGCGCATCTCGGCGTACGGGATTTCGGACGTTCGCGGCATCGGGGTAAACTATTCGAATCCTAGTATAATAAATGTATAATCGGGCGTGGGGGGATTCGAACCCCCGACCCTCGGGTTAGGAACCCGATGCCCTATCCAGACTAGGCCACACGCCCAACGGTCACGGCATCTCCGGTGCCTTAGCCCTTACCGCGGGCGATTCATTCCGACCCCGGACTTCAGCTCGGGGGTCCAGGAGGTGGAGTGCCGCCCATGGGAGGCGATTCACCGGAGCCGGGCGGAGACTCCTGGGAGGACTGTTCCGTGCCCATGCGCCCGGCGCGCTCCTCGCGCCTCGCCTGGAACAGCAGCGCGATGGTCACGAGGGCGCCCACGACGAGGATGCCAATGACGATCGCCCATCCGGTATTGCCAATTCCAGACGAGGTGGTCTTGACGGCCCCGGTCACCGTCACGGTCACGTTCAACGTCTCGCTGGACGTGTACCCATAGACGTCGATCGCGGTCACGGTCACATTGTAGACCCCGACTCGGTTCGGAAGGCACGAGAACGTGGAGGCGTTGCTCGAACACCCGAGTGGCAACCCCGAGTACTGGTAACTCAAGGGGCCCGTCCCTCCGCTCGCGGTCACACTGAACGTGATCGAGGTGTTCACAGCCCCCTTGACGTGGTCCGACGGGGCCGTGGCCGAGCTGTTCACCGTGAATCCGGACGCGGTGGGGAGTGCATTGACGAGGATCGACAGCGTCGTAGAACTATTCGATTGGCCGCTCGTGATGTTCATCGCGGAGACCGACACCGTGAACGTCCCGGGAGCAGCGGCCGAACAGTTCAGCAGCGAAGAGTCGTTGTCCGGAACCGCGGAGAGGTTGACCGGGTTCACGCCCATGCAGCCCGACCCAGGGGCTCCGGGGACGAACGCCGGGATGCCGGTCCAAGTGAACGTGTAGTTGGAGGTGTTGGTGGAGTTTATCGCCCCACCGGTCAAATTGACGACGTCCACGCTGATGTTGAACGCCATCGAGACGTCGACGGTGGTATTGTTCGCAGTGAGATTTACCAGCGAGAAGCTGGCGGTCGCCGCCCGGGACAGCCCGGAACCTGCCGGGGCGCCGGCAAGATCCCCTCGCCCGCTGACGGGTCCCGTAGGCCCGGCATAGATGCTAAACAGCATTAGCGCAACGACGGCAGCGGCACCCAGCCCCACCACCAAACACCGGAAAGATGGACGGTTGGTCCGACTGAGAACGCGAGTGGTGGAAGGACGCCCTTCCGACATGCGCGCGAGGACCCACACCTACGACAAAAACCTATCGATGGGGCTCGAGAGGACGCGTGGGGCCCCTGTTGGAGCATGTTTCAGTCGGAAAACGAAACCGTCGACCGCTCCCGACCCGGCGGATCGGCCCGCGCGGTTTAGTACCGTGGTACGGCGGGGTCCACGAGCCGGGACCACTCGTCGATGCCCCCGGTCAGATTGGTGACGGCCTCAAACCCCTCGCTTTCCAAGTATCCTGCCACCGCGTAAGAGCGGCCGCCATGGTGACAGTACACAACGATACGGCGGTCTCGCGGTAGCTCCGCGAGACGGTCGGAGACCGAGTTCATGGGGATGTGGACCGATGGCTCGATCAACGCCACCGCACGCTCGTCGTCCTCCCGGACATCGAGCAAGAGCAGGCTTCCCGGATCGCTCTTGAGGACGGCCGCCAAGTCCACGGTGAGGATGGATTCGACCACACCTCCCCCGAGTCGGTCTAGCGAATAGCCCCTTCGCTCCCGACGGTCGCTCGGCGTAGGCGCGCGGCACGCGGCCGTCAAGAACCCAAGGCTAGTACCAGCTGTCCATCCAAACCAGGGCGGAGACGGTCTGACTCCACACCGCGTCGGAGTTGAAGAGGACCAGGTAGACCGTTTCGCCCGCCAGCCCCTCGAGGTTCACCGCCAGCGTCGTTGTCCGGTTCGCTACACAAGACCCGTTCACCTGGAGGCACCAGATCGGGTCGGTGATCGCATCGCCCAGCGTGAGGTTGGTCTCGTCGTGTATGTTGAGGACCTCGACGTACGCGGCGCAATTCCCTCCGAGTGAGCATCCAGTCACGTTCGTAGTTCCATAGACCCACGCCGACAACGCCGTAGAGGGTACGGAGACGGGGATGATCCAGGCCCTCGACTCTCCGGCCCCGAGCGTCTGCGCCGAAGCGTTGAGTATCGTGGGGCTCTCTTCGACCGGGCTCACATTCACGGTAGTCCCTGCGGCCGCGGTGTCGTTGGCGTGGTCTGTTACACGGAGTAAGATCTGATAGGTACCTCGGGCCGTGTAGACGTGAGTCGCTCCGGCCGCCGAGGCGGTACCGCCGTCGCCGAACGTCCAAGCGTACGAGTATGGCGAGGTTCCGCCAGAGACGTTCGCCGTCACGGTAACGGAAAGCGGGTGTGGGCCGCTCGAGCGACTGATCTCCACATTCGCCGTGAGGGGGGCGGTTGCGACGGGCCGGGGGAAGGGCCAATAGGCCGCGGCGGCGACGCCGGAGGCCAACACGAGCGCCACCACGAGGACCGGCACCAGCCATCGGGGTGGGGGCCTCCGCGTGGGGCCCGAGGAACGCCGTACGGCGGCGTACAGCGCCAGGGGTGGGGGCAGGTCTCGGGTTCTATCGCGGCGAGCGGGGGATGGCTCCGTGAAATGGCGAATGGTTGAAAATCGAAAAGCGTTGCGCCGCGGCCGAGGGACTACCCAGGGCGATCCGGCGGTTAGGTCGGGCCGGATTCAACCGAACTCGTCGAGCCTTCGAGAGGGCGAAGACGTCGGCCGGGTCCGGGCGCGCGACCTCCCACCGGGGCTCTCCCCGATCCATCGACCGTATGGAATCGTCGGTAATCCCATAAGTTCGCGGAACAGGTTCACCGACTCCGGCGCGAATCCCGCGTAGTGGTTGTTGAAGAACACCAGTGCGCGATGGAGATCGTTCGACACAGCGCGGAGCCGTTCCGTCCATCGCGTTGTCTCCGCGGTTCGGTCGGTCCGGATCTCGCCGTGGGTCTCGGCCGGGATGGAGGTATGATCCCCGATGAACCGGAGGTACACTTCGTCGCTCGTCACCTCCGGCGGAATCTCGAGGTAGTTAAGGCTCGCCCAAGCCAAGGTCATGTGACGATCTCGCAGCTCCCGCAGGAGCCGCTCTCGTACCTCCCTAGCGTACCACTCGGCGTCTCGGAGCTCGACAGCGTACTGAGGTCCCACTGGGAGAGCGGCCAACAGTTCCCACAGGAACTCGGTGCTTCGGCCCGGCTTCACCCAGGGAGGGAACTGGAGGAGGAGGGGTCCCAGTTTCTCGCGGAGGATTTGGGCCCCCGCGACGAATCCGCGGAGTTTTTCGCCGTCGACGGGCTTCTTGGGGTCGAGAAGATCGCGGGTCACCTTCAGTGCGAACAGAAAATCGGGAGGTGTCCGGGCATACCATCCTTCCACAGTTCGAGGAACGGGGAGGGTATAGTACGTGGCGTCGACTTCGACGCAATCGAAGAGTCGTCCATACAACCCGAGCCGGTCTGCCGGAGGGGTCACCTCGGGATAGACTCGGCCCCACCACGCTTCGGAAGTCCAGGAGGAAGTCCCGGTTCGGAGCTCCATTGCCACAGGGAGAGGAACCCGATGGAAAAAAAAGCCCTTACTGTACCGGCGCCTCCGAAGGTAGAAGTCCGAGCGGCCTATTCGGCCAATCGGCCGGCCGCGCCCGGCCCACTTGAACCATGCGGCGGCGTCACCAATCCGTGCTTCTCGTTGCGGGCGATTCCGCGGACGGCCCCGTCGTGGCCGCTCCGAGCACCTTCCTTCCCGGTCGGACGCCGCACCGGTATCGACCAGATCCACGGGCCACGTCGAAGTGGCGACGGCTCCGCAAGAACGTACTCACCCGCGATCACTTCGCCTGTCGCCGTTGCGGCGCGGCGGCGACCGATGTGGACCATCGCGTGGAGCTGATCGATGGGGGTGAGCCGTTCGACCCGTCAAACCTCCAAGCGTTGTGCGCCGCGTGTCATGACATGAAGTCGACCGAGTCGCGGTACCTCCGGGCGAGCCGGGCGACCTTGTCGTGGGGTCGGATGGCGCTCTGTCCGAGGTGCGCAGGAAGCGGGTGGTGCGGAGGCTGCGTCTCCCTTAGGCACCCGTGTACCGTCTGTCTCGGAGTCCGTTTCATCCCAGAGCGGGACGCGCAGCGCGGGGAAATCCCGAGCCAATCGGTCGTGGCCGAAGTCAGCCCGCTCGCCTGGGCAGGCGCGAAGCCGACCCCGACCTAGGGGCTCTTCAAACCCGAGCCCGCGGAGGCCGGGAGGCGGCGGCACCCTTCGAATGTACGGCGTCCAGGAGACCGCACAGGGGGCAAAGATTCGGCTTCCCTTCGGAAAAAGACCGGTCCCGGCAGTCCGAACAGAGCGGCTCACCGCAGACTTGGCACTGGGAAGGCGTTCCCACGTGGAGGATTGCCGACCCGCATCCGATACAGTGTACGACTCGACGAGGTGCTTCTGACTCCAGCCGGCTCGGCCCTACGACTGGAAGCTGGGGTGGGTCGTCTTTCGCCGCCGGAGGACCGGTGGAGGTTGAAAACACCGATCCTGCGACGGTCGGCGTCGGCGCGCTGGCCGCCGGTACCGACGGTGTGGCGCGGATCGTGCGGCGGGGGGCGTGGAGGTCTGCCTCAATCAGGTCGAGCTCCTTCAGGAAGTCCGAGGTGTCATCTGGCAGAACCGCGGTCAGTCCCGCACCGATCTGAGGACCGGGGGATGGCTCCTCGACCGGAGTCGAAGCGGGCGGCGGCCGAGCCGGCGGGGGTGCAAAATCTGTCGGCCGAGTCGGAGTATCACGAGCCGCCACCCGTTCGGGGGCGGCGCCCGTCGGGGTTCCCGAGCGCGGGAATCGATCCGGGGGAATGTAACGCGGGACTGGTGCCGTTGGGTTCGGGGGAGTTCGTTGGGCCGCGTCTGTCGGGCTCGCCTCGTCCGGCTCGGCGAAGACGGAAAGCGTACCACCGGCCAGAGCGATGGCTCCTAGGGCGATGAATGGGATCCAGAGCGGTATCCGACCGATGGTGGCCGCCGAGCCCTCGTAGAGTACGAACGCGGCGACGGCGAGGCACCCGGCCCCGAAGAAGAACAGGGGAAAGCTGGCCGCGAGGTTGCTCACCTCCGGAGCCGGGGGCGGAGGGGTGGGCGTTCGAGTTCGGCTTAACCCGGTTCGATCTCGCCGAACAGCTGGAGCCGGACGTCCGAAGGGGGAGTCCGGTTCGACGCGAACCTGGGGTAGGCTCCGGTGCCGGTTTGAAGGTCCGGTCCCCGAGGAAGTATCGCCGTCCATATGTCGGAGGGTTTCTTGCGGGGGGTCCTCCCATCCTGTACCTAGTAGAAGGGGCCCTCGAGGGAATTCAAGCTGTCGGAAGGGGGAACGGAAGCGAGAAGCACCCTCGGAGCCACCCCGACGCCACTCCTGCGGGCAGATGCCGGGTTCTAGGATCGCGGGTCGGTCGGAGGCGGTGGCGATGGTGACGTGCTTCTCAGGGACGCGGGCGCCTGATACGTTTCTGCCGTGGCGCCGGCTGGCATGTCGCCCGCGGTCGACGGTCCGCCGGCCCTCCGGTTCGCCCGCGTAGAGTAGGCGCGGCGGAAGTCGGCCGCCTGCTTGGGCGTGATCCAACCCGCCGTCCGAAGTTCGGTGAGTCCTTCGTCGAACCGGGTCAGCAAGTCGGGGTCGACCAGGACGTCGGCGGCCCGGCTGAGCTCCTGGGTGGCGACACTGAGCCACGGGTCCTTTTGGAGGGACTCTTCCATCGTGGTTCGGAGAACCTTGTCGAACTGGGCGGTCTTGGGTTCCAGGGGAAGGACGACCCCTCCAAAGATGCTCTTCAATGTCTCCACGAGGCCGGTTTCGGTACGTACCTGCATCGGGGGGAACACCAACTGGCGCACCCCACGGGGGCCCCGGAGCGTGGCGGTCCACAACGGAAACCAAATGACCCGGACCTGAGCGAGCGATTGGAGCGGGATGAAGTACCCCGCGAGCAGGTTCTTCTGCATCGAACGAGCGGCCAATTGCCCATCGACCGCCTGCATCAGATCCGCCGCGACGCTCGTGAACTCGTCCCGAGCCAGTTCTCTCTCCGCCAAACGACGCGCGTGCTCCTGTTCCACCTGAGCGGCCCGCGCGATAGAGCGTTCGAGGTCGCCCCGCTCCTGGGCGTGCACCCGCTCGAGCTCCCGCCGGAGGTCGTCGACATCTCGTTCCGCTTGACGGGCAGCTCGCTCTGCCTCGCGCGCCCGGGCGACGTGGGGATCGGTTTCCGTCTGTCGACGCCTTGCTCGTTGCAGCAGCGCATCTGCCGTGGAGGCTGAGGCCTGCGCGTGGGCGCCCTGGGATTGGGCGACCCGAATCCCCTCGAGATGACCTCGCAGGGATTGCGAGTGCCGAGCCTCGATGGACGCCATCTCCGCCTCGACCGACTGGAGGGTCTCGACCCGCTGGCGCTGCACGGCCTCGTCCATCTGCCGAAGTTCGGTGTCGAGCCCGGCCGTGAGATGCGCGGCGCGTTCCGAGACCCTTTCCCGGACCGCACCGAGCGTTGCCAGGTCTTGCTCGAAACGGTCGAGCCATCTCTGCATCTGAGCCACCACGTCGCGGTACCAGAGCGCGTCGTGGCGGGCCGGAAGGAAGCCGGCGTGCGGAACCTGCGGGTCGCTGCGGAAGTCGCTGTGCGAAAGCACATCGAACAGGAGCGGAGGATCGACGGGAAGGAACCCCTCCACGGTCAGTCGCTCCGCACCCGGATCGTGGCCGAACAGCGGCAGCAAGCCCCGTGACTGGGCGATAAACTCCGGGACGCTTCCCGCCTGGTCGAGGAGTTGGTGCACCTGATCCATCGGTGGGAGGAGCGTATACCGGAACGTTCGGGTCCAGACCCCGGTTCCATCGAAGATGGCTACCTGCGGGGACGCGGGGCCCGGGATGACGATGAGGGGCCAGAAGACGTTCGCGATCGCCTCGATCTCTTCGCTCCCGCCCCCCGTGAAGAGGTGAACCAGCCGCCGTCGCTCTGTCTCGACCGCGATCAAGATAGTGGCAAGAACGATGGGTGCCGGTAACTCTTGGTGGCTTCCGTCCGAGAGCCACCGCATCGCGAACGAAAGGGTCACTTCGTCCGGCTGCCAGGCCGAAGGGGGTTGCACTACCGAGCCCCGCCGGGGGCCCTGTGCTGCGATCCGTTTCGCGAGTTCGTCGAACGTAGGCTCCTTTCGGGCTCGAGAGGCGGACCGAGCCAGCCGGACCGTTCTCTTGGAGGTCCCCTTCGAGGCAGGTCTGGGCCGGCGAGCGGCAGATTTAGCCTTGCCCACGGGGATGTACACGCGAAGTCACGCCATATAAGACCCGTGGGCCTGCGAAGGGCATGGCACGGCGTCGTTACCCCGGGCCGTCCCTCACGGTCGACGCAGTTTGGATCTCGTCGGGCCGGGTCCTGCTGGTCCGCCGTGGTCATCCTCCGTTCCGCGGCCGGTGGGCGCTGCCGGGGGGATTCGTGGAGGTCGGCGAAACCGTGGAGCAGGCGGTCGTCCGCGAGCTCGAAGAGGAAACCGGACTCCGGCCGGCCAGGTTTCGGCTGTTGGGAGTCTACTCCCGCCCGGGCAGGGATCCCCGCGGACCCACCGTCACGGTTGCCTTCCGGATGCGAGGGAAGGTCGTGAAACCGACCGGCGGCTCGGACGCTCGGGAGGCCCGATGGGTGGCCCTCTCGAAAGCGCACTCGCTGGCGTTTGATCACGACGAGATCATCGCCGATGCATTGACCATGTCGAGACGCCGCGCGCGCCGTGCCGGGACCCGGTGAAGGGTCTATTTCTTGGCGCGGATTTCCTTGTCTCGAGCGTACTTGCTGTACGAGGCGTCGCTGGCGCGCTTCAACCGGGCTTGGTCGCGATCACAGGTTGGCCGGGAGCTGGCAGGCACGTCGATGACGTAGCCGCCACCGCACTTGGGACATTCGTAGTATGGCATTGTGGAAATCCTCGTACCGGGAGTGCCTCGGGGCTTTATAAGCACCGGGAGCGCCCGGGGTAACCGTCCCCCATGAAATCCACACGAAGCTCCGCCCGAGCACCTCGGTCTCGGGGCGCGGTTCCATCGGCTGCCCCTTCCCGAGACGACGGACGATTCCGACCGGCACGCCATCGGTTCCTCGAATGGGATGACTACCGGGTCGAACGGGAGTGGCGACGGTACGAAGGAACTGCGCTCCGGGATCTGTACCGTCAGCTGAGGGAACGCTTCTTGGCGCGTCACCGGCCGACGGCCCCGGGTCGGAGCCTCGAGATCGGCCCTGGCCCGGGGCGGTTCACTCGCCAAATTGGTGGGAGCGGCGACCGCGTGACGCTCCTCGAACTGTCCCGGGCGATGCTGGAAAGGCTACAGACCGGTACGAACGGGACGGATCGGACAGAACTCGACCTCGTGCAAGGGGATGCAGTCACCCCGCCGTTCCGAGCGGGCAGGTTCCATCGAGTGGCGATGCTGGGCAACGTCCTCGGCTTTGCCGAAGGCGACGCCCCGGAGCTGCTATCCCGGACCAGTTCTCTCATCGCCCCGGGGGGGACACTGCTCCTCGAATTCGTCGCCGGGCCGGGGGAGCGCTCCCGGTACCTGCATCGGCTCCCGTCCGGCGCTATCGCCCGGTTGTTCGCCGCTCCACTACGCGCCGTCCAGCCGCGGGTGGAACGGGAGGGCTTCGGTCCGGTGCGCGAAAGGGAGAGCGGGGGCCGCCATTTCCGACGAATCCCTCCTTTGGAAATCCAGATGCGTTTGCGGTCCGCCGGCTTCGAGATTCAGGAGATGGTGGCGGTGGCGCCCTGCCTGGGTAACGACGCGAGCCGGCTGAGCGGTGTGCGGTCTGCTCCAACGGCGTGGACGCATCTCCTGGAGCTCGAAGAAGCGATCGGCAGAGAGCCCGCTCGACAGACGAATGCAGCGGCGATTCTGCTCGCGGCCGGCCGCCCTCCTCTTTGACGGCGGGGCACTGAAAAGCGTACGATTAAGTAACGGCGCCACCGCTCTGAAGAGAGTAGGCGGACTCCGTGGCCAGTAAACGGTCCCGGGCCACCCCAGGCCCTTCTGATTCAGCAACCGCGCCAGCGCCGGCGACGCGGATACCACCGAGACCCTCGCCGGCGGAACTGGAACGGGCACGACAGGACGCGCTGATCCAGCTCCGGATCGGCCGATCGGCGCACTACTACAGCGTCGCCGTATCCGTGGCCTTGCTGATCGATGCGTTCCTCGTCCTTTACCTCGATCCGGGTCTTCGTATCACAACCGTTCCGATCCTCAAGACACTGTTCCCGGTCATTTTCCCGCTGGTCGGTGGCCTCTACCTCGCCGTGATCGGGGTGCAAGTGAAGTGGAAGTCGGAACGGTTCTCCCATGCCGAGCCCCATTTCTTGGTCACCTGGGCCGCTCTCGGGTACAACGTCGTGCTCGCCTTCCTCTTCGCCGCACGACTGGGTCAGTTCGGCCCGACGGCCCACTGGGATCTCGTGCCCACCTTCTACCCGTTGACGCTCGTAGGCATCGCGCTTCCGCTGGTCGGGATGGCCCTGACGTGGCAAGATTGGAGCCAACGCAAGATCGCCTCCATCGTGGCGGCGGTCATTCCCATCCCCATTGCGCTCGGACTCTACCTCCCGCAGGTGACGAAGAACCCCACTGCCGCTGCCAGCGGACTGGCGACCACATTCTTCGTAGGCGCGGCGCTCTTCCAGACCTCCGGATCGCTCCTGCACCTGATCTCGTCGGGCACCGAGGTGCACGAGCGGGAGGTGATGCAAGGTGGACAAGGGCAGCTGTCGGCCTTCGCGGAGGAGCTCCAGCGCCGGGACCAGGCGGCCTCCTTCCGCGAACAGGCACTCATCCGCCGGGAGGCCGATGTCGAGAGCAGCGAAGCAGCGCTCCACGACCGTACTCGTTCGTATGAGAGCGACCGAGCGGCCCTCGACGTCTTCGAGGCCGACGTTCGCAAACGGGGCGCCGAAGTCGTCCAACGGGAGCAGACCGTGCAGCTCGGCTCGGCGCGCGCCGACGCCGCCCGCCAGGCGACGGACGACAAGGAATCTACCCTCAAGCTTCAGATCCAACAGCTCGCCAGCCGGCAACAGCGTCTCATCGAGCGCGAAAAGTCTGTGACCGACCGAGAGTCCGATCTCGGACGGCGCGAGCTTGAAGTCAAGACGCGCGGGGACGACCAGACGCAGCGGGCGGAGGAACTGAAGGCATTCGAGACGCGTCTCGGGGGTCGTCAGGCCCAACTCGAGCAAAAGACGTCGGAAATGATGCGGCTCGAGAGCGACCTGCGGGGCCGCGAAGGCATCGCCTCGGTGGCATCGGCCGATCGGACTTCCCTCGCGGGGAAGACCCAAGAAGTGGCCAAACGCGAGGTCGAGCTAACGCAACTCAAAGCGCGATTAGAGGAGGACCGACAGGCGCTCCTATCCCGCACGAAGCAGCTCGAGAGCTCTTTCGAGGAGGCCAAAAAGGCCCGCGAGGACCTGGGCCGGCGCGAGCAGGCGCTGACGATCCGAGACCTCTCGGTCAAGCAATTGGAAACGGAGTCGACCCAGAAGGCCGAGGCCGCCCGGCAACTTCAGACGCAGTACCAGGACGCGGTGAAGAAGGCTAGCGACCGCCTCCGACAACTTGACGAGCGTGAGGGGAAGGTGGGCGTTCAGGTCGGCGAGGTCGACCGGATCGGCCAACTTCTCTCGACGCGCGAGACCTCGCTCAAGGAGAAGGAAGCGGAGGTCTCGCGTCTGCGGGACGAGCTCACCCGGCGCGAGCGCAACTTGATCGAGCGCGAGCGGACGAACGAGGCGAAGGAGTCGGACCTCTCGATCCGCCAGCTGTCCATGGCGAAGTGGCCCGAACTCTCGGGAGGCGGTGGAGCGCCGGCCGCCGCGTCGGGCC
>JBARJD010000145.1:0-16552 GCA_049800095.1 Thermoplasmata archaeon | reverse complement strand
AGGGTAACCTCGGGCACCAGCGTCATGCCGATGATGTCGGCAAAACCACGGAAGAAACGCGACTCCGCGCGAGTGGAGAAGCGGGGGCCTTCCACGCAGACATAGGTCTTGCCGCCATGGAATGGCGCTCCTACGCTGTGGCCGGCGGCCGCGGCGTGGCCCAGGAGCTGGGGACAGAACGGGTCGGCCATCGACACGTGGTAGGTTTTTCCCCCATCGTAGAACGTGGTCGGGCGCTGCTTCGTGAAATCGACGAACTGGGTGGGAAGGACGAACTCCCCCGGTTTGAGCTCCTGCTGGAGGGAACCCACGGAGCTCACGGAAAGGATCGTATCGGCGCCGAGCTGGACGAGGGCATCGACGTTCGCCCGATAGTTGACCCGGTGGGCGGGGATCGCATGGCCGGGTCCGTGGCGCGGAAGGAAGAGCACCCGCAGGGCGCCGACCCGCCCCTCTTGGATAGCCGCCGAGGGGGGGCCCCAAGGAGTGGAGATCTTATGCGTCGCCGTCGGCGCGAACAGCCCCGCATCGTAGACCCCCGACCCTCCGATGAGCCCTACGACGCGGTGCCCGCCGCTCATTCGTCCTCCGGCGGGGTGGGGGGGAGCTGGGCGCGCGCCAGCAACCGGGCGAGAGTGAGATCCCCCCTCGTCCGCTCGACGAGGGCGCGCGCGGTGTCCTGCTTGGGCTTGAGGGATACGATGCTCCGCGGCGCTTCGAAGCGCATGAGGGCGTGGGTGAGTTCCTCCATCAAGGACAAAAGTCGCTCGGCTTCGGGTAAGTCGCCGGCCGACAACTCCTGAAGCACCCGCCGCCGGAGCTCTCCGATCAGGTCGCCCAGACCGAGGAGGTACGGCTCCGGCTCCACGCCGATATCGGTGGGACTCGGAAGCTCCCCTCCTTGGAACGTCGCGTCCAAGAGCGTGGCCTCTACGCATTCCTGCAGCGCGGCGAGCACCGGCCCCGCGTCGACCCCGGCTTCCGCTCGAAGCGTCTCCGTAAGTTCCCGGGCCCCCGTCCGGACGTCTTGGATCGCCGCCTCGAGACGGCGACCCTGATGGAGCTGGTGCATCACGAACTGAGACTGACGCCGGAGCTGCCGGGCGCGTTCGATGAGTTCGTCCCGCCGGCTCTCCCGATGTTTCAGATGGGTCTCGATATCGACGAGCGTCTTCTCAGATATCGCCGGCGGGGGCGCCGGCTTGTGGCGGTCACTGGAAGAGCGTGAACCGGGCATCGTCCTCCCCTCCGTCGAGCAATCCGAGACGAACGCCGGCGTCGAGCCATCCATGCGCGTAGCTCACGGCGGCCAAGGCCCGCTCCAGATCGCCGCGCTCCTTGAAGTGCTGGGCGTCGGCGAGGTACGCGCGGGCCATCGTAAGGAAATCCTGCGCTGCGCCCTGTAGGAACGACCGGTTCGGCACCGACGGTTTGACTCGGGCGAGCGCCTCGGTCGTCAGGCGCAGGTACTTGTCGAGGAGCTCCGTCGACGTCACCGGTCCGACGGGGGGACTCGCACAGGCTTAGGGACCTTTTCCCAGTCCTTCAAGAACCGGGCCAGTCCGATATCGGTGAGCGGGTGGTGCGCCAGCTTCTCCATCACGGAGTACGGAAGGGTAGCGATGTCGGCGCCGGCCTTGGCGGCGTCCAGCACATGGACCGGGTGACGGATGCTCGCAGCCAGCACCTGCGTCGGAAAACGATAGTTCCGGTAGATCTGCACGATGTCCCGTATGAGTGCCATACCGTCCTCCCCATGATCGTCGAGGCGCCCGATGAACGGACTGACGTACGTCGCCCCTACCCTGGCAGCGAGGAGCGCCTGATTCGCCGAGAATACGAGCGTCATGTTGACGCGGATGCCCTCCGCGGCGAGGGCCTTGGTCGCGGAAAGACCGGTGGGAGTCATGGGGCATTTTACGTAGATGGACGGGTGGAGGGCGGCGAGGTATCGTCCCTCCTTGAGCATCCCTTCCTTTTCGGTCGAGACCACCTCGGCCGATACGGATGGAACGCCGACGGCACAGATCTCCTTGAGCACGTCCTCGAAGACCCGGCCCTCCTTTGCCACGAGGGTGGGATTGGTCGTCACTCCGTCGAGGATGCCGGTCTCCCACATCGTGCGGATCTCGGTCAGGTTCGCCGTATCCAGAAAGAGCTTCATCGGACCTCCGAAGGCGTTCCCACCCAGCGCGCCCGCACTACGAAACCTTTCCGCGGAGCTGCAGGAGCGCCCACGCCTCGTCGAGGGCATGTTTCTCGGAGAGCCCGTAATGGTCGAGGAGCTTCCAGGGGTCGCCGCTTTCTCCGAACACATCGGGAACGCCAACCTGTCGGACCGGCACGGGATACGTGGTCGAGGTCGCCGACGCGACGAGCGTGCCCAACCCCGTCAAGACATTGTGCTCCTCCATCGTGAGGATCGCTCCGGTCTCCCGGGCCGCGGTGATGAGGGCTTTTTCGTCCGCCGGCTTGATGCTCGCAAAATCCAGCACCCGCGCCTCGACGCCCGATTGGTGAAGGTCCTCCGCGACATCGAGGGCCCGGGCAAGCATGGCCCCGATCGCCACGATCGTGAGGTCAGACCCTTCACGGAGTTGCGCGGCGCGTCCGAGCGTGAAGGACCCGTCCGTGACGACCGGCAGATTCTCCCGCGTGAGGCGAACGTAGGCGGGGCCATCGAATGCCGCAATGGCGAGCGTGGCGGCCCGGGTCGTGGGACCATCACCGGGGACGATCACGGTCATGCCGGGGAGGCTTCGCATCAGTGCGATGTCCTCGAGCATTTGGTGCGTGCCGCCGTCGCCCCCCACGAGCAGACCTCCGTGGGTCGCCACGATCTTCACGTTCGCGCGATTGTAACCGATCGATTGACGGACGGCATTGTACGCCTGACCCGCGGCAAACACCGCGAACGTGCTTGCGAACACGGTCCGGCCGCCGAGCGCCAGTCCCGACGCGATGGTCATCATCGTGGGTTCCATCACGCCGACGTTGAAGAACCGCTCCGGGAATCGTTTTCCGAACAACGCGGTCCGGGTTGAGCCGGAGAGGTCCGCGTCGAGTACGACCAGCGTAGGGTCGCGCTCGCCCAGTTCCACCAGGGCTTGACCGTAAGCGTCCCGGAGGCTCTCCGATTTCCGCTCGACCATGGTCTCTACTCAGAGGCTCGCGCCCAGCTCGGCCAGCGCCCGTTCGGCTTCCTCCCGATTGGGGGGCTTGCCGTGCCACACGTGCTTGTTCTCCATGAAAGAGACGCCTTTCCCCTTCACGGTCTGCGCGACGATTGCCGTGGGATGGCCTTTCGTTGCCCGGGCGTGACCGAATGCTTCGAGGATCGCCGGGAAGTCGTGGCCGTCGATCTGGAGGGTGTCGTACCGGAACGCGCGGAACTTGTCCGCAATCGGCTCGATACCCATCAGGTCCTCGGTCTTTCCGTCGGTCTCGAGGCCGTTCCGGTCGAGGATCACGACCAGGTTGTCGAGCGCGTAGTGGCCACCCGCCATTAGTGCCTCCCAGGTGAGCCCGGACTGACACTCGCCGTCTCCGATGATCGCGTACACCCGACTCGGACGTTTCGCTAGCCGTGCGTCGAGGGCCATCCCGACGGCCATACCGATTCCCTGGCCCAGACCGCCGGTAGATGCCTCCACGGCCGGTAACTTCCGGTGATCGACGTGTCCTTGCAATGGACTGCCGATCTGCCGCAGCGTGGGGAGCACCTTGGGGTCGAGGAAACCACGGTGCGCAAGCGCGGAGTAGAGGGCCGGGGCTGCGTGCCCCTTGGACAGCACGAGCCGGTCGCGGTCGGGCCAATCGGGACGTTCCGGATCGATGCGGAGCTCGTGGAACACGAGCGCCGTGAGGAGGTCCGTGACGGACAGGCTACCTCCGGGATGCCCGCTACCGGCGTGATACGTCATCCGGATGATGTCCTGCCGGATCTGGCGCGCGGAGGCTGCGAGCTGGTCTACCGTCTCCGGCGACGCCACCGATGCGATCACCGGAGGCGTTCCATCGGGGGGCGCATATTAAGGTGGCGAAGACGAAGGACGCCGGCGCGCAGTTCGTCGGCCTCCCGGGGCGGGTCCGGGCGTGCCGGTGAGCAGCGACCGTAGGGTTCTCAGGTCCTGCTGGTACGTCCCGTATCCGTCATCGCCAATGGGCGTTTCGAGATAGCCGGGCGTCGAGGCCCATCGCCCGTCGTTCACTATCCGGCGGAATCCTTCTACCCCCAGTTTCCCTTTCCCAATGTTCTCGTGCCGGTCCAGCTTGCAGCCCAACGGCCCCTTGGAATCGTTGAGGTGGAACGCGCAGACGCTCCGCAGGCCTACCGTGGTGTCGAGGTGCGCGGTCATGGCGGCGTACTGCTCATCGGTTCGGAAATCGACGCCGGAGGCGAACAGGTGACAGGTGTCGATCGTTACGCCCACCCTCTCTCGGTCCGAGACGTGGTCCAGGACCCAGGCGAGCTCTTCGAAGGTCGAACCTAGGGTCGAGCCCTGCCCCGCGGCGTTCTCCAGCAGAGCGCGGCATTTCAGACTGGGCGTTTCGCCAATCGCCCAATCGATGCTCTGTACGATCCGTCGGAGTCCGGCTTCTACCCCCTCGCCGATGTGCGCCCCCGGATGGAAGATCAACGCGGGCACGGCCAGTTGCTCGGCTCGGCGGAGTTCGTCTACGAAGGTCTTGCGGGATCGGGTGAGCAGGGCCTTCTTCGGGGAGGCCAAGTTCGGTAAGTAGCTCTGATGGACCGCGCAACTCCGAAGTCCCACGCGCTGGACGGCTTCCCGGAAGGCCAGTGCATTGGCTGGGTCAATTGGTGCCGAGCCCCACATTTGGGGACTCTTGGAAAAGATCTGGATCGCCTCGCAGCCGATCTCGTGACCGGTCACGACCGCTTCGGGCAACCCGTCGGCGATGCCGATGTGTGCACCCAACCACATGATCCAGTCTGACCCCAGGGCGTGATTTAATCACTTGCGCGAGGTCCAAGGGTGGGCCTTCACCGGACAATTCCGGAGCGGAGGCCGACAGCTTTCCGCGTCTCCCGTAGACTCGCGTACTTCAGTACTGCGCGGATCGCCAGTGGGCTTAACTTCCGGGTTCGGAATGAGACCGGGTGTTGCCCCACCGCTTTGGCCGTCGGCCAATCGGTCGAGCAGGACTGGCGTATTTAACGTTCGCCAGAGAAGGGGCTTTGCCCGAGTACCAGTTTCTGTGTAGGACTTAACGTGCGGGGCTCTCGGTTTCTGTGCAGGGAGGCGTGTATGGGCAAAGCCGGGGTGGATTGCGGATAGGTGCGTATAACTCGGACTACGCGCGGTCGTTCAGTCGGGGACTGTTCACGTGCCCCGGGCGGAGCGTCCGGCGCGATAGTCCGCCTCGAGGGCCGCGGCGAATCGGGCCCAAGTGGCGGCCACTCGTGCGCGAAGTTCTTCCTTCGTCGGATGGTCGGGCGTGAGCCAGCGCTCGGTGGAGAGCAGATGAAGGCGGGTCCGCGCTCGGCCCATCGCGGTAACACGATAATCCAGCGACTGCAGATCGGTTTCGTCGATCTGATCGAGGTGCCAAGAGTGCGGCGGATTGAGACGCACCAGGTCGACGGCAATCGCGGAGTCGCGACCGCCGTCGACCCCGCGACCCGGGTACGCGCGGATGCGCAGCACGCGACGCGGGGAGATTTGGATCACTCGAAACGTCGGAAAAGGACGGGCCGTCGTGAGTCGCGAGTCACTGGTCCGGTAGTCCGTGCACCACTCGTACACGTATCGCAAAGGGGCGCGGATCGCAATTGACAGGCGAACCCGGGTGGTACCGTACAACCGGTGGCCCCGTTCCGGCATGTGCCGGGAAACCAGTGGGACGGCTTAAGCCCGGTGTCCGGGAAAGGCCGCGAAGCGGCCCCGGGTGCCGACGGCTTTGCCCGAATTCCGCACCGTGCTCGGAAACCCAAGGCGTGCACAGAAACCGGTTCTTAGGCACAGCCGGTGCGTCCAGTACAGTCCTAATCGGCCTGCCGGGCGATGTCGCGTGCTTCCGTCCGCTCCAGCCGTCCGAGCGGTTGGTAAGTAAGGACCGCTATCCCGCTCGGGCCGGTCAACGAGTCGACCAATCGAAACCGCTCGGCCGGGAAACCTTCCCTGAAGAGCCGCGCGCCGCTGCCGGCCACGACGGGGTATACTGCGAGTCGCAGAAGGTCGAGCAAGTTCGCCTGGATCAGCGAACCGACCAACGTAGGGCTCCCATGGACACCGATGGCCTCGCCGGGCTGGTCCTTCAACGCAAGGACCTCGGCTCGCAGGTCACCCCTCAGCAGATGCGCCTGGCCCGGGGTAGGCCATGTGACCGAATTCAGGGTCCGGGACACTACGTACTTGGGAACCCGGTTGATGTGACTGGCAAATGGCTCGATATCCGAATCGGGCCAAAACGGAAGCCATTCTTCGTAAGTCTTCCGTCCCAACAGCATCGCATCCTCCTGGGCGATCTTCGAGGCGAAGTCCGCCTCGATTTGTTCATCGTGAAACTCGGCGATCGCGGCATGGACCGCTTCGAACCGCACGACGCCGTCGAGCGTGCTGATCAGGTTCGCGACGAGTTTCCGCGTCATACGGGCCGCCTAACCCTGGTCCACCGAGTCCCTTGACGGCATAACGGACGCGCCGCCGACGCCTTCCTCGGGGCCGACAGTGGTTAGCGGTCCTCCCGCGAATGCCGTCAACCTGGTCGCGTTCCAAGGCTCGTCGTCCAGCGGTGTTCCGCCTCTTGTCTCGGTGGAGATTGGCGTGGCCGTCTTGGTCGTGGCCCGAATCGCAACGGTGTTGGTCCTCCGGTCCCGCAGGAAGCGCCCGCCCGGTTGAAGACTCGAATCAAAGGCAATGCACAGAAACTAATTCTCGGGCACAGCCCAGAGAAGGGAGGTTCTCAGTCAACCTCCAGTGAAGGGGCTTTTCCTGGAACGATTCGGCTGCACAGAATCCGTGTTACTTGAACAGAAATTCCCATCCCTGCCATAGAAACCAACGCACAAACTGGTCATCGGGCAAAGCCGCTCCGAGGCTAAAGGGACCGGAAGCTGGAACTCCGGAGGAGTGGGGATCAGTTGATGAAGTTCAAGAAGTCACAGGGTCGGCTGGCCAAAACGAGCTAGCGCCCCGCACAACCGGACTGTTCACGGCCGATGATCTCATCGGACGCGCTAAGGCCAAATAGGTATATCGATATTCCGATATCGGAATAGCGAGCCATGTCGGGCATAACGAATCGGGCGTCCGGCGGTCTTACCGAGCGGTGGACAGGCTGGCTCTTTCGCAAGGTAACCATCTCCTGTATCGAGGTGCTTTCCGAGCGCTTTCGAGTGATTACGTTGGCGGGAGCCGGACTCCGGGACGCCAGATGGGTACCGCGTCAGAAGATCCAGATCACAGTCGAGCGAGGAGCCAATCGAACGTACACACCGTTCGAATGGGATTCCGTGCAAGGGGAGACGCGCATTCTGGCCTTCTCGGAAGGCCAAGGCCCGGGCGCGGTCTGGGCGACGAAGGTCCATGTTGGAGATGCCTGCCGATTCTCCGGCCCACGGCGGTCTTTGGACCTGAGTGGCCTGGGGCGATCGACGTTTCTCTTCGGGGACGAGACTTCGTTCGGTCTTGCCCTGGCGCTAAGAACGACCATCGCTCCGTCGGATACTGTTGCGCTTCTCTTCGAAGTGTCGTCTGTTGAGGAATCCGAACGAGCATGGCAGGCGTTTGGGGGCCCGAGCGTTCCGCTCGTGCGCCGCACCGACGCTGACGCCCATCTGACCGAAGTTGAGACCCAAACACTGAAGATCCTAGATGAGCGGGCGCCAACGGATTTCATTCTTACCGGTAAGGCGTCGTCGATCCAGCGCGTCCGTGGACTTCTGAGGGACCGCGGAATTCCCTCGTCTTGTTTGAGGGTGAAGGCGTACTGGGCAGCCGGGAGGAAGGGCCTGGACTGAACCACGGCGGTTCTGGATAATCGTTGGGCGGGAAGCAGGTAGAGTTGGGGAGCTGCCGAACCTTGACAGTCCCTTAAGGGCGCTAGGTATGACCGGATTGGCCCCCCACGCAGAACCCGCCCGGAGGCCGCGTCGTTGCTCGCACTCGATTCGGCCTCGACCCGAGCATTTTACTCACCAGCCATCATTTTTACTGGGAACCTTTTCTCAACACCGCCCTCAATAGAGATGGGCCACATGGGCACCCATCGGCATCAAACACCGATTGCGCGAACTGACTCGCCGACGGCGAGGCAGGAACATACCTACGTCTGGGGAATCGCCCTACTGCGCACGAAGAGCATAGGCTCCCTTGGGTGCGGAGGGGCAATTTTCGCGCTCCGACGGATCGGAGGTTCTGGAATCACCTCGATCTTTCTCACTCTCTCTTGGGCCGCTTTGCAGTATTTTTCGCTTTGATCGATGTGTATGAAGTGATGTCCGTTGGCTTTCGCGGCGGCGGCGACCGTGCCCGTCCCCCCGAAAGGATCCATGATGGTGTTCCCGGGCTTTGCCCAAGAACTAGCTCCTGCACAGAGACTCGGGCGCCCGCACAGAAACTAGTATTTGGGTAAAGCCTATAGAAGTGCATGCCGCGGCTACTCCCGGCTTTTGAGGACCCTGGTGGCCAACATTTCGACCATGGCGAGTGCCTTGCCGTCGAACTGCGCCGGGTGTCGGTGGCCGTCCCGGGTGGCGGCGGTCCCTCCACGCCCACATCGTTCGCGAGCGACTGACCCACTCCCTCGACGTCCGGGGGATTCACCGTCGGCCCCCTGAACCCTAACCGGCGCCCGGGCGCGATCGCTCAGATGGCTTGCCCATACCCGCCACTCCGTCCCGCCGGACTCCTCGAGGGGAACTGCAGTTGGATCCGTTCCCAGGGATGGCGGATGTCCCCGATCGCGGTGACGACGCCGGCGAGAAGTCCGATCGCGGGCGGGATCAGGAACAGTTCCAGGATGCGGGAGTACGTGAGGACAATCGTGAAGCCGTGGATCGTGGTCGCATAGACCGGGTTCTGCAACAAGTAAAAAATGTAGATGAGGTCGAACCCGGCGGACATCACGCGCACGGGGCCCCAGGCCCTCGTCGGCTTCGTCGCTACTGACAGGCCAGCCAGGAGTGCCACGATCGCTCCCGCGATCAGCAGAAAGGTGGGATCGATGGGGGCCGATAGGCCGTATTTCGCGGCATACTGTTCCAGATAGTACGGAAGTAGTGCGACGAGCCCGAAGTAGAGGAGTGTCAGGCTGACGGCTCCGGCAATTCGGGCCCCAGAGACGCCGGGAGGCTCGTAGGGTGGGGCCGGGAGCGCCACAGACGCAGGCGGACCCTGATACGCGTCTGGTGCGCGGTATGGGCCTGCGTTCACGGGATCGTCTCCGTAGGGAGGGGGATGCTGAAGGGCGGGGGACCCGGGGAGGTGAACACGGAGGTGACGGTGTCACCGACCAGCGAGCACGTATCGGGGGCGTAGAACGTCTCCGTCAGGGTATCCGGGCCTTGTTGGTCGTCGACCGGGAACGTCTGCCGAGTGCACAGGGTCCCGTTGGGGTCGCTGACGACGACGGCGAGATTGCCCACGATCGTCAGACCGGGCGTGTGGTTCTCGAAGAAGATCGTGACCGGGATGGCCACGGTCTGGTTCGACTCGGGGGTCGGCGTCCCGATGGTATAGCTGAGGTTCGCGAACGGGGCGCCCCAATGGTAGTCGAACGCCACCTCGAGGTTGACGGGAATGATTACCGCGTAAGAGGCGTTGAGGAAGAGGGTCCCTTGGATCTCGGCGTCGTTCAGCAACAGGAAGGGTCCGGCCGGGTTGGCCATGTCGAAGGACGTGAGCAGACTCACATCTCCCTGCCCGTGACCGGGTATGTCGGACGGACCTCCGGTGGTCACGGCGAGCGGGTTCGACTGGATGGTTTCGTTGCTGAAGATGGCGACGAGGGTCAGGTCGCGGACATTGTAGTATCCCTGATTTGGAATGGGGAACGTCACGTTGACTAGGATGTCGGTCCCGACGATCGTCGCCGTAAGCGAGTGGTGCAGCGACCCCGATTGCTTTGCGACCCCCTCCCCCAGCTCGACGGCCGAGAACGCGACCGTCGCGAGAAAAAGCACGATGAAGACCAGGGCGAGGATGGCGAGCACGCGCAGGATCTGAGCGAGCCGGTACAGTACGGACGGGCTCTGTCGCATCATCGGTGCGGTGCTCGGGCCGGACGGCGCTCGTCAGCCGACCAGATGTACCACGTCCCGTGGGCCTGGGCGAACTGACGTCCCGATCCGTCGTCGAGCTTCCCTTCGACGAAGGCGAGGTGCCGGCCCCGGCGCAGGACTTCCCCCCGCGCCACGAGTTCGACGCCGGCCCGCGCCGATCGGAGGAACTCCACGTAGAGCGACGTGGTCGCCGTAGATTCACCCTCGGCGAGCATGCTCACCACAGCGCCCCCCATCGCGGTGTCGAGCGCTGTGGCATAGACCCCGCCGTGCACGACCCCATTGATATTGAGATGCCGCGACTGAACCTTCCCTCGAACGGTGCAAAATCCAGGGCCGGACTCTTCCGGGTCGATGCGGAAGCCGATCGACCGATGGAACCCGGACATCCGGGCGACCGTTGTCCACCTGCGCGGCAAACGCAGAGGCCGCGGCTCCGACGGGCGCGCCGGTTGCTTCATGACCGTAATATTCGGCGGTTGGGAATAAAGAGCCCTCGGTGCCAAAGGTCGTCGGCGCTCCTATGTATTCGGGAGACTCGCGGGGGGCGGGCCCGAAGTGTCGCGGCGTTCCTCTGCTCTCAAACCCGCCGGGTACGAAGCGGCTCCCAACATCGCCCTGGTCAAGTACTGGGGACAACGCGACGAGCGGCTCATCCTCCCCAACAATTCCTCCTTGTCGATGACGGTCAGTCGCCTCCGGACCCGCACTTGGGTGCGCTTCGCCCCCTCGCTCCCGTCGGACCGGTTCTGGTTGAATGACCGGCCCGCGAGCGCGGGACCGCTCCAGGGTGCCGTGGATTTCCTCAACCTTGTCCGGGAGGAGTCCGACCTATCCTACTTCGCGGAGGTCCGTTCCCAGAACAATTTTCCCACGGCCAGCGGGCTCGCGAGTTCGGCGAGTGGTTTCGCCGCGCTGGCCGGCGCTGCGAGCACCGCCGCCGGACTTCGGCTGTCGCCTCGAGAACTGTCCCGGCTCGCGCGGCGCGGGTCCGGAAGTGCGAGCCGCTCGATCTTCGGCGGCTTCGTGGAGTGGCAGGCCGGCCACCGGGCGGACGGTAGCGATTGCTTTGCCCGACCCGTGTTCCCGCCGGACCACTGGCCGGAGCTGCGCGACGTGGTGGTGCTCATCGCCGACGCGCCGGAAAAGAGCGTTCGGTCGACGCGCGCGATGCAGGAAACGGTCCGCACTTCACCGGCCTACGCGGGGCGGCTCCGATCGGTGTCGAAGCGACTCACCGCCATTCGAAGCGCCCTCCGTACTCGTTCGGCCGATCGGTTCCTGGAATTGATCATCGAAGAGTGCGATGACTTTCGACGGGTCTGCGAAACGACCGTGCCATCGCTGGACTACCTCACGCCGGCCTCTCGGGCCGTGCTCGCCGCGGTGCGGGACCTCAACCGCTCCGAGGGCCATCCGGTCGCGGGATACACTCACGATGCGGGCGCCAACGTCCACGTGTTCACGTTCCTAGACCACCTCTCCCAGGTGCGCAGTCGGTTGCAACGGGTTCCGGGGGTCGCCACCACCCAGGTGCGGTCACCGGGACCGGCGGCACGGGAAATTCCGTCGCGCGCTCGCTGAGCCTACGAGATCCGGCGGTCGAGGTCGGGCGCGGGTACCTCGATCCCCATTTTTTCCAGGATGGGAGAGATCTCGGTGATGAACCGCTGCCGGGCTTCCTCGTTGGTCCAGCGCTTGAGCCCGAACTCGATTGCCTTGCGGCTCGTTTCCGAATGGGTATGTCCGAACATGTCGAGCGCCCGTGGGTACCATTTCCGGACGGCGGCCTGCGCCTCGTCCGGCGTGCCGGCATACTTCGACCCTTCGCGGACCATCCGACGGAGCACGTTCGCACCGAAGTTGAGATGGAGCTGCTCCTCCGAGAGCATCAATGGCATCGCACGAGCCAACGGGCCGTACGAACATTCCTGGAACGCCCGGAGCTGGTAGACACCCACTCGGTCGACAAGGCAGGTGAAGGCGCCGACGTCCGCCCAGGTATCGAATTTCATGTTGAAAGCGTCGAGCTTGTGCTCGCCTTCCTTCTTGGCCAGGAGTTCGTCGATCCACCCCTGCCCGTCCGCCCCAAAGTCCTTCAGGATTCGGCAGGCCTGCAACCCGTGCCGGGCCTCGTCGGCGACGATCCGAGCCTCGATCCACCGGTCTTCGAGCGTGGGCGCATGGTCGAGCCACGGCCGATGCTGTTGGATGGAGGCGAACTCGGTGTCCGCCTGGACCACCATGAGCTTGACGATGAGTTTCCTGAGTTCCTCGGGTAGTTCATCCGGCGTCTCGTATTTCCGAACTCCGACGGACGAGCCCCAGAGGATCTCTCGGACCGGTTCGATCGTGCCGCCCTCGCGGAGGTTCTTCGCGGCAGGAACGGGGGCCGGCCCGGGGGGTGCGCCCGTGCCGCTGCCGGGGGAGTTCGCCATCGTCCGACCCTCGTAGAAGGTACGATTCAACGTCCCTTAAAGCTGGGCTTGCGCTTTTCGACGAACGCGGAGATGCCTTCCTTGGCATCCTCCGTTACGAAGAGTTCGTTCTGTAGCTCCCGCTCGAGGGCGAGACCCGATAACAGCGGCTCCTCGATCCCTTCGACCACGGATCGCTTGATCAAGCTCACCGCGCGGGCGGGGCCCTGGGCGAGAGTCTTCGCGTACTGATGGACGTCCTCGGCGAAGCTGACCTTTGGATAGACGTAGTTGACCAAACCGATCTGGAGAGCTTCGTCGGGCGTCAGAAGCCGACCGGTGACCATCATGTCGAGAGCCCGGGAGGTGCCGACGAGCCGGGGGAGTCGCTGAGTTCCACCGGTGCCAGGGAGCACGCCGAGCGTGACCTCGGGGAGGCCGATCTTCCCGCCATCCTTCGCCATCATCCGGAGGTCGCAGGAGAGGGCAATCTCCAGTCCTCCACCGACGCAGTGACCGTTGATCGCCGCGATGACAAGTTTCGGGGTCGTGGCGAAGCGATTGAGGGTCTCCTGGCAGTGGAGACAGAACATGGCCTTGTATTCGGGGGTGCTCCGCTTGAGCATCTCGATGTCCGCGCCGGCGCTGAAGAATCCTTCGAGGCGACTCGCGAGGACGATGACCCGGGCCTCATGGTTGAACCGCATCTCCTCGAGCGCGTCGTCGATCTCGCGCATCATGTCGAGGTCGTACGTGTTCGCCTTGGGCTTCTGAATCTCGATGTATCCGACCCCGTCTCTGACGCGGGTGTGAATGTACTTCCCGTCCATCGACTGCTTCACCGTCGCGAACCGCGCAGCCGGGCCCGGGATAAATCACCCACCTAACGGCGCGATGACCCCGGGGTGGACCATCCGGGGTTCAAGCCGAGGGTGCACCGGAACGGAGGATTTCCTGAACGGTCCCGTCGGGCAGGCCCACGTATATCCGGTGCGCCAGCCCCACGAACAATCCCGTCTCGATCACGCCCGGCAGGATGCGGAGGTCGTGCTCGAGACGTGCCGGATCGTCGACCCCGTTGTCGGGAAAGAGATCCAGGACCTCGTTACCGTTGTCGGTCAAGACTGGGCTGCCAGTGGCGCGGTCCGAACGGAGGCGAGGAGAGAGCGCCCGCTCGGAGAATTGGTGGATCAACTTGACCCGGGCGAATGGAACAATCTCGACCGGTATCGGATGTCGGGTCCCCAGACGGGGAACCAGCTTCGTGTGATCGACGGCGATCACGAGCTCCGCGGTGAGGCGGGCGAGGAATTTTTCGCGGAACAGCGCGGCACCGCCGCCCTTCGTGAGCGAGAGCGTCGGCGCCACCTCGTCGGCTCCGTCGATCATCACATCGAAGTGGTCGCCCGGTTCCAGGGCGCGAACACGCAAGCCGAGTGACGTGGCCAGGCGTTCGGTGGCGACCGAACTTGCGACAATGGACAGATGGTCCCCGCCGGGGAAGCTCTCGGCCAGCGCCCGAATCGCAAACGACGTCGTAGAACCGGTCCCCAGCGCCACGCGCTGCCCAGCGCGTACCCGGCCCGCCGCCGCCCGGGCGGCGAGCGCCTTCTCCTCCTCGATCTCCACGAGGGTGACCTTTTGCCGGCGAGGGGGGGTGCGGAGAGATAAGTCCTGCGCGGTCACGGAACGGAAGCAAAAGGCACTTGACTGAACGACCTCTGCGTTTTGCAATGGCCGAACGCGCGGGTGCCTCGGTCGCCCCGGTCGTTCTCTCGATGGGAGGATCCGTGCTCGTCACGGGCGACGAAGATGGGCGGTTTCTGCCCGACCTGGCCGCGTTGCTCCGGAAGGTCGCGGGCGACTTTCCGCTCGTCGTCACCGCCGGGGGTGGACGCGTTGCCCGCGATTACATCCGACTAGGTCGGGGGCTGGGGCTCACCGAGACCGAGTTGGACGAATTGGGGATCGACGTAAGCCGGCTCAACGCCCGGCTTCTTGCCGCGATCATCGGACCACCGTGCCCCGCGCATCCCCCCACGTCGCTCGCCGACGCAGTACGCGAAGCGCATCGCGCGCGTATCGTCGTCCTAGGCGGAACCGAGCCCGGACACACCACCGATGGTGTCGCTGGACTTCTGGCCGAGCGCCTCCGGGCGCAGCGACTCGTGAACGCCACCCGGGAAGCGGGACTCTTCGAGCGCGACCCTCGCAAGGATCCGTCGGCGCGACGGATCGACCGATTGGACTACGCGGGTTTCCGGAAAATGATCGAGGCGGCGGTGTCAGGAACCGCCGGCCAGCAATTCGTCTTTGACCGCCTCGGCCTTGAGTCGCTCGCCCGGGCCAAGATTCCGTTGCGTATCGTTCAGGGTCGGGATCTTTCGAACCTGGAGCGGGCACTCCGGGGAGAGGATTTCGTCGGCACCGAGATTCGCTGATCCCCGCCCCGGCCAACGCTATACGGTCTTCTCTGTCCCGGCCGCCGATGCATCGTATCGTGCTCCTTGGACCCCCCGGTGCGGGGAAGGGCACGCAAGCCAAGCGGCTCGCGACCGCGCTCGGAATCGTTCACCTCTCCACCGGTGACATGCTCCGGACCGCCGCGGCGCAGGGTACCCCCCTGGGCCGAGAGGCGGACGAGTTCATGCGCCTGGGACAGCTGGTTCCGGACGCCCTCGTGTTGAGCATCCTTCGGGAGCGGCTCGCCGCCCACGACGCCCAACGGGGGTTCATCCTCGACGGCTACCCGCGGAACGTCGCTCAAGCCCAGAGCCTGGCCGAGATCACGCCGGTCGACCATGTCCTTTATTTCGAGATCCCGGAATCGGTGCTGGTCGAGCGCCTATCCCAGCGGCGCAGCTGCCCGACGTGCGGCACGGTGTACAATCTCGTCACCCAACCCTCACGGACGCCGGGCCGTTGCGACCGAGATGGGTCCCCGCTCACCCAGCGCGCCGACGACGCCGAAGAGGCGGTGCGTACTCGGCTGGCGGTGTATCGGGAAGTAACCCTGCCGCTCCTCGACCTGTACCGCACCGAAGGCCTCCTGCGTGCGGTCGCGGCCGGTGGCACCGTCGAGGAAGTTGAGGCGCGGGTGCGGGCGGCGCTCCGCTGAACGCCGCGACCTTTATACCCCGAGCGCGGGTCCTCCGGCCCAGCCCGGCTTAGCTCAGTGGTAGAGCGGGGGACTGTAGTCGAGACCGCCGGTCGCCGGCGGCCCCCATGGACATCCTCAGGTCGCCTGTTCGAGTCAGGCAGCCGGGACTCACTGGCGATGCTCCTTGTCACCCAGCCGATGGGCAAAGCTCGTATCTCCTTGGGCCTGCCACAGCGTCGATGCCCCGTACGCCCGCCCCCAGCACGGCCCGGGACCGGTACGACTTCCATTGTCACACGTTCCTCACCGACGGCCGGGCATCCGCCACGGAGATGTGGGGCGAGGCGGACCGCATTGGGCACAAGGCCCTCGCGGTCACGGACCATGTGGGTTTAGACGACCCTCAACCGCTGCTCGACCGGCTGCGACGAGAAGCGACGGCGTGGGAAGGACAAGAGTTGACCACGCTGGTGGGGGTCGAAGTGACGATGGTCCCGCCGCGCAAGATTCCGGACGCGGTGCACGCCGCACGTCGCGCGGGCGCCGAGGTTGTGATCGTCCACGGCGAGACGCTGGCTAATGCGGTGCCGTTGGGGACCAACCGGGCCGCGGTGGAGCTCAACGACGTAGACATTTTGGCGCACCCGGGGTTCCTCACCGTCGAGGAAGCCGAACTCGCCAAGGCCCACGACGTCATCTTGGAGCTCTCCGCACGGAGCCTCCATATGACGACCAACGGCCACGTAGCACATACCGCTCTGGAGGTAGGGAACGACCTCGTGGTGAATT
>JBARJD010000144.1:0-19111 GCA_049800095.1 Thermoplasmata archaeon | reverse complement strand
GCCCAGCGTCGTGCCGCTGTCGTCGGCGAGCTCCGCCGCGCCGAGCGCGTCGGCGGCGGGTAATCCCACCGAAAGCCGGATCCTTTCTACCCTTAAGGCGGCCGACGCTCCCATGAACGAAGTATTTCTTCCCAATTTCAACGCTAAGGTCTCCGACGCCAACGGCGTCATCTCCCCGCTGTACGCGACCTCTCCGGCCCCGATGGGACTCGGAGACTTCGGTATTCAGGAGAAGGGCGGAAAGAACGTCGGAACGATCTCGTACACTAGCAGTGTCAAGGCGTCCGTCACGCTGAATGCCGTAGACCCGCTGTACATCGCCGCGGCCGGTCCCGACCAGTTCACGATCCAAGAGAACACGGTCCTGACCCATGTGGACGTGCTCGGCTCCACCGACACGGACTATTGGATCCAGAACGTTCCCGTCTACTATGCCAGCTCTCACACGCTCGTCTTCGAGGACAACATTTGGAACTTCTCGAACCCGAACTTCTTCTTCCCTCCCAACGGAATCTACGCCCACGGGCCGGCGAGCTTCTTCATTGACGACGAGGTCTACATCGGCATCGGGACGGTAGCCTACAACGTCGCGCCGCCCTTCACCATCACCACCTACAACAACGCCACGGTCTACAACGACCGCCCCACGGTGTTCTTCAACTACACGTTGACCACACCGCATGGATCGGTCTCCGGCTCCTACGACTTCGCCGAGTTCAACTCGACGGGGAACCGTGTCCCAACCCACCCCGCGCCTTCGCCGACTTACCAGATCAACGGGAAGGCCGTCAATCCGACCGGTTTCCTGTTGAATGACGCGGAGATCATGCTCGGCGGACCCGGCGGCGGTTCGCAGACGAACCTCGTTAACTTCGCCGGCGCGTTCGGCCTGTGGACCCAGCCCAACGGCAGCTCGGTCTATCGGGATGTGCCTTCGGCCTACGACTTCGGAACGGACACCGGTGAGACTTCCGCTGGGATCGCCGAATATTCGAGCGGCGGCGCGAACCCCGTAGCGGAGGCGTCGAGCGGTCCTTCGCTCCTCTATCCGCTGTGGGGAGTCGCAGGGTCCGTCGCACCGGGTGCAGTGCACCAGAGCTTCCAGCTGACGCCTGCCAACGCGTTTGTGTTCACGTCGCCCGGCACGTCGTTCAACGACAACACAGCTGCCTGGGCACCCGTACAGCCCTCTGGGCTCGCCTCGTATTGGCTGCCCCCCGGGTCGTACACGTACAACTTCCTGCTGAGTGACCATACCCCGCGGACGATGACCGTCACGGGCACGAGTTCCGTCAAGTCCGTGACGCTCGGGCTCAACATGGCGCTGGGCGTCTACACGCCGCTCTGGGCGACCGGCAACGGTCAACTAGCGGGGATCTCGCAGGCGGGGACGGGTACGGCCTCGAATCCGTACGTGCTCGACAACAATCAGGTGGGCCTGATCAGCCCGCTGTTCGGGGAGTTCAACGACTACCTGTTCCCGGTCTTCCCGGGGATTCTCCTCGTCGGCACGACGGCCTACGTAGCGGTGCTCGACGCGCCCTCGTTCGAGTTTACCTACGCCATCCAGCCGGAGGAGGCGACGGTCGTGGCCCAAGGCCTGCCGTTGACCAACTACCTCGAGCAGGGCTACTTTGACGTGACCCACGTCTCCGTGGTCGATACCCCGCTCATCACGGGTTGGATCTTCGCGGACGATGTCGGCTTCACCGAGGCCAGCATGGTCTGGTGGTACTCGAGCCACAACCTCATCGCCGGGAACACGTTCCAGGTGATGAGCGAGGGTCTGATGATGTACGGTGGAACGGGCAACACGATCTGGGGCAACGTCTTCGTCCCGGTGGCGGTCGCCGCCACGAACCCCGGCGCAGTGGGCGGGTACGAAAGTCAGGTCGGACTGACGCTCTGGACCTCGGGCAACCTGATCTACAACAACGCGTTCGTGACCCCGTACACGGCCTACACGCCGACCGTCGACATCTACAGCGGCGCCCCGGTGACCTACCACGACCGGTGGAACGTCACCTTGCAATCGGCGAGCAATGTGCGCGTCGTCAACGGTTGGAAACTGTCGGGCAGCATATTGGGCCTGTCGACCGAGGGCGGGAACTACTGGGGCAACTACGGCGCGGCGAGCGACCCGTACGGTGTCCTTCCGTACAACGACGGGGGCCTGATTACCGCCGGAGGGGACTACCTCCCGCTGCTGCCCTACGCCATCTACCTCGTGCACTTTACCGAGTCCGGGCTGCCTCACGGGACCGTCTGGTCGGTAACGCTCAACGGGATCACGATGAGCTCGAAGACAAGCTCGATCCAGTTCTATGACCCCGACGGCACGTACGCCTTCACCGTCGGCGGGGTGGCCGGCTATACCGCCCACCCGGCGATGGGCGCCGTAGTGGTGGATGGAACCGGAGCGTCGGTCCACCTCACTTGGAGCAAGGCCTAGTCCGAGGGTGGTCGCCGATAGGGGTGTCTGCCCCCGCAGGCACCTCCCAAACCCATTCCTTCCACTTTTCAAGCCGCTCTTTTCGAGAACGTGGGGGCCGCCGGCCCGTGTCGGCGCCCGTGGGCGCTCCTCCATCAGTAGAATCACTCCCCGCTGGACCGGCCCTGCCGGAGAAAGGGTCGCCGGCCGATGTGATCGGCGGGCGTATCTGAGGCCGAGGAAACGATCCGCGCTTCCTACGATGTCGCACCGCAAGGTCGTCGCGAGGGGCGCCCTAACCCGCTCTCGCGGCGGCTCCCGCGTTCGGTCGCTTCAGTGTCCAAAGAATCTAAGCGCGCCGTGCAGGACTTGCCCGAAGGTGATCCCGATCGACTCGAGGGCGTACGCCCCAAGCAGAATCAGTGCCAGAGAGAGTACGGCGTCGAGAAGGACGCCGGCACGCCGGTATTTCCTGAACCTCATAGGCCGCCCTGGGTAGGCGGTGGTACGACGTACTGCTACTTGAAGGCGTGCGGTCGCAGTGGGTCGGAGGCGAAAATCGGCGAAACGACCTCCGAGGGCACAGCCCCGACTTGTCGGTCCGCTGCGGAGTTGGTGCGACCGGTCACCAGCACTGTCGACCCGCGTTACCACCCAGCAAGAGGTACCCCGACAGTCCGGCAGACAAGTTGATGACCGTTCCAACCGGCGGCGGGTTGCCGAGCCTCGCGCCGTTCGGAGGCCGGTCCGAATCAGAGCACGCCGGCTTCCCGAAAGAATGCTTCGAAGTCCTTCATCCCTCGTTCCTCGTGGTAGTACGAACCAATGTGACCGTACAGTTCGCACATGACGGCCTTGGTGCGCGAGGTCCCCGCGACCGTACGTGCGGCCGCGACCCACTCGGCCGGGGAGTCTGGGTTCAGGCAAAATGGGTAGTCTGCTCCGAGCAGCTCATGGAAAACTTGGATGTCCGAGGCCAGCACCGGGGTCCCGGAGTTTATCGCCTCCAGTATCGGATATCCGAGACCTTCTTCGAGAGAGGGCTGAACGACCATGTCGGCCGCGTTGAAGAAGATCGGATACTGAACGTCCGAAACGGACTCGAGTGCCAAGAGATTTCGTTCATGGAAGGCGGAACGAATTCGGTCGGAGCGTCCGATTCTGACGAGGAGAAAATCCTTCCCGAGGTCATTCATGATCCGAGGAAGAATTTCCAGGTTCTTTCGAGGAACGTCCGAGCCCACGTTCAAGAGTATAACCGGATCGTCCGGCAATCCAAGGTCTCGCCGCGCCCGGGTACGATCCCGGGGCTTGAACGCGGCATCGGTCCAAAGCGGGATTACGGTCGTGCGCAGGTGGGGGGCCATCGCCGCGACGGCTCGCTGGGTCTGCTGAGAGTCGGTAGCGATCCCATCGAGTTCGTTCGCGCGCCGGAACTCGCCACGAAAGTAGGCTCTGGAACCCCGTGGATATCCGTGGTCTCGGCCAGTGTCGAAGAAGAGCATGTCGTGCACCGTTCCGGTGGCCCGACGGACCGTCCGCGCCAGATGAAAGAAGTGCGGGGACTGGAAGTGCACGAAGTCGAACGGTCGTAGCGCGCTCTTCCATGCGGAGGGGAGGTATTGGGAAGCGTAGGCGCCGGCTCCCCCCAGACGGTCCCATCGACTCGGCACGACGCGGGAGTAGCCGGCTTCCGGGTCGCTGCGGTGGAACTTGAAGAAGAACGCTTGCTCGAACAGACCCAGTCGGAACAGGTTCGTTGCGCTTCTTCCCAAGCCGGACTGGGCGGGGAATGCCGACACCAAGCAGGAGTTGGGAATGCGCCTCATCGCTGTTTAGTCCGGAACCGCGACGGGCTCGAATACGCCGGCCGACGTATCGCCGGAGAAGAGGGGGGTGGGGGGAGCGACCTCGGTCACGGCGATGGATTGTACAGAGATCGTGCCATTCCAATCCGCATCCCACGCCGCGAACTGCAACTGACTGTAGGCCGTGGTGAGACGGACCGTCAGGCTGACAGTGGTCCAGACGTTCGGTTGAGTGAAGTTTCCACCGCGGACGGATTGGTTGGCGAGCGTCGGACCGGTACCGTTCCCGAGCACGACGAGTGAAAGGCTGTTGTCTGCCGCGGTCAGGGAAGTCAAAAGGGAAAATGCCACGCGGTACGTACCCGGAGATAGCGGGAAGGGGGGACTGTGCCAAGCCACTTGACCGGACAAGTTGGCGCGTGAAAGTGACGGGCCAGTCGATCGTTCGCCAGTTTCCCCCACGTACAAATCCGTCGAGGGAAGCTTTCCCGAGAAAGGTTGGTAGTACTCGAGGGGCCCGCTGTATCCCCTAGCGAGCACCGTCATTCCGCTCGCCTCCCCTGCCAAACCGTAGAACCTCGACTGATACAGGGTGGTGAAGAAGGAGAACATCGAAACATTGTCTCCCAGAGAATACCATTCGTTGTTGGGATCCGATATGGCAAAGTTGAGGGGAACGTTCGCAAGTCGTCCGGCCACTACTTCCAACGGAAATCGATTACTCGCGGCATCGTAGGCGGAAACGTTGATCCAGTGGGCGAACTCCGGCACGAAGGCGGTTCCGAGATAATCTAACGGCCGAGGAAGAACGGACGGCATGCTGTTCTGAAACAGCACGTAGGGGGTATCGGCCGGAATCAGGCTCACGAGGTGAGTATACTCATTGAAGTAGGTCCAATTCACACTCGTAGCGGTGGCCGTTCCAAAGTTATCCGGGCCGAGTTGGTTCAAGGGTCCGTACGGCTGAAACACTGTCGCACAACCAATTGTCACCGCCAGCATTGTCATCGCGAGGCTAGTGGAGCGACGGGGGCGCCGGATGAAACGCTTGAGCGATTCTCGGGGTGGACTTGAATGTTCGGTCGCTGCCCTCCATGAGGCCAGTAGGCGATTCATGTTCCGGAGTCCGTAGATCGTCCCAATGAAGACGAAGGGGATCGCGAGGGCAGTGAACTGGATCCGAAAGATAGCGGAAAAGTTGAACGGGCTCGCGGCAGAGGTGAATTCTAGGTACGAGAAAGGGAGGAGCATCGCGAGCCATTTGGGGGCGAAGGCTGGTAAGAAGAGTGTCGGGACGAGAAGCAGGGCCATCACCTCGACCCGATTCAATACCGGAATCGACCCCGCGACGAGTTGGGCGTTTTGGGACAGGGAGATCCCGATCAGATAGGAATAGACGGCAAGTTGATAGAGGAAGTACGCGGCCGAAGCGGCCAGAAGGATCAGAGCGAACTTCCACTCGCCGCTGTCCCCGTTCTCCTTGAGGAAGGCGCGCCGGAGGACTAGCTCGAGGACCGTCAGGCTGGAAAATAGGACCACGAGAAGGACGTAAGAGTAGGTAGTTCCGGCGGCGAGCATAAGGAGGACCAACGCGAACCGGTACCTCCGGGTCAAGTAGCAAAGGAAACCCCACAAGAAAATTGGAATGAAGAACGCCTGGGCATGGAAGTCGAACCAGTTCACCCCGCCGATAGGGAAGTAGAGGAGATAGGCGAGTGAAAGGCAATACGCGCCGGTCCGCGTCTTGAGGATATGCTGAGCGATCCCGTAGACGGCGAACCCACCAGATCCGAGTCCGATCGATTGCACGACCAAAAGGAGAGGATAGCTGAGAGGCAGTGAAATGGGAGACAGAAGGAATTGGAACGGTTGGTTCAGCGCCGTTAGCAAATAGGTCGTCGCGTTGAATCCAATGGGGTGCACGAACTTCCAAAGCTGTTCCATTTCGAGACCCAGATCGAACACGGTGGCATGCAGGGCGTAGAACTTCAGCACCGTTAGGTAGGACCAGACGGCAACATACACGGCGAAGGCAGGGACGAGCAGTAACGCCCCCTTGTCGTCTCGAAGCGCTTGGGCGTGGGCGATGAATCGTCGCCGGTATTCACCGGCATAGAAAGAAACCGTCATTACTTGCGGTCCCAGAGTACGTGCTCACTCGTTCAGGCATCCGGTAGGGTCGCGAACAAGTTAGAGGAATCTCCGAGGCATCTTGGCCGACCGCAGGTGCTTCAGTATGAAAAGGTGAGGCTTGCGCAGCGGCTCAGGCGACCTCTTTGCTCCTTATCTGGACAACACTTCGGTCGTCATCGACTCCTGGCAACGTGTTGCTCATTCGAACTTCGAACGCGACGCGTGGAGACCCTTTGGTCCGAAAGAGCCACACCTTGAGGCCGTTCAATTTCTTGGAACTGGTTGACCTATTTGGAGCCCATCGCGGCGTTGGTGAAGCTTTGCGCAATGCTTCCGTGTGAAGGCGGGCGATCCGTGGAGGCGGTTGTCGCTCGGGAAGGCATGCAGGGGCTCACTTCGATTGTTTGGGAGGATTAAAGAACACCACATTCGACGCGGCGATGCCTGAGGGATTGAACGACGGTCCGCACGGTCCAGACTCTTTGATGCGAACCATGATAGCCTGCCAGAGGGGCTACAAACCCGGACGTCGCAGTACCGCCCGTTGCCGGATTCATCGAAGGAACAAGAGAGCGCCGCCCGCCGTGGGTCCAGGATTCTCAGCTCGGGGTCCGGATGGCTACTCGTACCCCCATTGCGCCAGATGGCGCGAAATCCCTTCGTGGTCTCGAGAGGTGCGAGACTCCCGCATCTTCATCGCGGCTTGCATCGCAATGGACCTCAGGTCCGGCTCCAGCCCATTTCCAGATGCTCTTGGTTCGAGCCCGAAGCCATCAGGCATCCCGTTTGAAAGACTCCTACAGTCTAGAGTCCTCGTGTCAATCACAACGTCGTAGGCATCGGAGTAGCCTACGACTGCAAGCTCCGGGTACGGTTCGGATCCTCCGTCACTATCCGACTTCGAGCTCCCGTGCAACGTATTCTCGGCAAGCGACAACGCGTAGGATCCCGCGTGGTCATTTTCGGACGTCTCGCCCATGTTTGAGATGAGTTGAGTAGTGAGTTCGCTCCCAAACATTGCCCTCGCGACGATGGAGGGGAGAGTTGTCAGCGGTGTCCACGCACGATCTAACCGGTGCTTTCCGTTACTCAGAGGGGGTTTCACTATGAGGGGAACCCGGTGAACAGCGTCTGAAGCTCCTCCCGCATGGAAGAGTGCGCCCGCCTCGGCAAACGCTTGGCCGTGATCGCTGGTAACTACTACGCACGTGTTGTCCCAGTCCCGGATTCCCTGGAAGACCCGGAAGATCTCCTTCAATCTGCTATCGAGAATGCCTATTGCTACACGATACAATCCGCGCAGTTTCTCACCATCTTGGCGGGACACCATCATACGTTTGCCGTTCCGATTGCCAGCTTTATGAGGCAGCACGAGCGGGCCCAACCAGCTCGCTACGTCGGTAATACGCTCAGGCAGGCCCACAAACGGCTCATGAGCGTCCATGAGGTTCACAAAACAAAATACCGGTCGATCTCGCTTCGCTTCCGACAGCCACCCGTTGATCGACGTTTCGATCCAGGGTGCGACCCGTGATGGGGAGTGAGCACCCAGACCCAGGGCCCTAGAGAGTAGTCTCGTGCCAACATCCAACCCCACAGGGTAAGCTAGCGTGGCATCACGGATGACACCTCGGCTCAGCCTCAAGGGGCCATCAATCGACCCGCGGAGTTCCGCCCCCGGGTGGCTCGTGTGGGGGGTCGAAACCCACTTAGTTACCTTCCGGAGGTAGCAATCGGACCAGCTTCCCCAACGACTTGTATCGAATCCTCGATCGAGGCCAGTGTGGGGGCTTATGAAAGGGTTCGCGGAGAAGGCACCGGTTTGGTAGCCGGCGGCACCTAGATTCTCTGCCAATGTTCGCTCCCGTACGTAGGGGGGCGTCAAGTTTGTGCCGAATGCCCCGCTTTCCCATGGGTAGAGTCCGGTAAAAATACTGGCGTGAGAGGGAGCCGTCCACGAGGCTGGGGCCACCGCTCGGGGATACACCACACTTTCCCGGGCCAAGGATTCGGAGGCTTTCAGCCCCGGCACGGCATCCTCGCCACCATAGAAGTCCTGCGACCTGACGCAATCCAAGACAATCAGCATCAAGTCTGGGGGTCTGGAAGGTGCCATGGGCTCGGGCCATTGGACCACTTTATGTTAGAGATTGTGCCGGGGAGAACATTCGTCCTTAACTCGCGAATATTTGTTGCTTCCGGCGGTCCTGCTGAGCTCTGTGGTCCAAGAGGCCCACGCCGTCGCGGTATCTCGAGCCAAGGTTTCTTGCCGGCCGGACAAATGGAGGTCACTCACGCCTTCGGGTAGCAGTTCTCCAAGTTCAAAGAGACAGCTGGGTGATGCATTCGCGGATAGACGTGAGTCGCGCAGGCACACTGTTTTCAAGAGTCTGCCCGTTTGCGACGAGATGGAGCTTGCCGTATGGTGTGGACCGCCGAAGCCCGGCCACAATTGCCGGAGTGGGCCCAATTCTCTCCGCGGGTATTCTGTGGCTCAGGAACTACGAGCTTGATTTTGGAACAACAGTGCCCCGCGTACCGGAGGCGCGAAAGTAGATGGCAGGATTGACGGTGCTGGAGTGGATTTGGCCCATGAGTCCTAACTTCTGTCGCAAAGCAACGAGTTGGTCATAGGCCTCGCGATTGGCGCTCGGAGCCACTGTGAAGTAGGGCATACCCCGCTGCGACAGCCACGACAGAACGGCCTTCGACTCGCCCGTTTCTCCCGCCCGCTCCATTTCCGGATGGAAGATATCATCGACGGTGACGATCGCGTTCTCCGAGAGCTTCGGAACCAGCGTTTCCAAGAACCACGTTGCAAACGAGGCCGAGTGCTCTGCGTCCAAGAAGAGGTAGTCGATTGGGGTAGGGATTGCACTCGCCCCTCTCCGGACGTCTCCTTTGACGAATGTCCATCGATCTCTCGCCAAAGAGCGTGGCACAGTGCGAAGAGCATCATCGATGAGGTCGTACGAGTAGAGGTGTCCCCGGTTCGCGTCGCGAATGCCCGAAAGGAGCCAAGCTGTCGACCAGCCCCCACACGGAGAAATCTCCACTATGGTTCGAGGCCGGGCTGCCCGAATAAGGAGATAGGCAATCTCGCAGTCAATGTCGTCGGATTGAGGGTCGAGGTCCCTTCCTGGGAACACTGCTTTCGATGCCCGTCGTGCCTCGATTAGGATCCGTAGCGGAACGTGGTTCGAAATCCACTGCCGTGCACCTGGTGAAATAAGGCGGCTCGGGGTCTCCAGGCGAGACAGAATTCCTCCCCCCGCTCCAGAAGACATGTACAGGTCGTACAGCTCCGCCTGACTCTCTCGAACCTTACGAAGATCGTCGGCGAACTGCGCGTAGGACGATGACAGAAATTCCAGATCGATGCCCGCGCCCTCCCTCTCATTCATTGGACCGCACCGGAAAGGTTCGAAGACGGGTGCAAGTCGGGGAACGGCGCGTTCGAACTTAAGAGACCCATATCGTTGTAAAAGTTCAGAAAGTCCTTCAGCCCCCTCTCGGGCCGATAGTAATCGCCGAACCGGCTGTACAGCGCGTGAGAACGGGGAGTCGATTGGGCCGTCTCCCACGCCTGCCGCGTTGCGGCCACCCAGGCCGAGACATCGTCAGGGTCCTCCAAGAAGGGGTAGGCGTCTCCCAGAATTTCCCGGAACACGTCAATATTGGAAGCGACAACCGGCGTCATCGAGTTGAGGGCCTCGATGACCGGCACGCCGAACCCTTCCGCCCGAGAGGGCACCAAGACGACGTCGGCGGCGTTGAAGTATCGAGGGTATCGGGAGGGCGATACCGTCCCTAGCCCAAGGAAGCGATTGCTTCGGAATCGAGACGCTATACGACGGCTTTCGCCGATTCGGACGAGAAGGAAGGACTCGTCGAGCCCGTTCGCGATCTTCGGAAGGAGGTCGATGTTTTTCCGCTCGACATCGATGCTAACGTTCAGGAGGATTTTCTTTTCGAGTGGGAGTCCCAGTTCCTTCCGCGCGTCGAGTCTGTTGCCGGGCCTAAACGCATAGCTCGTCCAGTGGTGGATAACTCTCGAATTCACCCGAGGGATCATTGCGCGGAGCTGCCGGTCGACCGACTGGGAGATCGTGACCACGCCCTTCAACCGATCAGCGTATCGGACAACTCTCGGAAAGAAGTAGCGTGTGCCGATTGGCGTGTCGCGAGGATTGTGGGTAGATTTGTCAAGAAAAATCAAGTCATGGACCGTCCCGGTAGCGTTTGGATTGTACCTTACCAGGTGAAAGAAGTGGGGCGAGGAGTAGTGCACCATCTTCAGGTTCTTCACGTATCGGCTCCATTGGCTCGGAACGAAAAGCGAAAGGAACGCCGAAGGACCGCCGAGACGGAACACGTCCGTGACAACCGTCGCGTACCCCGACTCGGAATCGCGCCGTCGGATCTTGAAGAAGGCGGTGTTCTGAAACAATCCGAGGTCCTGCAGGAGTCCAACGATGCGTCCGTGGCCGGACAAGAGTGGAAAGGACGATACGAGGCAAGAACCCGGAATAGGGAGGGGCAGTGCACGTGGAGCGGCAACCGTACCCGCTGCGAAAGCACCCGAATCAAACCGGGCTCTCTGAGCTCGGAGTCCCGACCCCGTATCTGTCGAGTCTGTCAAGTCGGTCCCGTCCCTTCCCATCGCATCAGTTAGCATCGACGCTCTGGGCCGCTACGCGAGCTGACTTAACTCGAAGATCCGGTTGGAGAGTAGCGAGGGGAGCCCGGAGCCAGTTGGGTCAGGTCGATCGATTGGATCGACAGCGTTCCATGCCACAGGACGGAGAGGCCCGGAAAGCCAACCAATTGATAGGTGTTGTTTGCGTAGAACGTGAAGTTGAAACTGGTCCACGTATTGGCTCGCGTGAAGTTCGAGCCGGTGATGTTTTCGGCTCCTAGAGTGTCGATGCCATCGTTTGCTTCCGCAACGAGTGAGACACGGTCTTGAGACGACAGATTCGTCGTCAGCAACGAGAACCGTACCTCGTACAAACCCGGCGACAGCGTTAGACTGGGGCCATCCCAAGCATGGGTGGAATCGGCGTTGGTGACCGAGATAACGTCCTGACTTGGATGAACTTTGGAACCGTTCCACGAGCTGTTGATCCACTCGCCCGGAGGAAGATTGGGTACCAAGAGGTCTTGCGCCGGAATGAGTTGATTGAATGGCGAATACAGCAGCGGGCCTGCTTCATAGCCCCTCTCGAGCGCGATCATGCCATCCACTTCCCCCAGAATGCCATACATGCCAGAACCGTAGAGGACCCGGATGAAGTCGTACATCGAGTCGTTCGAGTCGCCCCCCTTTGCCAAAAATCCCCAGTTATGCGGGTTGTCCACCGCATATTGTACTGTGGCATTAACGGTGTGGCCGCTAAAGAGGGTCATCGGGAACTGACCCCGCTCCGCATCGTAGATCGAGACATTCTTCCAATCCACTATTCCTGTCACAAGCGGTGTGTCGAGATAGGCCAGAGGCCGGGGCAGCATTCCCGGCATGTCATTCTGGAAGAGAACAAAAGGAGTGTTCCGCGGCACGAGCGATTCGAGCTGTTGAAGCTCGTTGAAGCTGGTCAGGTTGATCGATGGTTCAACGAACCGGTCCGGGCCCCGGCTGTTGAGAGGGCCGTACGGTTGGAAGATCGTTGCGAAGACGATGACCGTGATTAATACTGCTAGACCTAGCGTCGATGGGTTTGCAAGACGTCGTACCGAATGGAGTCTGCTCGGCCCTTTTACAAAACGTCCTTCGCGTGTGGGATAGAAACGTTTGAGCCAGTTCAATGCATACACGACTCCCAGAAACACGAACGGAATGAACACCGCGCTGTACTGACCACGGAATATCTCCGGAAACGCGTAACCGAAGTAGGTCGTACCGAAGATCAAGAATCCGATCGGGGCCAACATCACCAGCCAGCGGGGCGAAAGAACGGGAAGGAAGAGAACCGGTGTAAGAATAAACAGAGCCACTGTCACCCGGTTTTGGATCGTTACGTGGCCACTCGAAATCGAGACCCCACCCGGATTCCCCGTGTGTACGGTGGCCGCGAAGCCCAGAGGCCCCAAGTAGGCATTCAGGTAGACGAATTGGTACACGAAGAACAGCAGAGAAACGACGAACAGAACGGTGGCAAACTTCAGCCAGGGAAGGTCGCGCTCTCGCTTCAGGAGCCATTCGTTCAGAACAGCCTCTCCGATGAGCGTGAGGGCGAACAAGAGCACCAGAAGAATCGACGGGTATTCGGTACTTCCGGCGAGTAAGAGGAATAGGCCGGCCAGACGAAAAGCTCGTTGGACTAGGAAGTAGTAGCCCAGCAGGAACAACGGGATGAAGAATGCGATGAAATGCGCGTCAAACCAGTTGACGCCGGCAAGCGGGAAATACAGCAAGTAGGCCATCGAAACGAAAAGGGCAGGTAGGTCCGAGGCGAGAATTCTCCGTGCGATCGCGTAGAGCGGCAGGGCACCCGTCCCAAGAGCGACCGATTGCAGGATGAGGATCGTCGGATAGCTGTTGGCGGCACCGAGAGGGGAGAGTAGAAACTGGAATGGTTGGTCCACGACCAATGCAAGGTATGCCACCGACCCGGGTAGGCCAGGAAAGCCATACAGCCCAACGGATCCAGGCTGGGTAAAGATCCATGTGTGCTGCGCGAACAAGCCCAGGTCGTACACGGCGGCGACCAAGCCATAATATTTGGAAACCGAAAGCCAAGTCCAATAGCAGCTGTAAACAGCCACCGCACTGAGCAGGATCAAGACGTACGGGTTGCGCAGTTCCCTCCGGAGGCGCTCCCACAGGAGGGGGCCCGTCGGGAACGGGGTTGCCGGAGGGGTCGGAACGCCCGTCAGACTCCCCCCCTTCAACGCCCCGGCGAGCTGCTGACGAGATGGGTGCGCGGATAATAAGACTCTAAACTGATGCGAATCTGGAATTCAGACCGACGATGAACTTGGGAGGACGCATACCGCGGACTTCCAGCAGGTTCGCCAGCGCGATACCCATCAACGTGAGGAACATAACTGGAACTGCCCTCGCTATCGGCATCCGGGAGTCGAAGTCGTGGACATACCGAACGGGAAACTCACAGACCGGGATGCCGGCTCGCGCAATGTGGAACATCATTGCGACCTCGAACGTACGGTTGGTGACCGTCAGACGACGCAGGATTACGTCCTGAACGACCGATCTTGAGAAGACCTTCAAACCGCACTGGCTGTCTTTAAGTTGAACGCCCAACACCAGTTTGACCAGGGTCGCCCACACGAACCCCACCGAACGACGGAGCGGTGGCTCTGGAACCGGAACTATCTCCGGCTCAAGTCGGCGGGAGGCTACGACCGCCGGCATCCCCCGCAAAGCCAAACGAGCCATCTGCTCGAAGTCGGTTCCCGGCACACTTCCATCGGCGTCGGCGAACGCGATCAGCTCGAACCGAGCCTTACGGAACCCTTCTAATATCGCTCCACCGCGCCCGAGCTTGTTGGAATATGTAAAACAGCTAACTCCACGCGCTCGGTACCGTTGGGCAACGTCCGGAGTGTGGTCAGATCCGTCGGCGATAACAATGACCTCGTACGGAATGCCCATCGACTCAAGGACCGGCAAATACTCATTGAGAGATTTTTCCAACCGTCCCCCCTCATTGTACGCCGGAATGACGAGAGAGATGGAGTCCGGAGAAACGTTCCACTCGGGTGGCGCACTCTGGCCATAGCCTCGGAAAACGCCTGACCGCACAGGAGACTCCACTAAGGGCACCCACACTCGATAGGCGGGTCCCTCTCCCTCGTACCCGCGAATTTGAGGCCCACCGAAGTCAATCGTGGTGGGGAAGGGTCCTTTGTCTTGCATGACTTCCGAGCAGTCCCGCCCGGAGGTAATTAAACCTATAGAACTCCTCTAGCCCCCCAAAATTCTGCGCCGAGCGCCATCGAGCCCTCTTTTGCCGAAGCGTGCCTAAGCGTGGCACGCGGGGCACACGTAGCCTATTCGCCTTTTTAACCGGTTTTCCTCGCCGGTTCGGCCGGTTGAAGCGAGAGTCGGACAATTTCTGAGCCCGCCGGCAGGCGAACCTGGAGAGCAAGAGCGCCCGTTCGCAGGGTAGACCGTCCCGACCGTCCATCTTCCCTCCGAGACCGCAGAATAATATCCCCCATGGGCTAAGCGAAGCTGTGCCCGCCCGAACCGCCGTTATCACAGGAATTACCGGGCAGGACGGGTCGTACCTGGCCGAATTTCTGTTGGGGAAGGGGTACCGGGTAATTGGGCTGGTGCGGCGGTTGAGCTCACCGAACCTGACGAACCTTGCGGGAATCATCGATCGGATCGAATTACTTGACGGAGATTTGATGGATCAATCGTCACTGAACCATACGGTCCAGTCCACCTCGGCCGATGAGGTCTACAACCTAGCCGCCCAGTCCTTCGTGGGAGCGTCGTTCACGCAACCGGTACTCACCGGGGAGATCACCGGGTTGGGCGCCCTGCGTCTTCTGGAAGCCGTCCGCGTAAACGCGCCTCACGCCCGGGTGTACCAGGCGTCCTCGAGCGAGATGTTCGGCCACGTGCAGACCGAGCCGCAGGACGAAACAACCTCTTTCCATCCGAGAAGCCCATATGGGGTGGCAAAGGTGTATGCTTACTGGGCATGCGTAAACTACCGCGAAGCGTATGCAATGTTCGTTGCAAACGGTATACTTTTCAACCACGAAAGTGAAAGGCGGGGACTTGAGTTCGTTACGCGAAAAATCACCGACGGGGTGGCCCGTATTGCGACGGGAAACGCGGAAACCTTGACCCTAGGAAATCTAGAGGCCCGCAGAGATTGGGGCTACGCTCCGGACTACGTTGAGCTCATGTGGCGGAGCCTTCAAGCCAAGGAGCCGGGTGATTTCGTGGGGGCGACCGGCGAGTCCCACACCGTGAGAGAGTTTCTCGAGGAAGCGTTCAAGGCAGCGGGAGTCGAGCGCTGGGAGGACCATCTTCGCATCGACCCGAAGTTCAACCGTCCATCGGAAGTCTTCAACCTCCGGGGCGACCCGTCGAAGGCGAAACGCGAACTCGGTTGGGTAGCGAAAACCCGGTTCGGGGATCTGGTTCGCATCATGGTCACGGCCGACATGGAACGACACCGAAAGTCCTCGAAGTGAGTCGCCGGCGCTAACCTCGGGGCCACGAGTTGAGAGGAGCTCGTTCTGGGGCCATCCACAAACAACCGACGTCGGCGGGCACGTTGCCCCGGTGATCTTCTCGCCTCACGACCAGGAGGGGTCAAGCCAATCGACGTTGCATCCACGCATGGAGCCGTCCCTCGAAGGCGACCGGGGTGAACTGCTCTCCTCGACTCGCCGAGGCGCGGGCCCGTTCCGAGTAGATCTCAGGGTCCGTCATCTGGGTCACCGCCGAAATCCACCGCTGCATATCCTGCGGGGCGACCAGCACGCCTCCGCCGGCGACCACCTCCCGCAAGCAAGCTCCGTCAGACCCGATGATCGGAATACCGAATTGCATCGCCTCGACCGGAGGGAGGCCGAAGCCCTCCACCAACGACGGATGGATGAGGACGTCCGCCTGCTCGTACTCCGAGGCGAGGTCGGACACGGCCGGGACGACTTCCAGGTTTGAGGCGGCCAGCTGTTTTATCGTTCGGGAGGATGCGGACCCGATTCGCGAGATGAGGCGGAAGCGGAAAGTCCACCCCGCTCGAGGTGTCTCTAGCAGCTTGGCCAGTCGGTAGAACAGCGCGATGTTCTTGTACGGGCGGTCCGCGGCGATGCAGAGAAGGCGAAGCGTCCGCTCCTTGGCGATGCGCGTCAGGGCTTGCTCGATATGCTCGATCGGCCTTCCCGCAAGGCGAGAGGGCGGATGGATCACGTCCACCGGAACGGCCGGTCTGTAGAATCGTAACAGTTCGGCTCGCGTCGCCTCCGAATCGCAAATCACGTGCTGGATTGCGTTCAGGCGGCGGAAGAGCCAACGGAAGTACGCCCCCGCCGCCAGGCTCCTGCGGTGAGTCACGAGCTCCCGAAGGTCGTGCACGACGACGATCGACTCGTTCAACCGGGGGGCGGCGCCGAGCAGGACCGGGTCAGTCAGGATGGTGACGCTCTCCTTTAAACGAGCGATTTTCCGAGGAAAGACGAGGACTGAGTTCAGGACAAGATTCAGGTCGTCTCGGAAGATCTTGTACCCATCAATGATGACTCCCAGGTTGTCGTAAGAGCCCGCATCCCGAGACGACACGCATTGGTACCAGTTTGTCGGGAGGTCCTGCCGCCGGAGCGCGTCAAAGTACGACCGCGCGACCGAGCTCGAGCCCGTGTGGGCCTTGAAGGCGTTGACGACCGCTATACTTCCCGGACGACCGTTCGCCATTCCTCCCCCTCGGCCGCCGTTCTTGATGGCTCGTAACGAAGGGGACCTTCTTAGGCCTCCCGGTCCTTCCCGGCGCATGAACGAGTCCAACCCCACACCGGCCGAAACTGCGCACTCAGGTGACGCCCATCCGGCCGTCGGATTTGCCGGTCTCGGACACATGGGCTCGCCGATGGCGCAGCGGCTGGCCCAGTCGGGCCTACCGGTCGTCGCCTACGACCGAACCCAGACGAAGGCAGAGGCGTTGGTAGCGAGCGGAGGCCGGTGGGTCGTGAGCCCACGCGACCTCGCGAAGTCGATCGGGAAGGGCGTGACGTTCGTCATGCTCAGCGACGGTAAGGCCGTTCAGAGCGTGTTGTTCGGCCGGTCGGGGTGGGCCAAGGCCGCCCCACCGGGCGCCCTCATCGTGAACATGAGCACGATCGACCCGGCGGAGTGTCGGGGCTTCTCGGCCCGCCTCGGAGAGCGGGGGATCCACTACATGGACGCGCCGGTGGGAGGAAGCGTCGATCAGGCCGTTCGAGGGGAGATTGCCTTCTTTGTCGGGGGAGACGAGCCGGATGTGGCGCGGGCGCGACCCCTTCTCGAACGCATGGGCCGCCGAGTGGAGCACATGGGGCCCGTCGGGGCCGGCAACGCCATGAAGCTCGTCAACAATCTCCTCACGATCGGTATCACGGCGCTCTCCACCGAGGCCCTCGCGCTGGCGGACGGGTTTCACCTCGACCGCGCCCGCACTCTCGAGGTGTTGCAAGCCGGCGGAGGTCGCTCCGCGATGCTGGAGCGGAAGGCGCCGGCCTTCGCGGAACGACGGTATCCGGCCCAGTTCACCACGGCGCTCGCGCGCAAGGATCTACGTCTCGCGGAGAAGGCGGCCACACGGGAGGGCCGGGCCGTGAAGATGACGAGGGAGGCGCGGAAGCTGCTCGACGAGGCGATCGCCCAAGGACATTCGGAGGACGATTTCTCCTCCATGTTCGAAGCGACCCTGCTCCGGGGACGCTCCTCGACGCCGAAGCCGGCGCTCGACGCGACGCCCGCGTCGGGGGAACCCCCCGCTCCCGGCGAAACTCCCCGCTAGCCCGACGGGATGGGAGAAAGCACCGGCAAGGGACCCTTCTCGACCAGCACCCGTCCGTTGTGGATCCGGCCACGCAGGAACTGACCGTTTGGTAGCGCGTTCCAATTCTCCCGATGGGAATCGAAGGGCTCGCTTCCCACGACCAGGCCGGTCGGGCTCTCCTGGTAGGACATCTGGTAGTAGGGTTGGCCATCGTCGCAGAGATTGTGGCCGTGCTCGCCCTCGTAGCAACAGAAGGCCCACAACTCGTCCTGCAGTGGGGCGAACAGCACGTTGAGGCCGCTCCAGGGTCCCCCCGCGGGTCGGCCGTTCTCCTCCCACACGGTCACGAGGTCCTGCCGGGCGGCCACGAAGGCCTGGAGGGGGTCGCCGGAGTCCCGGTAATGCTTCTGGATCAGCCAGTAGAGCACCTCGCTATCGTTGACCCCCTGGACTTTGGCGTCCAGGGAACCCAGTTTCTTTCGCGTCTCCATGGGGAGCGGGATCGAGCCGTTGTGGCCGAACAGGGTCTGCCCGTCCTCGAACGGCTGCGAGTTCACGAGGGACAGGAGCTGTTCTCGGGGGAGGTTCATCGGGTTGCTCGCGTGCCGGAGGTGCCCGATCAGGTTCTGGCTGCGGGCCGAGCCGGCGATCAGTCGGTAATGCTCCTTCTCGCGGGGCTCGAAGGCGCCGTGGGTGCCCTTCTGGAGGTGGATCCTACCCTCCTCGTCGAACCAGCCGATCCCCCAGCCGTCCTTCTGGGCGGTCTCGGGGCTGGCGTTGGACTGGACGAAGAGGGACCGCTCCGCGTCGAGCAGCCAGAGCCGTGACGAGATGACTTCGGGTGAGAGAACCCCCAGCAAGCGACACATAGCAGTCTGGGATGAGGAGATTGCAAGATAAGGATACGGACCGGGGTCCTTGTAGGTCCCGGCGGGGGGCCCTCTCGAGCCGCACGAGAAGCGCCACCTAGCTTCGATCCGCTAGATTTCGGGCCATTCCCACAAGCGTGGGGTTCTTTTAGTTATACAGCATGCCCGCGCTACCATGTCGAGTTGGTCACGCCTCGGTCTGGTCCTAGTCATCGCGGCGGCCGCCTTGATGTTCTTACCGGGAACATCCATCGTAGGTGCGATTCACCCCTCGGAGGCGATCGTACCCGCGACCGTGACCGCCCCGTCATCGGCCTCTGCCGCTCCGGCATCCGCCGCTCCGGTGAATCCGGGCCAAGCGGCCGTCGCGCGTCTGCAGGCCGCGCTCACCGCCGACCACGTTCC